>JAJPXU010000011.1 GCA_021205305.1 Lachnospiraceae bacterium
TACCAGAGTAGGACTTTCACCTACTTGTATTTCAAGCGCCGAACTGGCGCACCCTAACCATCGCTTATCATAGCACACTTGTATGGAAACTGCACGGTTTTTTTACGCAGTTTATAAACGAATTTTACGCTTGTTACGGTTCTCGAATATCCGTAAACTCCATTATAATTGCATAGCTGATAAGACAGCCTGTGTCCGAAATTCGTACCAATCGAGTAGAAGGCGACCGGTCGGCTCCTACTCGCCGCGCGGGCCGGGTGCGGCTTAAGCCGCAAAACACCTTGCCCGACCCTGCGCATATAAAGAGCAGGAGGCGGTAAACCGTCTCCTGCCTGATTCTTTTATCGTGCCTGTTTTGTATCTGCGATTCACGTATCAGACGGTGCAAGATGCGCGAATTATAGTAGACGACGCAAGTCGTTTACTTTGCGCCAGATCCTTACTCTGTCACTGCTTCCGTCTCGGTCTCCGCCTCTTCCGCCGGCTCTTCGTACGGCACTACGGAACCGTCATAGGTCTCAGTGATAAACTCTTTGATCTCATCCGACTGGAGAACCGCTACCAGTGCCTGAATGCCTTCGTCTTCCTCATTACCAGCCTTTACCACAAGCACATTCGCATAGGTCGAAGCCGCCTCAGAATCTGATGTTTCAAACGCAATCGCGTCAGAAGAGGAAAGTCCCGCGGACAGAGCATAGTTGCCATTGACCACTGCAAATGCCACCTCACTGGTGTACTGCGCGACCTGCGCCGCCTCTACCTCGATGATTTCGATATCAAGGTCATCTTTAAAGGAAACCACGTCATTCGCGGTAACGGTCAGATCCGCATCCTCCGGCAGAGTCAATACCCCATTCGCCTCCAGAAGCAGAAGCGCTCTCGCCTCGTTGGTCGTATCATTCGGAACCGCAATCACATCGCCGTCCTCCAGATCGTCCAGGCTGGACTTCGTGCCAATATAGATTCCCATCGGCTCATAATGAATCTTCGCCACGCTCACCAGGTCTGTACCCTGCTCTTCATTAAAGCTCTCCAGATACGGTGTGTGCTGGAAATAGTTCGCGTCGATCTCGCCCTCGTCTACCACCAGGTTGGGCTGTACATAGTCCGTAAACTCCGTCACCTGCAGCTCCCAGCCTTCTTCTGCCAGGATCTCCGCCGCTTTCTCAAGAATCTCTGCGTGCGGTGTCGGGGAAGCCGCTACGGTAATAACGTTGTCCACGTCCGCGGACGCCGTAACGGAAAGTCCCGCCACAGCGGTAACAGCCAGACTTACTGCCAATAACTTCGCGATTGTCTTTTTCATAATCATTCCTCTCTTTCTGGTTAAACCAAATGTTGTGCAGCCACAGGAAGCGATTGCCGCTTCGTTGTTTCTGTGCTTCATGATAAACCAGGAATCCGGATTCGTCAAATTTTTTCTGACTATAGCTGGTTATAAACAATATTTATATCGAAAGCATACCGTCTTTAGAACAGTTCCTCATGACGCGCATATTCGATCACCACTTTTGTGACATCCGTCGTTTTTTCCAACTGATACGCAACACCGCTTTGCCTGCCCGGATCTCCGATTGCAAACAGAGTTGTCCCAAACCCTTCCATCCTTACCTGATAAAATGTGTGGACACCTTCGGTTCTTTTTCCGGAAGCCCGTATTTTTCTTTTCCGAGGGCAATGCTCTTCATCAAAAATACCATGTTTCTTGCCAGTGCACGAACGGTCTGCAGACCTTCCTCGTCCTGTACCGCCTCGCCTTTTTCACGGCCGTGAACGCTGTTCCAATATTGGCTGGTGGCAATCGGCATCCCGCTGATCCCGAAATATTTATTCAGTTCATCGTATGTCGCGGAGCAGCCGCCTCTTCTCGCCACTGCCACGCTTGCACCGACTTTCATGGTCTTATCGAATCCTGTGCTGTAGAATAAGCGGTCAAGACAGGCAATCAGCGTAGCATTTGCAGACGCGTAATATACAGGACTTGCGACTACCAGGCCATCGCTTTCTTCAAATACAGGAGCCAGTTTGTTTACTTCATCATCAAACACGCATTTTCCATTTTTCGCGCAGCTGCCGCAGGCGATACAGCCGCGGATAGCCTGATTGCCCACTCGCACAATCTCCGTTTCCACACCTTCCGCTTTAAATACCTTTTCCATTTCATCCAGCGCGATTGAAGTATTGCCGCCCACCCGCGGACTTCCGTTTAACATTAATACTTTCATGTTCTTCCACCTTTCTGCCTCGTTTAAAGATTACCATAGAGGTTCATCTGTTTTTCCATATTCCATGCCGATACTATAACACAGATTTTTATTTCTGTCGACCTTACTCGTTACAGGTCACACCGTTTATAGCCCGTGGAATTGCGGTTTTGGGGGCATTTATGCAGGCCATAGAAGGAATTCTCTCATCAGCTCCCGCAGGCAATACCGATATGTCCGCTCTTCCACTCCACTTTCCGTCAAAATGGATGTGACCGCATATTCTTCCCCGTCTACCAGATAATGCACCAGCCCGACCTGCGTTCCCTCCGCCACGGGAGCTTCGATGGTTTGCAGCATCTCGACCCGGATTTCGACCTGATCGCCGGAGCGCATCAGGACTTCGCTCGGGGAGGGTTCTTCCAGAATAGTAGAAACGCTTTCCTGCTGTCCGTTCGTGACAGTGAGCGTTTTCGTCGGGATTTCCACAGAAGTAATATCGCGTGTTTCAAATTCTGTGAGTCCGTAATTCATCAGTTTTTTCGTATCAACCCATTTGTAGCCCTTATTGTTCGGCCAGCCGCAGGCCAGAAGAGCCACGATCAGAAGCTTCCCGTCCCGTGAAAGGGCACCGATATAGCAGTAGCCCGCTTTTCCTGTGAAACCGGTCTTGCCGGAAAGGGCGCCTTCCATTAAATTCAAAAATGCATTATGGTTTGTACAGCTATAGGTTCGCGTACCGGAAATGTTGGAAAATGTATAGGAAGCGGTCTGCGTCACTGCCAGAAATTCTTCGCTTTTCGGAGACTGTGTGAGACAGTAGCGCATGACCAAAGCCAGATCATGCGCAGTCGTGTGATGCTCGCCGTTTTCGTCCTCGGCGTCCAGGCCGTTTGGTGTGATATAGTAGGTCTGCGTACAGCCGATCTCGGCCGCCTTGGCATTCATCATGGCTGCGAAATTTTCGACGCTGCCGCCGACAGTCTCGGCAATGCAGACCGCCGTGTCATTGTGCGATTCCAGCATCAGAGAATACAGCAGATCGCTCAGGTAGAACGAGTCTCCCGTAATCATACCAAGCTTGACCTCTGGCTGTGCGGAGGCGGTGCCTGACACGGTGCATATTATTTCTGTATCTTCTGTCATAGATTCCAGCGCAAGGATGCAGGTCATGATTTTTGTCGTACTTGCCATTGGAAGCGGGGTATCGCCGTCTTTATTATAAAGAACGCGTCCGCTGGTTCCATCCATCAGAACTGCACTGGCCGCATATAAATCAAGAGAAACTTCCTGCGCCGCGGCAGTTGCATCCAAAACTTTGTTTTCTACAGCCTTTACCAGTATACCTTCTGGTTGCCTGCACACCTGCCCGCATAAGAAAGCAGCAAGAATGATAAGCAACGCAAAGATTCTTTTTCTTATTCCAGGATTCCGCCTCATATAGAAAACTCCTGCCGCATCCGATTTTTATGACACCGGCAAACTGTCCGTGTCTTTCTCAGTATATGCTTTTAAAATTTTCTCTATGCGTTTACAAGAATGTGCACCGCCTGTCTGGTTTCTCCGCTTCCACGCGGCACGAATTTTACCGCGCCTCTTGCGCATCCCTGCTCCAGATGACCGGCTCGTATTTTCTGCGCAATATGCGCACGACACGGTTCATATCTCCCTGAATGACCTCGTCGTATTTTCCGGAAATGCTCCCAAAAGTCACGGTTCTGTGCATTCCGATCCGCTTCTCCAGTTCTGTCAGCATATGCTCACGCGTGGCCTCCCGGTTATAAATCTTGATGTACGTATACCCCGGGTAATCCGTCGAGTCGTAGCAGAGGATTTTAAAGCGCTCACAATAGCCTCCCTTCTTCAGTTCCCCATAAAAAGCTTCTATTCTTGTCTTCGGATATAGCAGCATCAGATAAACGGCTTCCGCATCCTCAGGGGGGCGGCGGCAGATATAATTGCGCAGCGGGGAGCGCCGCAGCTTTGATACGAGAACACTGTGTACTTTTTCTTCCGTGTTCTGATAATAGATGACAATCGTATCCTCCAGAATCACATTGGTGAAACACATGAGTCCATGCATTTTAGTCAACGCAAGCAATTCCCGCGTCTCTGCAGCTGTCAATGTATATTTTTCCATGTAACGCTTTTCGTTGATATCGTAGAGTGCCGCACCATCCATGACGATCACAGGCAGCCGCAGACGAATATCACGCATTGGTTCGAGCAGGGAAGCCGGTGTGCGCATGGTGGAGATGGTAAAATTCGCCCCTTCATCCAGCATCCGGTTCAACTCTACCCGGCTGTAATCGCTCATAGAATCCTTCGCGTCAATGAGTGTGTCATCCAGCCCGGAAACAAAAAGAATGTCCTTTCGTTTCTTTCGCGGCAGGGAAAACGTATTCACCAGCAGCCCGATCAGGATGCCAACCACGGTATCCAGGAATCGGTTCCACACAAAAAGATAGGGATTCAGATCACCCGCATGGTTGACCACAATACTCAGAAATACGACGCAGGAAAAATAGGAGGCCTGCTTTTTCTTTATCAGAACTGTGGTATATAAGACCAGAATTACCATGCCGGAAATCACTGCCGCATTGATCACCTGAAATACCATCGTCGTCTTCGCCAACGCTTTCATCGAAATCAGGCTTCCCCGAAGCAGCAGGAAGACAAGGCCGTAGAGCGCCCCGATGATCGTGCCGATCATACGCTGATATGCATTTTTAAATGTGGCAGCCGTGTACATCTGGATACACCAGAGCGCCGCCAGCTGAGAATAAAAGACAATTCCGCTGTCTCCGCGGAGAAAGGAAACAAAATAACACAAAATAATTGCTGCCGCTGATTTCAGAATTCGCATTCCCGGATGTGGCAGGCGAGACAAACAAAAGGATGGTTTCTTTTTTTGCTGATTCATGATTGCATTTTCTCCTAAGTGATATTTTCAACAGCGCCGCTGACCGTCCAAAAATCGAGCAGGAGGCGGCTTGTCGGTTCCTGCTCGCCCGGCCCTGCGCATAAGCCGAAAAAAGGAACCCGAAAAAATCAGGCTCCCTCGCTGCCAAGCAATCTTAAATCCAAATCCGTTTGATGTCAATACAGAAGTTCTACAAAATCCGTTCTGTTTCTTGTCTGTTTTTTGATAAACCAGGGTATTTGCCGCCAGCCATATCAGGCTCTTCAGTCCAGATGGAATACCTTCTGCAAGTCCACGGAGACCGGACTGTTGTCCGGATTTGTCTCCATGATATCCGCCATAAAATCCCACCATTTGCGGTTGATTGCGGTATCGCTGCTCTGCGCCCACTTTTCCTCGTCTTCGATCTCGATATAACCGAACAGCGTCAGGGTCTCACGATCCAGGAAAATGGTGTAGTTTTTTCCGCCGTACTCATGTATCATGTCCTTCATTTCCGGCCAGAGCTGGTTGTGTCTCTTTTCATATTCCGCTTCCTGGCCCGGATATAATTTCATTTTAAATCCTTTAATCATGTCGTTCCTTCCTTCCGATTATTGATCCTTACAAATCATATCCTGATCTGATTTGTTTTGCATTATTTTTTCCTCTGCAAATATGATCTGTAACAGCAGCTATCGCGTCACGGCTTCTCATACAGAAATTCTTCCGGAAGTGTTACATTGAAACCTTTCGCAAGATCTCTGAAGTTATCCGGCGTAATCGTCTGCAGCTTCCGCGGATTCATGGAAAGAATCTTGACCAGAATCTCCGCAGATTTTTCAACGGTATGCAGCAGGCCGAATGTCAGGTCAAAGTCCTCGCCGGAGCAGAACATCCCATGATGCGCCCAGATCACAACGTCGTATTTCTCCATCAGCTCTGCTGTCTTAACCGCTATCTCACGGCCGCCCGGCACCATCCAGCCGATGACGCCAACGCCATCCGGAAAGACGATCGGACATTCTGTAGCAGTCTCCCAGAGTTCTCTGGTAAATACCTTATCGTTAAGCGGCAATACAAATGTCAGCGCAATAATATTGGTCGTATGCGCGTGATAAATCACGCGATGACGGTCGTTCGTCAGTCTCTTTTTCACCTCATGATTCATCAGATGGGTCGGCAGCTCGCTGGTCGGCCTTCCGCCTTCCACGAGTCCCCAGCGGATCCGATAATTTACACCCGCATCATCCAGTTCAATGATTGCCAGAGTGGCCTCCGGGTCGACTTTAATGTTGCGGAAATACTTTCCGCTGCCGGTCACCAGGAAAAACTCACCAGCCAGTTCGGGGACTTCGGTTCCGATCGGCTCCCATTCTCCCGGAGCGTTCAGGCGGGGACGAATCAGCTCGACCTCATCCGGCTTCAAACGATAACTCAGGTTTCCGCCGTTTCTCTCATGCCAGCCCTGCTGAAAACCATCGTCCGCCATCTTGATAAAACCCTGCATAAATCTTGTTTCCAGAATCTTCATTGCTTTCCCCTCGTTTTCCTCTTATATCAGCTGCTGCGTTCTTGGCAGGGCATCCTGCACTCTATACGGAAGAATGCCTTGCCGAAATCGAAACAGCAAACATGTCTTATCATTATCTCGTCACAATATCCACCGGTACATTGAAGATCTTTGCCACTTTCAGGATGGTATCAATGTGTCTGCCGGTCGCAGCCGCAAAATGATGCGTCGGGCCGCACTCGCTCCAGCGGTTCACAAACTCCCGCGCGCCGCAGGTGAAACGGGTCCGCATATTGGTATCGCCAAAGGAAAGAATCTCGCCTTCCTCATTGACGCCTTCTGCCACAACGAATTTGAAATGTCCATCCCCATCCTGCGTAATCGCAAGATAAGTCACCGGCCCTAAATACGGATAAAACTGGGTCAGATAACCGCCGCCAGTCTTCCCGTGGAAGACTTCTACGATCTTCATGGTCGGCTTTTTATCGGAAATATCCGCGTCGCCGGATCCGCTGTGTCCGATAATGGCAATGTCATCGTTGAAATCGATGGAATACATTTCTGCAAGCTGACCGGTACCGGAGATCGTCTTTAAGATACTCATCGCCATCGCGACTTTCATATCGCCTTCTACCGCACAGGCTACGCCCTGCTTAATCAGCATGGAAAATGCCGGAATCAGCATACTGTCAAGCACACCGGCTTTTCCAGTCGCAAGTCCGTCATAATGAGAGGCAACCAGACCAATTTTCTCATCCTTTACCCACTGCTCAAATGCTACCACATACCGCGCCATCTCCCATACTTTTTCAATGGTTCCGCCGCCCTCGATATCAAAGGTATCCAGGATGTCCTGTGCTTTCGCGCGGATTGCATCTTCGTCTGTCACATTGTCCGCAATGATCCACATTTTCTCCCAGTCAAACTGCTTTGTGTAAAGATTCATCCGCCGATAAAGGTTCGTCTCATCAATATAGAGATCCATCATGCCCGGATACGGCCGGCCGATCTGTGCAATGTTAGTATCGCGGAACCTGCGCCGGGTCTGCGCGGCGCGGCACCAGTCCTCGATCTCCGCCTGAACGCCCGCATCTCCGCCTTCTACAACGCCCGTAATCACGGCATGTCTCTTGCCAAAACGCTCCAGATCCGCTACCATCTCACCAACCGCGCCGCAGGCATAGCCTTCGCCAAGCCAGGAAGCAATGTCCGTGTGCTGATAATCCAGTGCCTTAAGCTTCTGCACATTCACCAGCACCACCGGCACGTCCAGATCCCGCACCGCCGGAAGCATATTGTAGGAAGTCGCGTAGGTCAGCAGCTGCAGGAATACCAGATCCACATCTGCCGCACGGAATTTGTCTCCCGCTGCCTGGGACTGCTCCTTCGTCGTCACCATACCGCCGTCAATGATCTCCACGGTATCCGGCAATGTCTTCTTGAATGCCTCAAACTGTGCCTCGAATTCCGGTACCAACTGTGGAAACTGCGGCAGATACGCGCCCAGCGCGATAGAGAAAACGCCCACTCTTGCTTTTGTCTCTACTAACATGATAAAGCCCTCCTCGTATTTATATAGTAAACGATGGTTACAGGTCACACCCTGACCAGATTTAAGTTATTTCACCCTCTACAGGTGTGACCTATAACGGCATCTGGCCAATTAAAATCGCTTCGCGATGGGCCAGATGCTTGTAATCTCTACGTTTTCACCCCTGACCACGCAGCAAGTGCGTGGTCGGGGTGTGAACAGTAACAAACGATGTTCTTCGTTTTACTCTCCAGATCTGATTTTCTTACAAAGCATTAACAGACAGCACTTGTCGCCTTATTCAGCACAAAGCGTCTTCTCGTTATAAACCTTAATGTTAAACGAATCATGGACACAGGTGCGTGCTTCTTCGATTGAGTTAAATTCTCCCCTCTTCAGCATCTGCGCCAGCAGGTTGCCAATCGCCGTCGATTCGGTAGGACCCGCATGGACTTCCTTGCCGGTCGCACGCGCGGTCAGTTCATTCAGATAGCCCGCATTGCAGCCGCCCCCCATGATGTGAATACGGTGGTATTCCCTCTTGCCCATCTCTTCGAGTTCTTTCGCTGTCTTCGCGTAGCAGTCCGCAAGGCTTCCGTAGATGACGGTCGCGAGCTCTCCGAGCGTCTCCGGAACCGGCTGTGCGGTCCTGCGGCAATAGTCCCTGACCGCTTCTGTCATATTATCCGGAGAAAGGAAACAGGAATCATTCGCGTCCACCCGCGATGGAAAATCCTTTGCTTCCTCAGCCATCGCGCAAATCTGGGCGAAGCTGTACGCATCCTGATACTCGTGGCGTACTGACTGAATCATCCACAGACCCATGATATTTTTCAGATAACGGAAACGCCCTGCGTAGCCGCCTTCGTTTGTCAGGTTCAGTTCACGGCTTCTCGGCGAGCAATCCGGCGTCATCCGCTCAACCCCCATCAATGACCAGGTACCCGAACTGATGTAGATAAAATCATCATCATTCGCAGGCACAGACAACACAGAAGACCCTGTATCATGCGTCGCCGGAACCACCACCTGAAGATCAAATCCAACCTCTTTTTTCACTTTCTCGCTAAGCATACCGACCACAGTGCCGGGCATAATCAGCTTCTGGAAAATTCGCCTCGGATAGCCAAGCAGGTCTATCAGTTCATAGTCCCAGTCCTTTGTCACAGGAGAAACCAGCTGTCCTGTCGTCGCCTCCGTGTACTCACAGGTCTTATTCCCAGTCAGCAGAAAGTGAAAGTAATCCGGCACATGCAAAAGCGTCTGCGCCTGTTCGAGCTGCTCCGGATGATTCTTCTTAATCGCCATCAGCTGGTAGATGGTGTTAAATATGGCCTTCTGAATCCCCGTACGCGCGTAAAGGTTTTCCGAAGAGATAAGCTTATAAACCTCCTCATCCATACCATCTGTGCGATGGTCACGATACCCGACCGTATTGCCAATCACCTGATCCTGATCATCAAGAAGAACAAAATCCACGCCCCAGGTGTCAATTCCCATACTCACAGGAATCTTCCCAAGCTCCCGGCATCGCTTCATGCCATTGATAATTTCCGCAAAAAGGCGGTCATATTCCCAACAGAGTTCACCGTCCTTTTTCACCAGGCCATTTTCAAAGCGATAAATCTCCTCCAGCACAATTCTGCCATCCTCCAGATAGCCAAGAATATGACGTCCGCTGGATGCCCCAATATCCACTGCCAGATAGTACACCGCCATAGTTAACCTCCCCGCGTAATCTGCGCGTTTTTAAAATACAGGCCACAGATATCCAGATACCTGTGGCCTGCCGTTCTGAATAGTTTCTTTCTGTTTAATAACTGATTACCTTTGTTCCAAGCGGAATATTATCATAAATCCACTTCGCATCAGACAGCGAAAGCCGCACACAGCCATGAGAGGCGTTCGTGCCGAGACCGCTCTCCTGAATCTGCGTCATACTGCCCGGTTCATACAGAACCGAGTGGAACAGATAGTTCCCATAGAACTGTGTATAATACCAGCAGGTATAAGTAGTGCCAAATGCTTTGCCTTTCGCAAGCACCGTATAGGAACCCTTCACCGTAGGAGATGAAGACTTACCGGTCGCGCATACAAAGTAATATTTCATCTGCCAGTTTCCATAAGAACCGTAGAAAACGCCGACCCGATTCGTGGACGAATTCACCAGAAGAAGCCAGTTGGTGCTACTGCTGTAGGACTGCGCCTTGCTGATCATCGCCACCGCGCTGCTCTCGACAGAAGCAGTACGTTTGCCGTTGCTGTCAACCTGTCCGTAGCCTTCTGACTCTGATCCGACAATGCCGCTGGTCTGCAGAATGCCGCTGCTGTTGAAGTAATAAGCGCCGCCGTCAATCGTTACCCATCCGGTCTGCATTTTTCCAGATGACGAGAAGTAATATTTGCTGCCGCTGATCGTCTGCCAGCCGGTCTGCATCACACCAGTCGACGAGAAATAATACGTAGCGCCATTGATCGTCTGCCAGCCGGTGAAAGCTGCACCATACGTTTTTCCGGATCCGGTGGTGTTAAAATAATACTTGCTGCCGTCAATGGTCTTCCAGCCCGTCTTCATCTTACCCACAGAACTAAAATAGTAGCGATAGCTGCCAATCTTAATCAGACCGGTCGCTGCCGCGCCCTGCTTCCCGCTCGAGCTGCTTTTCAGGAAATAATACTTATTGCCATTGATGGTCTTCCAACCCATCTTCATCTTACCTGTAGATGAAAAATAATAGCGATAGCTGCCGACCTTAACCAAACCGGTCGCCGCTGCTCCCTTCGGCGCAGAACCTTTCGCACTCTTATAGAAATAATAAGTAGATTTCCCTACTGTCTGCCAGCCCGTCTGCATCACGCCGTCCGCAGAAAAATAATAGAGATAGACGTCAATCTTCAGCAAACCGGTCGCTGCGGCGCCTTTCGGTACAGAACCTTTTGCAGTCTTATAAAAATAGTAAACAGACTTTCCTACCGTCTGCCAGCCCGTCTGTGCCACGCCATCCACATAATAATACATATAGCCGTCCGCAGTCACAAGCCCCTGCAGCAGTACTTCCGTCTCAGACTCTGATTCTGTGGAGATTTCCGACTCGGCCGCTGTCTCCGTCTCAGATGCCGTCTCGCTTTCCGTCTCAGTTTCAGTCGTTGTCTCTGTTGCCGTCTCGGTCTCAGATTCAGCCGTTGTCTCTGTTGCCGTCTCTGTCTCGGACTCAGCCGTTGTCTCGGTCACCGTCTCGGTCTCAGACTCGGTTGCCGTTTCTGCGGTCACCGCTGCTTCTTCCGCTTCTGTCCCAGTCACAGTCTCTATAACAGCCGCCGCTGCTTTCTCAGTCTCTGCTGCAATCGTCTCCGCGTCAGCCTCCACAGCTGTTTCCGAAACAGCTTCTGCGGCATATACCGGACATCCCATGCCAAAAGGCAGACCGGAAATCATCACGGTAGTCAACAATAAGATCAGTTTTTTCTTCATTATGTCTCCTCCCCTTCTAGGATCTTATAAATAGACTCATGAAGAACATATTACCATATTTTCCTTTTTCCTGTCTACCACTTAGGAAAATCTTCATATTTCCTTACGGTTTTCCGTCGCCCGGATAAATACATTTCACTCCTGCCCGCTCAAAATCGCGCATCCACGCTGCGGGCGGCTGCTCATCCGTGACAACAATATCCACATCCCGCAGATCACTCACGATCGCAAACGCGTCCCGGTCAAATTTTGTACTGTCTACTGCCAGGATTCTTGTCTTCCCGGACGAAAGCATTGACTTCTTTATTTCAGCGAGAGAATCTTTTGATTCCATATAGCCTCGCTCCCGGCTGAAAGCTTTGCAGGAAAAAATAACCTTGTCTGCGTAATGTGCACGAATCGACCGTTCTGCCTCGATCCCGATAAACGTCAGATACCGCTCGTCCATCACCCCGCCGGTAGAAATAATTTCCCACTCCGGCGCATCCGTCAGGGACAGCAGAATCTCCATCGAGTTCGTAAGAACGGTCAGGCGGCTTTTCGTTTCCTTCAGAGCCTTTGCCACAAACACAGCCGTACTGCTGGCATCGAGGATGATATGCTCCCCCTCTTCCACCAGGGAAGCCGCAAGCTCCGCAATCTTCTGTTTTCCCTGTACATTCTGGTTTTTCCTGATATTAAACGGAAGATCAATACCAGTATCCTCATTGATTACAGCGCCGCCGTAACTTTTGGTAGCATACCCTTCCTTTTCCAGCTTATCCAGATCCCGTCGTATCGTTTCTTCCGAAACACCGTACTGCTGACTGAGTTCTGAGACCACCACACGCTTCTCGATTTGCAGCTTTTCCAGGATTTCATTTCGTCTTTCCAGTGCCAACATTTTTCTTTTCCTCCCCGACACAGAACCTTTTCCGTCATTTTCCGTTACAGAATCTCCACTGTTCTTCTCTGTCACAGGATTTTTCATCACATCATCCGGCTCTGCCCGGTCTTAAAGAAGCTTCTCCACCATCTTCCGATCCGGATGCGCAATCACGGAGGAATCCAGGTACATCCCTTTTTCTGCCACCAGCTGTTTTGCCCTCTCGATGGATGCCTCTACGGCCGACACTTCCCCGGTGATCAGCATATAAGATTTCCCGCACATACCTTTTGCAATACGCAGCTCAATCAGTTCTACAATCGCCGTCTTTGCTGCCTGATCCGCCGCCTCAATGATAGACGCCGCATCGTAAGTCTCCAGAATGCCCAGCGCACTGATATCCTTTACCTGAGAGGTGCCATAGATTGCCGGGAAAATCGATTCGTGCGGATTTCCAAGGACAAAGCTGTCAATGCACTTGTCTTCAAAGGAAGTCACCGCTGTCTCTACTGCCGCCTTGACCGCGCTCAGATCTCCGGCAATGATGGCGATATATTTTCCGGGACATACGGTCTGCGCCTCGATCAGCTCCACCTCAGCTGTTTTTACCATAGCGTCCGCCGCGGTAATACCGGCGGCAGTCGTCTTAAACTCTATCATTCCAATCGCTTTACTCATCGCTGTGCTGTCCTTTCCGTTGCGCGCTGCCATTTATATGCCTGAACGATCCGCTTTTCCACTCAAAATGGCAGATCAAGAAACATTAAGAAATCGCTGCAATCACAATATGGCGGTCTGTCACTTCTGTCACCTTCCCGCTAATCGACGCGTGAATCCCGACACTTAACCCCTGCGCGGGTTCAGCAATCATCTGTCCCCGGCTCACCTCATCTCCTGGCTTTACAATCGCCTTTGCCGGAACACCAATGTGCTGGCTCAGAAGAATTTTCACTTTGGAAACCGACGCCAGGGCTTCATCCATCGGAGCATCCACATCGTACCTTGAAAGCCCCAGACGCGCCATCAAGCGCTCCTCCGGTACCTTTCTGTATTCCCTGGAAGAAATCACCGGCGCGGCCTGTACATTTTGCGGCGGCCGCACGCCCGCCTGCCGCAGACCAGCCTTCATATCCGCAAGCAGAGACCTTGGGGCAAGGCTCTGTGGACAGGCATACATTTCACAGACACCGCAGGAGCTGCAAAAGGAAGCGTCCAGATACGGATTCAGATCCCGGAAATCCTGATTCGACGCTGCCCTCATGAATCTTGCCGGGTCAATCGGATGCCCAAGGGCATGACGCGGGCAAAGATCCGTGCAGGTGCTGCACTGGCAGCAGATGGAAGCCGCCCGCTTCAGGTCAATCGAGGAGGTTCTCTGTTTTTTTCTGACAATCGTGTGATCCTTTGGGAGAACCAGGATCGCATTCGTCGTTTTTGTGACCGGCTCATCGCCGCTGCCAATGCGTCCCATCATCGGTCCGCCGACAAAATAGACCGGATCGCTGACCGTAACTTTTCCGGCAAGCGCAACCACATCATCCAGCGTACAGCCAATCGGCACCCGCACCGTTACCGGCTGGCTGACTTCCGCCACAACCGATACGTATTTGTCTGTCACCGGTTTTTTCTGCTCCAGCGCCCGGTACACATTATAAACGGTCTCTACATTAAATACCGCAACACCCTGCTCGATCGGCAGTCCGCCTGGCCGCACGACACGCCCGGTGGCTTCATAGATCAGCACCACCTCGTCACCCATCGGATAGACCTCATCCAGCAGATGAAGACGCATCCCGGGAAATTCCTCGATGTGCTGCTGCAGTGCTTTTACTGTCTGTATATAGGATTTTTTCACACCAATGATTGCCTCGGACGCACCCACCGTCTGCGCAATCAGATGAAATGTTTTCATAATCTCATACGCATGACGCTCCAAAAGCTGCCGATGCAGCTTTAAAAGCGGCTCACACTCCGCACAGTTCATGAGAATAGTATCTGCTTTGTCTGTCAGCTTCGCGTAGGTCGGGAAACCGGCTCCTCCGGCGCCCACCACACCACATGACTGAATGATGTCCTGAAGTTCTTTTATTTCCATAATGATACTCCATTTACAGGAAACGATATTCGTCGTTTCACAACAGTTCACTGGCATCGTCGATAATGCCGACGATTGCTGCGTCCACTGGCGCGTTATCCACCCCACAGCCTATCCTGGCGGCACTTCCCTGCGCCACAAGCACATATTCTCCGATCCCGGCGCCGATAATATCAATCGCTACCAGCTGCCCCTGACCGGATGCCATGCACTGCACAGGCTCTACAATCATGAATTTGCTCCCGATTAATTTTTCGCTTTTGCGCGTGGAGACCACGCTGCCCACTACTTTCCCTACAATCATTTCACGCCTCCCCGCACCATTTCATCAGACAGGGCAAAGCCTCTCACCCTTTTCACCGCACCCGGCTCGCGCGGCTTTAGCCGCAGAACTTCCCTGCCCGGCTCTGCGCATATCTAATAAAGCATCAGCTTACGCGTCAACCCACAATCGTCACCAGATCCCCCGTAGCAATCTGCGCCGCGTTCGCCTCATCCGTATCAATGTGCATCTCCAGCGTAAAGCTTTCATCTACACGGATTTTTACGTGATCAAAGGTGGTGCCGCGCTCGTTATCCGCCTTAACGGAAACAAAATCACCGTCTCTGACTCCGGCTGCCTGCGCGTCAGCAGGAGACATATGGATATGACGCATGGCGACAATGCAGCCCTCATTGAGATAAATGGCTCCTTTTGGTCCGACGATTGCGATTGGCGCACTGCCCTTAATGTCGCCGGACTCCCGTACCGGCACTTTCATTCCAAGCCGGATCGCGTCCGTCGCGGAAACCTCCACCTGCGATGCTTTGCGCACCGGGCCAAGCACACGGACGTTCTCGATCGCGCGCAGCTTCAGGCCCACAATCGTCACTGTCTCATTGGAGGCAAACTGTCCGCCCATCAGTTCTTTGCGTTTTGTAAGCTGATACCCTGAACCAAACAGGGCTTCTACATGCTCCTGCGTCAGATGAACATGCCTTGCGGAGACACCGACCGGCACGGCAAACCCACTGCTTTTCTTTTCTATCTCCATCCGGTTGACCGCTTCGATCACCAGTCTCGTGATTTGTTCCACATTTGCTGTTTCCAAGGGTACACCTGCTTTCTGCAACCGTGAAAAATGTCCACCTCTAAAGAGAATTCATTCCGCTTTCCTGCTCACATCCGGTTGTCAAAACCGATGTGGCCGGAAAGCAGAACCTAGTACCTCGTCTCCAAATTATCTCGACTTTATACTTGCCTGAATTTCCATCTGCTTCGTTGTCATCAGTCGACGTAGCCACCGCTACGCCTCCTTCTTCCGCCTTGCATATGAAAATTCATTCTGCGTCTAAAGTCGAGCTACTTGGAAGACGATGTACTAAATTCTTATTTCAATGTCGGAAGGATCTTCTCCACATCGGTGTGCGGTCTCGGGATGACATGGGTTGCTACCAGCTCGCCCAGTCTGGACGCAGCCGCGCTGCCGCTCTCTACCGCGGATTTTACCGCGCCCACATCGCCGCGCACCATTACGGTTACCAGGCCGGAGCCGATCTTCTCGGTGCCTACGAGCGTTACGTTTGCAGCCTTACACATCTGATCCGCTGCCTCAATTGCCGCTGTCAGTCCTCTGGTTTCAATCATTCCCAATGCTTCCTGTGTCATTTTCTTTTCCTCCTTGTTGGATGTTGTATAGTTTGTTTCCTGATTCACAGTTTCCACTTCCGCAGCCTTTTGTGCTGCTTTTGCCGTCCGTCTCGGCGCAGCTGCTTTTTTCGAAGCCGCTGTATCGGATGCTGCTTTTTTTTCGTCAGCCATGCTTCTTTTCCTCATATCCCATATCCCGGTGTAAACGAGAAATCAAAAATACTTCCGGTCACTCTCCGTCCGTCGTACCGCCCTGCGTTCTCCATCTGGCCGCGCTCAGCTCCACAATCCGGACAATCTCCTCATGGGGACGCGCAATCACTGCCTGGCAGACCGGCTTTTTGATTCCATTCGCGGCGGCAGCCTCCACCGCCTCTGTAACGGCAGCCACATCGCCCTGAACGATCACGGTCACAAGCCGCCCGCCGAGCTTGCGCTCCCAGGAGACCAGCTCAACGCCTGCCGTTTTGCACATAATGTCCAGCGCGTCAATCGCCGCTACCACACCCGAGACTTCTATAAAGCCATACGATTTATCCATGAGTAAATTCCCTCTGTCAAAAGTTTTCGTGCCCTTTGCCGGCCTGATTTACGCCACAGACTCCAGCTTTCAAATTCCATTCTCAGATCTTCGGCAGAATCTTCTCCACATCACTGTGTGGTCTCGGAATCACATGTGCAGCTACCAGCTCGCCCAGTCTGGATGCCGCCGCGCTGCCGCTCTCTACCGCAGCCTTTACCGCGCCAACATCACCGCGCACCATCACAGTCACCAGACCGGAGCCGATCTTCTCTGTGCCGGCCAGCGTCACCTCCGCTGATTTTGTCATCGCATCGGCCGCCTCAATCGCCGCCGTCAGTCCTCTGGTTTCAATCATTCCCAATGCTTCCTGTGCCATGGTTTTTTACCTCCGCTCATTTTTTAATCTTTATCCAAACCGCTGATTTTCAGCATCTTCTCTGTCCCATCCTCCGGGTTCGGAATGATATGATGCTGCACAACGCCCGTCATACTCTCAGCTACCCGCAGCCCCGCGTCCATCGCTGCCGTTACATCGGCTACGCTGCCGCGGAATTTTATGCAGACAAGAAGCGGTACCGGAAGCGCGTCTGCGTTGGCTGGTTTGTTTTTATCAAAAACCTCCAGACGAACATTCGCCGCTTTGCATGCCGCGTCAGCCGCCACAAAGGCTGTCGTCAGCCCGTAAACCTCTAAAATTCCCGCCGCCTCTGCCATACGGTTCGTGCCTCCTTACGTTTATGATACTATCTGTTTCTGATTATATATCTTCCCAACGGACAGGGCAAGCCCTCTCCTTACAGTATATGGTAATGCACTCAATCGTTTATAATTGCGATCTTCAGACCAGTCATTGCCAGGTTCGTCTGAAGCGCCTCGTTGATCTGATCAAGCGGGAACCGGTCGGTAATCAGGTCCGAAATCGGAAGCCCGATCGCCTTTGCTCTCCGCAGGAAATCAAAGGTCGTCGCATAGTCGCGCAGAGTGTATACCCAGGAGCCCACGATCGTGATTTCCTTTGAACAAATGTCAAAATGCGGGTTGATTGTCGCGTCGCCGCCGTTTACGAAGAAGCCCAGCTCGCAGAGCCCGCCGCCGTTGCGGATAAATTTATAGATATTAGAATGTCCGCCCGGCGCGCCGGTACACTGGAACGCGAAATCCGCCAGATGTCCGCCGAATGCGTCTTTCACGCCGCCTGCCAGGGCTTCGATTCCCTTGAAGTTTTTGAAGTTAACAGAGGTTTCCGCACCCATCTTTTTCGCAAACGCCAGCCGTCCTTCGTTGCCATCCACCGCGCAGATATTTTCCACGCCCATCGTGCGCAGCACCGCAATGCACAGAAGGCCAATCGGGCCGCAGCCCTGCACGACCACTCTGCTGTTAAAGCGGAGGATGCCGGTGGTCTTCGCTCGCTCTACCGCGTGCACCAGCACTGCCGACGGCTCAATCAGGATTCTCGAATCCAGATCCAGGTCGCTCACGTTGAAAAAGGTGGAGCCAAACCCGCCGCCGCGGATAAAGATATAATCGGAAAACCAGCCGTTCAGGTGAATGTCATCGTCCGGCAGAAGCCCATACACATCCGAGCCGCCCACATTTTTCTTATTCAGATCAAACATCGTGATTTCCGGGTCATCCTTGAAAATCATACAGGTAACGATCTTATCGCCGATTTTCACCGGTTTTCCTGCTGTATCGGTCTTTACATTTTTTCCCATCGCCACGATCTCGCCGGTGCCCTCGTGTCCCAGCGCGACCGGAATCAGGCCAAAGGGGTCATTTTTGAACTCATGCGCGTCTGTCCCGCAGACACCGCAGCCCTCTACCTTTACCAGAATATCATCATCACCCACCGGCGGAATCGGATATTCCTTCACATCAAAATGATTCTTCGCCGTCAGCACCGCAACATGCGCCGTCTTCGGGATGCCGCCGCGCGCTGCGCCTGCAGAAGCCGCTGCCGTGCTGCCATTCATCCCGGCAAGAACCTGTCTGACAATCTCTTCTATGTTTGCACTGTTCATTTCCATAAATTCTATTACCTCCTACCGGATACACAGACTGTCTGTCATCACACAGCGTCTTCTCTTCGTAAAGGTACTGGCGCTGGTAAGTCCCTCGCCGGTGCGGCTCGCGATGGTGAAAGTACAGAAGCCCTCGCCGCCAAAACCAATGGCGGAGTAGGACGGCCCGTTTTTCACCAGAATGGCCGTGTCAATCGCTTTCGCATATTTCGTAATGTTGTCCACATTCTTAGAATGAATGTGCGCGGAATGGCGGTTGCCATGCTCCAGCCAGACGGCCTGCTCCACCGCGTCGTCAAAATCCTTCGCCCGCACCATTCCGAGAATCGGCATCATCAGCTCCGTCGTAATCAGCGGATGCTCCTTCGGTCCCTCAAAAACGATACAGCGGATGTTTGCCGGGGCGTCCACACCGATCATGGCAAGCAGGGTGCGCGCATCGCGTCCCACGCATTTGCGGTTCAGCTTTCCGCCCTCAAGCACGACTGCCGTGAGCGCGTCCTGCTGCTCTTTCGATGCCAGATAGCAGTCATTTTCCGTGATCAGATAGTGCATCAGCTCATCCGCGATGGAGGACACCGCTACGATCTCCTTCTCCGCGATACAGGGCAGATTGTTGTCAAAGGTACAGCCATTCACAATATCCCGCGCCGCTTTGCGGACATCCGCAGTCTCGTCTACCAGCGCCGGAGGATTGCCCGCGCCTGCGCCGATGCCGCGTTTACCGGAGGAAAGCACCGCCGTCACCACACCCGGACCGCCGGTCGCAGCAATCAGGGGGATGTCCTTGTGCTTCATCATGACATTGCTGGTCTCCAGCGTCGGCTTCTCTACGGTCACGCAGACGTTATCCGGGCCGCCCGCTTCCAGGGAAGCTTCATTAATCAGATTGATCGCGTAAATCGACGTCTGAATTGCCTGCGGGTGCGGGTTAAATACCACCGTGTTGCCGCCCGCCAGCATTCCGATTGTATTGCAAAGGACGGTCTCGCTCGGATTCGTACACGGTGTAATCGCACCGATCACACCAAACGGCCCCATCTCAATCAGGGTCAGCCCCCGGTCGCCGGACCAGGCGGTCGTCGTGATATCCTCCGTACCGGGCGTCTTATCCGCCACCAGATGATGCTTCAGAATCTTGTCGCCGACATTGCCCATGCCGGTCTCTTCCACACCCATGCGCGCCAGTATTTCCGCATTCTCATGGATTTTCTTTCTTATACAGGAGATAATTTTTTCACGCTGGTCCATGGACATGACCCGCACGATCTTCTGCGCGCTCTTCGCGGCCTCAATCGCCTCATTCATATCCTTGAAAATACCGTGTTTTCCCGCGGAACCGGTATTTCCCCCGCTCGTCTGACCCTGCGCGTCCAGATTTTTCAGCACTGCCTGTACAATCTCCTGTACCATCGTTTCATTGATTGGCATGCGCTCTTCCTCCTAGGCACCCAGCTGCTCCAGTACCTGCTTTGTAATCTTCGCCACCAGCTCCGGATCTACGCCGTCCGCTTTTTTCTCAGACGAATTCTTCCCTACAAAATCATACTGATAGCCCGGAAACTGCTTGTAATCCTCATCCGCGCAGATGCCGCAGTTGTGGCAGTTCTTTCCATCCTTATTCTGGCAAAGGTTCGCCGGATGCTTGCCTGCCATGCCGAATTTGCGACGAATCGCGTAGAGCTTCTCAATGTTCTTCTCATCAAATTCCTTCGGGCCGCCCAGCATCTTCGACTGGTAAAGAAGCTGTGCGTAAAACTCTACCGACTCCATCTTCATATAGGCTGCGTTCAGATCGGTCGACCAGGTCAGCGCGCCGTGGTTCTCCAACAGCACTGCGTCGAAATACGGAAGGTATTTCTCCAGGCGGTCCGGAATCTCATTCGTCGACGGTGTGCCGTACTCCGCGATCGGCACACAGCCAAGCGCAATAACCGCCTCCGGCATAATCGGCTGCGTCAGCGGAATCCCCGCGATCGCGAAAGAAGTCGCGTAGATCGGATGCGCGTGTACCACGCTTCCGACATCCGGTCTTTTCTCATAGACTCTCATGTGCATCTTGATCTCGGAAGACGGCTTGAACCCCGGGTTCGCCTGAATCACTTCGCCCTTCGCATTCACCTTGCAGATGAAGTCCGGGGTCATAAAGCCCTTTGAAACACCGGTTGGCGTGCAGAGGAACTCATTGTCATTCAGCTTAACGGAAATATTTCCGTCATTCGCCGCTACCATGTTGCGATCATAGATACGCTTTCCAATGTCGCAAATCTGTTTTTTGATCTCATACTCATTTACCATGATTCTGCCTCCGTGTGATTTGTTTACTTTTTTCTAGCATCTATCCTACAACACTCCACACAATCCGTCAAGTATTTCTTGTTGATTTTTGTTGGATTTTCTGTGTTTTTGTGTTGGTTTTCGTTTTGTTTCACAGTTCCGGACAGCAGTTCCGCCGGCGGCCTGCCGTTTGGAGGAACCGCTTCTTCTCTATCCCCCGTTCTGGCAATCCAGAGTGCAGACCGCGTGCACCGCCTTTTTCAGCGTATCCATATGCTCTGCGGTCGGCGGAAGAATTTCTTTCATCTGATATTCCCGGCCCAATCCATCGTATTTGTCCTGCCCCAGCCGATGGTACGGCAAAAGATGAATCTTCCGCACCCCGGGCAGCGTCGCGGCAAAGCGCGCAATTGCCTGAATCTCTTCCACTGAATCATTGAAGGTGGGGATGACCGGCACGCGGATGATCAGCTCCGTCTGTCCGGAAAGCGCTACCTTTCTGGCATTTTCCAGCATCAGGGCATTGTCCCTGCCTGTAAATTCCTTGTGCTTCGCCCCGTTCATGTGCTTGATATCCATCAGATAACGGTCCAGCCAGGGAAGAATCGCCTCGATCTTCTCCCAGGACGCGCAGGCCATACTCTCAATCGCGGTATTGATGCCATGCTCCTTCGCCGCCCGCAAAAGAGCTGCGGTAAACTCCGGCTGGCAGAGACATTCCCCGCCGGAGAGCGTCATCCCGCCGCCGGAGCGGTAGTAATACGGACGATCCTGCTCCACCTCGGAGAGCATCTCACGCACCGTCACATCCCTGCCGATCGTCTTCTCCGTTCCCTGCACCTTCATCGTCTGGATCCGGTACTCCTGCGATTCCGGATTGCAGCACCAGCGGCAGCGGAGCACGCAGCCTTTCAAAAACACAATTGTACGGATTCCCGGACCATCATGAATGGAATACCGCTGAATATCAAAAACGCGGCCGGTCGTGTCTAAATAATCCATGTCGTCCTCCTCTCCCGCAACTGCCGCCGCCATTTAGAATCCTTGTTCTGTACGATTAATAATATCATCCTGTAAAGAACGGGAAAGCGTCGTGAACAAAGCACTGTAACCCGCGACACGCACCACCAGCTGCTTATAATTCTCCGGATGCTCCTGCGCGTCCAGCAGCGTCTCACGGCTGACCACATTGAACTGCATATGCATGCCCTTCTGGTCAAAGAACCCGCGGATCAGCGCCACAAACTTCTCCAGTCCTTCCCGGCCGGAAAGCGCGGACGGATGGAATTTCTGGTTAAACAGGGTGCCGTTCGATACAATAAAATGATCCAGCCGCGCCACGGAGCTTGCCGCTGCGGTCGGTCCTTTTACATCTCGGCCCGCGGATGGGGAAACGCCGTCCGCCACTGGTGTGTGCGCGTACCGTCCGTCCGGAGTGGCGCCCGTCTGTGCGCCGAGCGGCACATTCGCAGAAACCGGATACAGGCCTGCCTGATACCATCCGCCTCTTGGATTACGAAAGGTCTGAACCGGCTTTGTATAATAGTAAGCCATCTCCCGCGCCAGCTGGTCGACCTCAGGAATGTTGTTGCCATACTTTGGAACAGCCTCAATCAGAGAATGAATCTCTTCATAGCGCGCCAGCTTTGCCGGTTCCGGCTTCGTGTTCAGCACCGTCCGCAGCACCGTCTCGGCCGTATTCGCATCAACCGTCTGCCCGGAGGCCTGCGCTTCTCTTAGAATCGTTGTCGTCAGGTCTGCGGCTGAGCGCTCATCCAGCCCCTTGCCGTAATTCCAGGCAAGCGCTTCTTTGAGTTCCTGCATGGTGAATTTTTTCTGCTCATAGACCAGGGTGCGGACCGCGTAGAAGGAATCCGCAATGTTCGCAATGCCGAAGCCCTGCGGGCCGGTAAAGTTGTACCTTGCCCCGCCCTCCTGCAGAGATTTCCCGCTTTTCAGGCAGTCATCCACCAGACAGGATTCAAACGGAAGCGGGCAGCGCTCGGCGTGCGCCACATCGATGGCATTGTCCGCGTTCACCAGCAGGGAAATGCAGTAATCCATCTGTTTTTTGTAGGCATCGCAGAATTCCTCGAAGGTCTCCATCTTCGTGACATCGCCCGTCTCAATTCCCACCAGCTCGCCCTTGTCCCAGCCATTGGAAAAGACCAGCTCCAGCGGGCGGCACATATTGAAGAATGCCGCGTCATGCCAGCCGTCCGTCCTGCCTGCCTTCTGCGGCTCCACACAACCGATGATGCAGTAATCCCGCGCCTCTTCCAGAGAGAGTCCCCGGTTCTGCAAAGACGGAATGATCACCTCGTCATTATAATAGGCCGGCTGCCCGAGGCCTGTCCGGGTCAGCTCCGCCGCCTTAATCAGGAATTCATGCGGCGAACCGTTCCAGACGCGGATGGAAAACGACGGCTGCGGCAGATGCACATGCTTCGATGCCTGAATACACATAAAGGAAAGATCATTGGTCGCATCCTCTCCGTTTTCATCCTGCCCGCCGGCAATCAGGTTCTGGAACAGACTGTAGCCCGCAAAACCTTCCGCAGACACGCCGTCGCGGCACTTATTCAGGTCATTTAACTTCACCCATACGCAGTCCATCAGCTCCTGTGCAAATTCACGGGTGATCTTACCCTGCTCCATGTCCTTCTTATAATAAGGGTACATATACTGGTCGAACCGCCCCGGAGAAATCGAGTGTCCGCTTGACTCCATCTGCAGCAGCTGCTGGACAAACCAGAACGACTGGCAAGCCTCATAAAAACCACGCGCCCCTTTTGCCGGAACCCGATCGCAATTTGCCGCAATCGTCAAAAGTTCCTGCCGTCTGACGGGATCCGCGCACTGTCCTGCCATCTCTCTGGCCAGCGCCGCATAGCGGCTGGCGTACTCTATCACCGCCTGACAGCTTAAAATCACTGCCCGAAGAAAACTCGATTTTTTTGCGTAATCGCCATCCCCCACACGGCAAGAGGCCAGCTCCGCCTCTGTCTTTTTGATGATCCCCTCACAGCCAATTTCCAGCACTTCCCAATACTTGACGGTAATATGTCCGATCCCGTTGTAGTAATAATTTCCGGGCGTAAAAATGCCGTGTTCGATCGCCCGGGCTGCCTCCGGTGCCATATAAGCGGATGCCAGCTCACTGGTAGTCTTGCCCTTCCAGTATTTATGTACTTCCTTAAACTCTGCCTTCGTCTCCTCCGCGATATAAAACGGATCCGCCGCGCGTGTCGCCACGGTGTCAAACTCCGCCTCCAGCCACTCGTAAGAATACTCCGGAAACGTCTGGCAGCCGCGGGGCGCCAGAGTGCTGCTTCCCACAATCAGCTCCTGGTCACGGATCGTAATCGGGATATACCGCAGAATATGCGCAAACGCTTTCGCCCTGCGCATAATGATCGGCTCCCCCTCTGTCTCCTTATAAGACTCCGTCACCAGCTTCGCCCTGGCCGACTCAATCACCGGCATATTCGCAAACAGGTCGTCAATCAGCTTCGTGATCCGCTCCGTCTTCGGAAGATCAACAATGTGAAACCTCTCCATGCTTCTCCTTTCCCATGAATGCCTTCCGGCATGCCATGCCATTTTTTGTATTACGGTAGTAGATCAAATTCTGATATCGATTATACTCGTATTTAGTGGGCATGTCAACACAACCCAACGCATATATTTGTTATTTTATGTTGTTTTTTGATATGTTTTTTGTGGTATTTTGTTGAACTCACGATATAGTTGCAAAATGCATGCCATTCACCCCCTGCTTGCCCGCGTGAGCCGGGTGCGGCATCAGCCGCAAAGCACCTTGCCCGACTTGTGCGCATAGAAAAATCCGGCCATTCCGAAGCATTGCTTCAAAACAGCCGGGTCTTCCTCATTTGTACTTTTTGTATTCCTTTGCAGTTTAAAATCTTTTGTGTCTTAAAATCTTTTTTCTTCCGTTTCTTAAAATCTTACGTATCTTACCGTCTTATGTACTCCACCATCTTCTGTACTTTCTCTGCCATCTGTGACACACTCTCTTTTGTACATTTCAAAGCTTTCTCGTCTTTTGTATTCTTCAAGTCTTTTGTACTCTCCGGCATCTTTCGTAAAAGTGGAGTAAAACGACTTACGTCGTTTACTATTATCCAAAGATCACGCTTTCTTATCCGCGATCGCTGCCTGCGCTGCCGCAAGTCTCGCAATCGGTACACGGAAAGGTGAGCAGGATACATAGTCAAGACCGATCTTATGGCAGTATTCTACAGAAGACGGATCGCCGCCGTGCTCGCCGCAGATACCGAAATGCAGATCCGGGTTTGCCGGACGGCCAAGCTCGATCGCCATCTCCATCAGCTTGCCGACACCATTCTGGTCGAGCTTCGCAAACGGGTCGTTCTCGAAAATCTTCGCGTCATAGTAAGAGGTCAGGAACTTGCTCGCATCGTCACGGGAGAAGCCATAGCACATCTGTGTCAGGTCATTCGTACCGAAGCAGAAGAAGTCTGCCTCTTTCGCGATATCCGATGCCGTCAGCGCCGCACGCGGGATCTCAATCATCGTACCAACTTCGTACTTCAATTCAACGCCGGCAGCCTTAATTTCCTTCTCAGCTACTTCTACAACGGTCTTCTTTACAAACTTCAGCTCTTTCGCGTCGCCTACGAGCGGGATCATAATCTCCGGAACAACATTCCAGTCCGGATGCTTCTTCTGTACATTGATCGCCGCGCGGATAACTGCCATCGTCTGCATCTTCGCAATCTCAGGGAAGGTAACGTCCAGACGGCAACCGCGGTGACCCATCATCGGGTTGAATTCTTTCAGCGCGTCAATCTGCTTGCGGATATGCTCCATGCTCTTGTGCTGCGCGTCCGCAAGCTTCCGGATGTCTTCCTCCTCGGTCGGAACGAACTCATGAAGAGGCGGATCCAGGAAACGGATGGTGACCGGATTGCCTTCCATCGCCTCATAGAGTGCCTCGAAGTCTGCCTGCTGATATGGAAGAATCTTCTCCAGGGCAGCTTCTCTCTCTTCGGTCGTCTCCGCGCAGATCATCTCACGGAAAGCGTCGATTCTCTCTTCGCCGAAGAACATATGCTCGGTACGGCACAGGCCAATGCCTTCCGCGCCAAGCTCACGCGCCTTGCGCGCATCTCTCGGCGTATCAGCGTTCGTTCTTACTTTCAGCTTTCTGTACTGGTCAGCCCAGGTCATAATACGGCCGAACTCTCCTGCGATCGTCGCGTCAACGGTCGGGATCAGACCCTCATATACGTTACCGGTCGAACCATCGATTGAAATCTCATCGCCCTCATGGAATTCCTTGCCGTTTACCGTAAACTTCTTATGCAGCTCGTCCATCACGATATCGCCGCAGCCGGATACACAGCAGGTACCCATACCACGCGCTACCACTGCTGCATGACTCGTCATACCGCCGCGAACCGTCAGGATACCCTGCGCGTTCTTCATGCCCTCAATATCTTCCGGCGAGGTCTCCAGGCGAACCAGGACAACCTTCTCACCTCTCGCTGCCCATTCCTTTGCGTCTTCCGCCGAGAAAACAATTCTGCCGCACGCAGCTCCCGGTGAAGCACCCAAGCCTCTGGTGAGCGGCACTGCCTTGTGCAGAATATAAGAATCGAACTGCGGGTGAAGCAGGGTGTCAAGGTTCCGCGGGTCGATCATCGCAACCGCCTCTTCCTCGGTTCTCTTGCCCTCATCTACCAGATCGCAGGCAATCTTCAGAGCCGCCTGCGCGGTTCTCTTGCCGTTACGGGTCTGCAGCATATACAGCTTATTATTCTCTACGGTAAACTCCATATCCTGCATATCGCGGTAATGATCTTCCAGGATACTGCAAACGGAGGTAAACTGTGCAAACGCCTCTGGGAACTTCTGCTCCATCTCGCTGATGTGCATCGGGGTACGGACACCTGCTACTACGTCCTCGCCCTGTGCGTTTGTCAGGAACTCACCAAACAGGCCCTTCTTGCCGGTCGCCGGATCACGTGTAAATGCCACGCCGGTACCGCAGTCATCACCCATATTGCCAAAGGCCATCATCTGTACGTTTACCGCAGTACCCCAGGAATACGGGATATCATTGTCGCGGCGGTATACGTTCGCACGCGGGTTGTCCCAGGAACGGAACACAGCCTTGATCGCCTCTACCAGCTGTACCTTCGGATCTGTCGGGAAATCGCTGCCGATCTTTGCTTTATACTCAGCCTTAAACTGATAAGCCAGCTCCTTCAGGTCGTCCGCATCCAGCTCTACATCGTGGACAACGCCCTTCTTCGCCTTCATCTTATCGATCAGCTCTTCGAAATACTTCTTGCCAACTTCCATCACGACGTCAGAGAACATCTGAATGAAACGGCGATAGCAGTCCCACGCCCAGCGCGGATTGCCGGACTTCTTGGAAAGCACCTCTACAACGTCTTCATTCAGTCCTAAGTTCAGGATCGTATCCATCATGCCCGGCATAGATGCTCTCGCGCCGGAACGGACAGAAACAAGCAGCGGGTTCTCAATATCTCCGAACTTCTTTCCTGTAATCTCTTCCATCTTGCCGATCGCTTCTACGATCTGGTCCATAATCTCGTCATTGATCTGGCGGCCATCCTCGTAATACTGCGTGCAGGCTTCTGTCGTAATTGTAAAGCCCTGCGGTACCGGCAGACCCAGGTTGGTCATTTCCGCGAGGTTCGCGCCCTTGCCACCGAGCAGGTTCCGCATATTCGCATTGCCCTCGGTGAACATATAAACCCATTTGTTCATTTTACAATTCCTCCTGATTGGTTTCCCGTGTGGATATATGATTTTGCTGACAGCCACTTTCTGACGAGACTTACGATATCTGAAGTCCCTGACATCTCTGCACTTTTGTGGCAGGCAACATTTCCCACCTCTGTATCAATTGTAACATATTTCCTACATCAGTCAAGAAAATCCTTGTCCGATTTTTGAGTTTTTTGTGCATAATCTTTGAAAGTTTCGTGACGGGCGGTCAATTTTTGTCATTTTCGTGGATTTCCGTCAAAAATCATTTGTGACATATCGTCGTGATACGCACTACAATCCGGGACGCTAAATTCAAAGATTCCTTCCGTATCTTCACAATTCCGTGGAAGCCACGATTCTTTTTTAACATAAGACAAAATAGCCTGCTTTCTTATAATAAAATTCCTGCTCTGTCTCAAACAGCTCTTCCAGCTTCGATACATCCCGATTCTCACGATATAATTTCAGACCTTCTAAATAAAGTTCCCGCTTTTCGTCTTCTATCACAACCGGACAAATCCCGTGTGTCAGACATTCCCGAAACAGAATCAGCCGCCCGGTTCGTCCGTTTCCATCCTGAAACGGATGAATGCTCTCATATCTGGCATGAAACTCCGCCAGCACCGCCAGATTCACGGGCTGATCAGAATACCAGGAAAGGAGCCGTTCCATTTCTTCCGGCACATCCGCAGGCAGAACAGTCGGATAAATCCCAATGATATTCGCTCTCTTTTTATAATCCCCAATCGCGTAGCCATTCGCCCGGTCCTCAAAAACTCCCGACTTAAGCTCATAGTGAAACGCCTTAATCAATTCCTGCGACAGCGGCTCCTCCAGCGTGTCCAGCATCCGGTTAAACATAAGGAAATGACCATTCATCTCTTCTACATCTTTTGCCCGATAACAGTCATCCGATTTTGGAAGCGTTCCCTGGTCAAACAAAGAAGCCGTCTGCTCTTCCGTCAGCGTACTTCCCTCAATCTTGTTCGAGTTATACGCCAAAAGCCGCTGGGTGAACGCATACACACCAGAGCGGTCAAACCGTTTTCGTTCTATTGCAAACCGTTCCAGAAGAAATGTTAAAAAATCCGAATCATTGACCACGACTTACACCTCCCCTGCTCAAAAACGCACTATGATTTCTGTCGGATTCTCCGCCTAAACATCCGATGATTTCACAACCATAACAAACCATAGCAAAAGCCGCTGCTCACCGCGTCCGGCGATTCTCACAGTTAAGAAATACGCCTGCACGGCAACGACAGCGGCTCCCATTTCAAAAGTTATATCAAAAACTAAATCAAATACACTTTCCGCTATATATCACTCTGACATTACTGTCTGTAAGCGCTGCGGTTCAGCACCAGATGCTTCGGAACACCGTTTACCATCAGCGGAGTCAGTTCGCCAAGAATCAGCGGACGCGCATATTCCACATAGCCCTCTCCGATGTCTGTACCATCGTTGATGATCCACTCTGCCGGAACCGGTCTCTCTACGTTCGCGATCGCGTGAATATCATAGATGCTGTAGCCAACCTGATACGGGCTGCGCTCCTTGACATCGATGGTAATCATCATACCAGTCTGACCCTCGTCAGCTGCCTTGCATGCCAGATAGCCTACGTTAAACGCCTCATTGATATCGTTCAGGGAGGCAATGTGTGTCGCTGCTCTCTGCAGTGTGGAGAACTCGATCGCACGGGTCTTCAGCCCTGTCTCTGCGGCAATCTTGTTAGCCAGAACAACACCGCAGCCGGAAAGCTGCTTATGGCCAAATGCATCCACATAATCAGAACCCGCGCCCAGCTCGCACACGAAGCGGCCGTCCGCAATCTTGATACCTTCTGATACCGCGATCACTACAGAGCTCTTCTTCGCCGCCAGATCCTTCACTCTCGCCAGGAAATCATCCATATCAAAGGTCGATTCCGGCAGATAGATCAGATCCGGACCTTCACAATCCTCATCTCTTGAAAGTGCGGCAGCCGCGGTCAGCCAGCCAGCGTTACGTCCCATGATCTCCACGATGCAGACGGTCGGCTTCTCAATACCGAAGCTCGCGTTGTCGCGGATAATCTCCTTCAGAGAGGTCGCGATGTATTTCGCTGCGGAACCGTAGCCCGGGCAATGATCGGTAATCGGCAGGTCATTGTCAATCGTCTTCGGAACGCCCATGAAGCGCTGAGATTTACCCTTCAGAGCTGCATAATCGGAAAGCATCTTGATCGTATCCATCGAATCATTGCCGCCGATGTAGAACAGACACTCGATGTTATACTTCTCAAGAATCTCAAAAATCTTGTCATAAACCGCCTCATTGCCCTCGATCTTCGGCAGCTTATAGCGGCAGGAGCCAAGGAACGCGGACGGCGTTCTCTTCAGAAGCTCGATGTCCTTGTCTTCCTTAATATACTCGCTCATGTCCACCAGATCCTCATTCAAAAAGCCCTGGATCCCATGATGCATACCATAAATCTTCTCCACGCCAAGCTCTCTCGCCTTGCTCACAACGCCCGCGAGACTGGAATTGATCACAGCTGTCGGTCCGCCGGACTGACCTACTACAATATTTCCCTTCATTGTAACTTCCTCCTGAAATTCTGTTTGTTTCAATTCAGAACAGTATCAAATTGAAAAGACAGACTGTGCAGATTTATCTGCTAAAAGCGGCCTGCTGTTCTGAATGGTTTCCTTTGAAAATACCGATTTCTTATAAAAAACAAACCGGATTTTCCCGCAAAGCAGTATAGCAGAATTTTCCTGATACCGCAAGATGGAATCTGGAGATTTCACACTTTTTACTGACCTGTTTTCACTATTGCATTTCACAGGCGATATCACCAGGTTCAATCGTCGGTATTTTTCAAAATACATACCTGCTTCGGCTTGCAGGCACAGCCTGCCGCGTGTTATACTGTCCGAAGCATAATAAAATCGAACTGGGAGATGACATTTTTGAAAAAAGCAATGAGTTATGGTATTTTAGCTTCGTTCTTTTTTGCGTTTACGTTTCTGCTTAACCGAAGCATGAACCTGGCCGGAGGATACTGGCTCTGGAGCGCGTGTCTGCGCTATCTCTTTATGCTGCCAATGCTGGCTCTGCTGCTCTCCATCAGAAAAGGCAGCCAGATCAGACCTGTCTGTGCTGCCATTCAAAAGGCCCCCGCCCCCTGGCTTGCATGGAGTACGGTCGGCTTCGGCCTGTTCTATCTGCCGCTGACGCTGGCATCCGTCTATGGAGAGTCCTGGCTTACGGCTGCTTCCTGGCAGATCACAATTGTGGCAGGCGTCCTTTTGACACCCCTGTTTGGGAAAAAAATCCCCCTGAAAAACCTGGCGATGTCCGCGCTCATTCTCGTTGGCGTCGCCATTCTCCAGCTGCCGCATATGTCAGGCCAGACGTTTCAGAACAACTGTGCCGCATTTGTGCCGATTCTGATCGCGGCCTTTAGCTATCCGCTCGGAAACCGCAAAATGATGCAGCTTTGCCCTCCGGAATTTGATACCCTCCAGCGAGTTTTTGGCATGACGCTTTGCAGTACGCCATTCTGGATTTTATCTGCCATAGCCGCATTTGTGAAATCCGGTCCGCCCGCTGCCGGCCAGATCATCCAGTCACTGGGAGTCGCCCTTTTTTCCGGAGTGATCGCGACGATTCTTTTCTTCCACGCGACGGATCTCGTAAAGGAAAATCAGAAAAAGCTGGCCGCTGTGGAAGCCACCCAATGCGGAGAGGTGCTTTTTACACTGCTCGGAGGCATTCTCGTGCTCGGAGATCCCTTTCCCGGCCTGCTCAGTTTTCTCGGCATTATACTGATTATCATTGGAATGATCGCTAACAGCCTGCTGGCAGGATAATCTTCTGTTGTAACTGTTCAGCACCTTCTGTTTTCTCATCGTTTCCTGCAAAGCTGCCAGAACGCCACCGCGCTCGCGGCAGCTACATTCAGTGAATCGACTCCATTTGACATCGGAATCCGCACGGTGTAATCGCATTTGGCAATCGTTGCCGATTTCAGCCCGTCCCCCTCGGTTCCCAGCACAACAGCCAGTCTTGGAATCTCATTTAAAGCCGGATCATCCAAAAAACAGGAATCCTCACACAAGGCCATAGCTGCGGTAGTGAATCCGCAGCTATGCAGCTGTTCTGTCCAGTCGTCTTCTTCCAGCCATGCCCATGGGATCTGAAACACGGTTCCCATGCTGACACGCGCAGACCGGCGATAAAGCGGATCGCTGCATCCTTTCGTCAGCAAAACCGCTTCTACCCCCAATGCCGCGGCGGAGCGGAAAATCGCGCCCACATTCGTCGGGTTCATAACATCCTCCAGCACAGCAATCCGACGCGTCTTACTGCAAAGCTCCGCCGCTTTCGGAAGGGCTCTGCGCCGCATCAGACACAGAACGCCCCGCGTCATGGAATACCCCGTTATTTTCTCAAGCACAGCTTTATCCGCTGTATAGACAGGAACATCCAGATATTTTGCCAGCACTTCATCTATCACACCAGATAACTGCGCCTGTTCAATCAGAAAAGAGAGCGGCGCATATCCGGCTTCCAGGGCGCGCATGATTACATTCGGACTTTCCGCGACGAACAGCCCCATCTCCGGTTCATTATAATGAAGCAATTGCCTCTCAGAGAGCTGTGAAAAAGGCAGCAGCTCCGGTATATCTAAATCTGTGATTATTCTGCAATCCATTCTTTCCCTGCTTTCCAGTAAAATATTTGCTATTCCTTCCATAAAATAAGGAATGCCATGTTTTCTCCCTGCCGCAAATACCGCAGGTCTCTTCGAGGCATATTATAACAATCCGAGCCACCGGATTCAATCCTGATCCAGTCCTCCCCCGTGGAAAAAAATCAATTCGTTACTCGTTCTCTCCGCGCCCCGCAGCGGAGTGCGTGACGCGGATATGACATGTAATTTCAATCCTCCAGTGACCGGAAATCGACATACCCCGTTGCCAGATCATCCGCGTAAATCAGATAGCTTCCGCCCTCCATGTTCAGATAGAGATACGGCATCTCATCCACACGAACAATCCAGGCGACTGTAACCGTGACGGTCTCTCCTGCCAAAAGGTCGGTAATGTAATTGCTTCCGTTTGTTTCCTCTCCGCCGGCGGTATAATAGTCCATCGCATAGCCGCGGGGTATTGTCGCGTAATCCCAGTCACCCTCCTCAAGCGTGCTTCGGTCATAAATGGCTATCATGCCGTCCTCATCCTCTGTCAGAGTGATCAGGTCTGCGTTATACAGAACATTGTGCAAGTCGGCCTCTCCGTTATTGGTATATTCAATGGTCGCGCAGATCAGCTTCTGTTCCGCTTCCTCCGTCTTTACCACGGTATTCAGAGAATTGACGCCGTCGCCTGCTTTCACGTAATCAATCTGCATCGGCAGCAGATTGCCGTCTTCGTCTGAATACGTCTGCAGGTCATTGGTATAGATCCCGGAATCCAGTATGCTCTGCCAGTCGTCGCCCAAGGCGCTCATATTGTCTGACACCCAGACCCCGCTGACCCGGACACTGACCGTATGGAAAGACTCCTCATCTGCTTCACTATCCGAATAGGCAGATATCTCAAAGGAATCCCCGATCTGGTGTAGGTTTTCCTCCACAGCTGATGCTTCCACCGCCGTACAGGCGCCATCCTCCTCCGGATCATCGTCTATCTCTGGCAAATCATCTTCCTCGGGCAAGGCGTCCGCAAGGAGCGTTGTTTCTTCACTGCCGGTCACAATGAGTCCTTCCGCGACCGCAAGCAGCTCGTCCTTTGTCACTTTACCGCTCATTGAATAAATCCTGAGAATGCGCCAGACCTCCGGGTACAGGATATACAGCATCTGCGTCGTATTTTCAGAACCGTCATCCAGATACTCTTTTTCCAGCCAGACAGCGTAGTGACCGTTCAGCTCCAGTTCCTCGCTGTCCACCACATTGGTTTCCGAAATCTGCATTTCCGCGGGATTCTCACCCATGATCTCCTCTGCGATGCTGAAGCTTCCGCCCCAGAGATCGTCCTCGTAATCAATCTTCCAGCCGTCGTCGTACTGCACCATCCCCTCCGGGAGATAGGACGCTTCCACCGTCACACTTGCCGGAATCTCCTCCGGTACTTCCAGTTCGGCAAGCATCGCAGCCATCGAGCCTTCGGAGTCTGTCTCCGTCTCAGCTGAGCCGATGGTAATGTTTATTCCATAGTCTCCTTCTGTCTCTGTAAAAAACCGCGCTCGGATGGCAGTACCAGCCGCCACGGTCGTACACATGATGGCGGCAGCGGCGGCAACCAACAGAAACGTTTTTCCGGCCTTTTTCCGCCCTGTGCTTCTGCTTCGATTCTTTTGCGGATGCTCTGCCTTAGCATCGTCCAAATGCGCAGCGGAATGCGTTTCCACACTTATCTGCGATGCCACTTCACGCTCTATCATCGTTCGCATACTTTCCGGCATTTCCGGAAATTCTTCTCTCATATTTTCTAAGTTCATAGATTACCTCTCAGTCTGTTTCTCTTTTTCACATGATTTCCCTTGCTTCTAATCGCCAATTGCCCCTTCCCTGGCGTCCAATTCCTGTGATTCTATTTTACAGGCTGCGCTTTCAACCGTTCTACATGGATGCCATGTCTGGAAAATCTCCCGTTTCCAGCTCCCTGCGCAGTCTTGCCTTTGCTCTCGAAAGGCGGCTTTTTACTGTATTTTCGTTCACTTCCAGAATGGATGCGATTTCCCGGATGCTGTAGCCCTCCATATAAAAAAGCGTTACGCAAATCCGCATTTCCTCAGGCAGAATTTCCAATGCCTCATACAAATCCGAGTAATCCCTTCCCGTTTCTTCCTGATCCGGCATGACCTGCTCCTCGATGGAAACCAGATGCTTCTGATTTCGCAAAATGTCATAGCATTCGTTAATCAGGATTCTGGTCAGCCATGTTTTCGCATACTCGTCCCTGCGGAGTGTGTGCAGCTTTGTAAAGGCGCTGACAATCGCTTCCTGTATCGCGTCTGCGCAGTCCGCATCCTCCCGCAGCAGAGTCTTTGCCACATGATACAGGGAATCCTCAGAAGCAAGGATCAGACGCCCCAATTGCTCTTTCGTCATAAGTTTCGTTCCTCTCTGAACTTTTTTCTGTTTCGGTCATTCATGAATACCTTTATACCAGCTTACATTATTTAGACGCACGAGAGGGCAAAAAAGTTCCCTTTCGGCAAAAATTTTTCTGTTTCGTTTATAAAGAAAGAAGAACAGAAATGCAGCCCCCGCGGGTTTCAGAACCAACGTAGACTGCATTTTCTTAAATCAATGTTATTGTTGAAAGATCTTTTAAGCAGGCTCATAAAAGTCCTGCTGAACAACAAAAATATAAGGATAGATTTCTCTGGCTCCATCCGCTTTCTTATAAGACCTGGCCGATGTATCTAAAAAAATTTATACATGATATATCACATAAACACCCACAATCACCAGCAGTACCGCTAACAACACGAAAAAAGCAATTTTCCCTGCGCGCTGTTTTCCTTTTGACTTTTGTTCACCGGCATCCCGTTTTCTTTCATGCTCCAATGCATTTGTTTCCAAAGCCATATTTTGCATGATATTGTCTCTTCTTATTGGATTCATCCCCATTATTCAAACACCTCCTGCTACACTGCCTCAGAATTATCTGATGATTCTTTGAAGAATTCCTGCAGCATTCTCGTTTTATCCACAAAATACGGCTTTTTTGTTTCACTCTCATAAAGCGAAAGCAACAACGGGTTATTCAAATAGTACCCCATACTCTTACACCTCCATTCGCCTCTTGACGAGCATCACACTTTATAAAACATCATCACTGCTGTTGTCATTAATTATCATAGCACAGCAAGAGTAGGTATTCTACAAATATTTTTCTTATGATTTTCCTAATCCTCTTTTGCTTGCTACCAGAAGTTTAGTGATGCCTGTTGGATTACTACACTTCTTCCCGGGCATGTACAATTCCGGGGACGCCGCAATTCGTCTATACAACTACCTTTGTGGTCAATGGCATGGTTGCAATGCCGGAACAGTGAATATTGGTTCGTTTTTTATTCCATTCCAACCAGAAACCCGGCATCCGTCAGACTTTTCTCCGCAGCTTCAGCATTACCCTTCCCTTTTATCCGAAGCCAGACCAGATGCACAGATACAGAGCTTCCATAACCAGCGAGCCATGTGCGCATCTGAGCCGCATCCATATAGAGGCCGTCACCGGATACCAGACCGAGAAATTCCGCTGTATCCGCCGACGTATATCCGGAACCGCCTGAATTACCCGCTGAACCTGAGCTACCGGCAATATTGGAAGCTTCCAATACGATCTGTGCCGTCAGGTTCTCGATAGATTCTGTCAAAATCTTCGATTGCCGTGCGGTAATCGCCGTTCCGTTTGCATCCGTCATAGTGTTAAAAATTTCTTCCCCAACCAGAAGGAGCGGCGCAGAACCAAGCTTCTTTTCTCCGGTAGAGCGAACCAGTGTAAATGGAAATGTCTCCAGATCGACTCCCATCAGGGTTATGGATATCTGCCAGTCTCCTACTGTCAGAGTGACTTCCGATTCCATAACGGTCCACAGTTCTTCAAAGCCGGCAAAACGGCTCATGGATGTACACAGTTCTGTCGTAATCTCCTGTGAAGGCAGGCGGGCAGAAAAGATATATGTCTGCCGTTCCTGCCATTGTTCCAGTGCAAACTGTGCCAGGAGAAAAATCAGAGCAGCCGCTATGCCAGTCACGAAAACCACAGCGCTGACAAATGGCAGATATTTTCTTTTATTTGCTTTCCGTTTTGTCATGGCTTTCCATGTGCTTTCTTTTTCATGGTTTTATCTCCTATAAAAACGCCTATCGCAAAGTGATTCAAATTGGCAGCTCGCCATCGGGTGAAGTTCAATTCTAATCGGCAAGGTTCTCCATTCCTGCAAGCAGATCTTCCATCTGGCGGCTTTTTTTCGTGAGTTTCCAAATAAGCACTGCAATCAGAAGCAGAAAAAACAGAATCATGATTACTATCGTCACTGCCCACCACTGGTTTGAAGTACTCTCTTCCTCTGCTTCAATGGAAAGTTCCACCACCTGCGGTGCTGCGATTGTTGTGGTAAATTCCCGCGTATCGGTGTAAACTGTCCCGTAAGCATCCTCCCAGGTAAGAGTAAGCGTCCCTGTTGTGGAACCATATGCAGTCTCAGCATTAACATCATTGGCAGTGTCGGAGGCTTCTGTTCCCTGCGACGATTCATCTTTATCGTTTAAATTACTGACATAAATCTTAATCGTCCCATCGTTGGAAGTCCCTGCTTCCATGTTTCCGGCATAAACCGTGTTCGTTGCGATCAGTCCGTCCGCTTCCAAAGATACCTGTACATTGTAAACCGGTCCGCGCCCGGTATTGCGAACCTCCAGTGTCGCCGTTACTGTCTCCAACGAATACACAGAATCGGACAGGTTAAAATTTTCGATGGAAACCTGCGTTTCCTGGCTGATGTCAAAAAACAGTTCTTCCGAATCGCTTAAGGACGTTCCGTCCGAAGTTTCATACACGAAAGAATAGTTTAAAGCAGCAATTTTTTGTGTCGCTGCGGCTGAAGCGGCAATCGTGTTTTCCAGCGTGATCACTTCCTGCGGGGCAATCTGATCATAATAGTAAGAGGTGGATGAAAGCGCAACATTCTCATCTGCTGTATTTACCGTGATTTTCAGACTATACACGGTCTGGTCATCGCTCGTATTCTGGAAGCTTGTGATAAAATCCATCTGCTCCCCTGCCGGAAGCAAAGCTCCGCTAAGTGAGCATTCTTTCAGCAAAATATGCGGCTGGTGCTTCACCGCACTGCTGCTTGCACTGCCACTGTAACTGCTCCCGGAAGAATAATACGTCGTTACAGCTTCCATTTCTGTTTCAGATTCTGTCTCCGTTTCGGATTCTGTCTCCGTTTCGGGTTCCGATTCTGACCCGGATTCTGTCTGAAACTCCGGCTCTGGTTCCGTAACAATCAGCGCGTCCGTCTCTGATTCTGGTTCCCAATTCGTTTCGCTCTCTGTCTGTTGCCGGGAATCGGATTCCAGGGTCACTGTCATCCGGCAGGTCATCTCAGATTTCACACCGGAAGCAGAATAAGCGACCGCTTTCACTGTAACCGGATACTGCCCTGACTGGTAATCATCCGCAAGTGTAAATTCAGCTTGAAAGAGGTATGCGTCCACGCTTTCCAAAGTACCGTCCAGATGCGAAGCATTTTCCTCAATGGATGGCACCTGATAAGTCAGTAAAAACACTTCCTCCTCATACTCCGCCTTTTCAAAAGGGGAATCCAGAGCAGATTCCACCGTTACCGTCAGCTTATTCTCCAATACCGGAGCATCTGCCACAAATGGAATTACAAGAGAAACCGTATTTTCTTTTATCGATGGAACATATCCCTCTATATAAGATAATTCCATTCCTTCATACACATGATATACATCAATAGAAAGAGAAATCTGTGAAAATTCTGCCCCTGCATCCGAATTTCCAGTGTCTGCATTTCCCATATCGTCAGCTACAGAAGCAATCGTGCCTGTTTCGTTATTATACATCGTGTTTTCCTGATTGGTTATCGATTCCAAAGCAGAATCCGGAATAGCGGAGGACGGCACCTCTTCCATGCTGTCGATTTGGAGAGCCTCGCCATTCTGAATCGAGCTCTGCTCGATGGCGAGGCCTTCGTCCTCGATTCTCTGCGAGAATCGGGACATGTTTTGGAGAGCCTCGCCATTCTGAATCGAGCTTTGCTCGATGGCGAGGCTCTCTGTTTCCTGCCCTTCCAGCACAACCGCTTCCTCAGCCAGTGCAATCCAGCGGAAAGATACTACGGCCGAAGCAAAAACAAGGACAGCCAAAAAAGCTGCAAGTATCCTGTATCGTATGGCATTCTTCTCGCTGCTCATATACCGCATCCTCCTTCTTTCCTTTCAGCACTTTCCACGGGTACGTTCCTCTGTCTGATTTTCTATTCTTTCTGTAATCTTTCTCATTACATGTCCATGATTTGCGAAGCAAATCATGAACGAAGGCAATGTTCCGATTTTCGCAGAAAATCGAGAACGGTACCGAGCCATCGAGCGAAGCTCGATTTATAATGGCGAGGCTCTCCGCATCACGCCGCCATCCATCTCAAACACCCGGTCGCAAAGGATACGAATATCCTCACTGTTATGACTCGCAAGCAGGATTGTTTTTCCCTTTTGCTTCTGGGCAAGCAGCAGTCTGCGAATCTCCGCAACGCCATGGCGGTCAAGACCGTTAAACGGTTCATCGAGGATCAGAAGCTCCGGCTCTTCCATAATCGCCTGCGCAATGCCCAGCCGCTGCCGCATCCCCAGTGAATATTTTGCGACCGGCTTTTTCAATTCTGGATCAAGGCCGACACGCATAAGAACGGACGTGATTTCCTTTCTTCCGATCTGTCCACGCAAATCCGCCAGAATTTCCAGGTTTCTCCGCCCGCTTAAATTAGAAAGGAATCCCGGTGTCTCGATGATCACCCCAAGGCTCTCCGGAAAGTCTACATCATAGCCAATCCGTTTCCCGCCAACTGTGATCTGCCCTTCCGTCACCGGCAGAAAACCGCAGATGCATTTCATGAGAACCGTTTTTCCGGAGCCATTGTTCCCACAGATACCGTAAGTCCTGCCCCGTTCCACTGCAAAATCCAGAGGTTTTAACACTTCCTCCGCGCCAAAACATTTTCGCACATGGCGCAGCTGAATATAATAATCTGTCATAATTTTTTCACTCCCTCCCGTTGCTTCCCTGTGTCTTTTACGAAAATTTTTCTCATATCCATTTCTGTCTTTTTTACTCGTTTTCCTGCGATTAATCATTTCTTTCACAGTTACATTTTTTCTTTTATATCTCTCTCAACTCCCATTTCAGCACGATCCAGTGCAGCACGGCACAGAATAACGCGAGTAAAAGCAGAAACATCCAGAGCCCCATCTGGTTGCTTCCCCAGTCATTTTCTGCCATAATCCATTCCGTTGGGTCAATGCAGTAAAGCGCTTCAAAATAACGCTCCCGCAGGATGATGCAGGCATACCATAAAAGAAAAGGAACGCCGAACGCCAGATACACGCTGCCGCCAAGGGCACCGGCAACTGCGGAAAGACTGGCAAGCGATGAAGCCGAAAGCAGGATGCGTCCCAGCGTGGCAAGCAAAGTAAAAATCGTACTCATCGGCCAGTTCCACAGTGCTTCGCGGCTGAAAAAAAGCAAAAAAAAGAAAAGCCCCGCGAAAAATGCCCCCAAAAACCAGACAATCGCTCCGGAAAGCGCGGTCGTCACCACCTTGTCCAGACAGTAAACCGCTTTGCTCCGACGAATAATCAGGAAGCGCAAAAAACGGGAATCCTTTTCCCGCAGATACTCCTCTCCGCAGGGCAGGACGGCAGCGAGCGGCAAAATAAAAAGCACGGTCTGAGACTGCAGGGAACTGTTCAGCAGCTCCAGAAAGGTACCGCAAGCCAGAGGCGAATCTTTTTTCGTCTCCGGCCAGACGGTTCCGGCTATGATAGCCGCCACGGAAAGCAGCACCGCCAGATAGAATTTTTTCTCATGCAGCATTCTGGTAAAATCCATCTAATACCCCAGACTGCGGTCGATGATCGTGCCGTCCGCCGCATTAATCGTCAGGAAGCTATTGCCCGGATAATCAATATAGCTCGTATATTCTACTCCATCGTATGTACTGTGTGTTTCCTCGCTTCCGAAGAAATCCCACACCGGCACAAGCGTTCCGCTGCGGCTGTCCGCGCCCGGATCATAGATGCGCATATATCCAAGAGTGACTTCTGTAATTTCCAGACTTGCGGAATCCTCGTAGCTGTCTGTGTGCTGGATCACGATCATCTGCTCAAATATTTCTGCTATTTCGGAGAAAGAAAGCATATCCACGTTCTCATACTTCTTTTCTCCGACCTCGTACAGATTCTGAATCTCTGCTTCCTGCAGGCCATCTGCATTCACAATAAAGGTCACTAATTCATAGCACCACGGTTCCGTCGTGCTTTCCATGGATTCCAGTCCGCCGCCCTCTTTCATCTCGTAGGTAACGGGGATCCCGTCGAGTGTCCGTGTGTAAACAATGTACCAGCCTCCGTCGATGCAGCTTGCCGTGTACGTATATGATGTAAAGAGATCACTCTCCAGGCTCCGCCACGCATGCGTCGTGAAGCCCACAGAGAATTCGTCAGACAGCCCCAGCTGCTCCATATACGTGTCTGTAACTGCGATTGCCTCCTCCACCGTGATTCCCGCCAGTTCCTCACACTTCTCCTGCGTTGGTCGATAAGCATTGGAAGCATAAGCTTCTGAATCGTAGCAGGTTTCCTTCCAGCTGACATTCTCTGCCAGCTCTTCCTTATCAGCATAGCGGGAAATTTTAATCGACATCGGTGTAGGGGATGAACTCTTCAAAATATAGGAAAAAAGACCGTCCTCCGTTTCCACGAATCCGTTAAAATAACCTTCATAGTACACCGTGTTTCCATTCTCATCCTCGTAAGAGGTTACGCCAAAACCGGGCGTGACTTCCGTCTTTTCCACCGTTTCCGGAGCTTCCGCATAAACCTGCTCCCACTCATCAATCTCTTCCTGAAGGTTGAAGATATCATCCTCCGTGACAGACCCATCCTCAAATGCGCCGCTTTCTCTTGCAGCTTCGATATAACCGTATGGATCTGTATTGCCCTCCGCTTGATACTCCTTCAGCTCATTTAGTTTCTCCAATGCCTCTGTCTTTGTCGTCTGATAGTAATAAGCATAATCGTAAACCGGGTTTTCTCCGAAAAAAGCTTCAGTTACCAGGTCAATAAATTCCTGAGTGAATTCCATCTGAGAAACCGAGTAAACCGGCACCTGTGAGACATCCGGCACCTCAACCATAGCGTTGTTACTGGTCATAGTGAAGCTTCCGTCGGATGTGGAGGCTGCCGCGGTGTAGGTGTCCGGCACGCCAAGGCGGGTGGCGAGGACATTTTCAGCATTACCGCTAACGGTATCTTCCTGGTCAATGCTTCCTGTGTCCGGTTCATCCTCTAACGATACTTCAACTCCAGAAACATTCTGCGTCTCACCCGTCTCTTCAGATGAACCGTCATCCGCCTCACGGTAATTATCCTGACTCTGGCTTCCCTTCTGCCGCACAATGCTGCTATCCGGTGTGGCAGCGCAGCCCGATAACAACATTGCGCTAAGCAACAGGGCAAGGTAACGTCTTCTATTTTTCATAATGCTCCCCTTTCAATGCAGCAGTAACTGCCTTACGTTTTCTTCTTACGATCACAGTATATCAGGAAAGATGTTGCCAAGTCCTTGCCAAGTTGTAACCAAATTGTAAACGTTATAGGCGAATCAGATTTCACTTTCACGTCCCCAAAAACGTAAAGTTATACTTCTTCACCGCCCTCCAGGAAATGATAATTCCAGCTGCCAGTATTCCTCCAAAAATCAGCAGAGACTGCGCGATGGACGGCAGGTTGTCATATCCGAAATCATGCATCCCATAGACCGCGTTGTTCAGCGGACTGATCCAGCCGACAATGCTGCGGACACGATAGAGCTCCCAGGTCTCAAACCCCAGTATTTTCCCTAATACATCCGGGTCGAGCAGAAATCCATACAGGCTGTAAAGCAGAGCAAAAAACATCCCTGCCTTTTTTCCGAACAGCAGATTGCCCGGCAGAATCAGAAATCCAAGCGTCAGGCTGTAAGCAAACATCAGCAGTGCAACCTGCGCCATACAGCCGATGGGGGTAATGCTCTCCATTACCTTGACGGTAGATGGAACATTCAGCTGATCGCCTAAAGAGGAATATCCAAGGATGGCCGCCGTCTCACTCCACAGATCTCCTGTGTAGGAATATTTCATGCAGAGCACGACTGTGACAATCAGGATAAAGAGAATGTACAGCGCTGTGCAGAGCATGATATAGAGCAGCTGCGAAATCAGCCAGCGGCTTTTCGTTGTCCGCATCAGGTGAAACGGCGTAAATGGCGTCAGCTTCGGCAGATCAGAAAACAAAAAGATCAGAAGCATAGAAATCAGCAGAATTGCAGTAGAATCACCGAATGTCCAGATAAATGGCTCCGCTGCCTGCATGGTTGTCCCGTAATATTCAGCCACCTCTGTGACACGGCTGCTCAGCAAAAAACAGAGCACTACGCCGAAAAGGAAGAGGATGATTGTCCTCGGGTTTCGGAAAAAACCGAGGAAGCAGCAGCGTGTGGCAGAAAGTATCTGGTGAGCCTTCCCTCTAAAGTTTAACCCTTTCCTCTCATTTTGTTTGAAAAACATTCCACCTCACCCCAATCCGGCTGCCTTCTCCCGGCACGCTTTGCACTTCCATCCTGCCGCCATGCAGTCTGGCAATCTGCGCACACAAAGCCAGTCCCAGTCCAGCACCGCCTTCCCGGCGTGTTCTGGCTTTATCCGCCATGTAAAATGGTTCCAGAATCTTTTCCTGTTCCTCCGATGCGACGCCGCAGCCCTCATCCTGAACAAACAACCCTTCCGGAGAAGCAATCAATGTAATGGTGCTGCCCTGCGGGCTGGCTTTCCTTGCATTGTCAATCAGATTGGTCAGCAAAGAGAGCAGCAAATCCTCATCTCCGGTGACAATCAGGGAAGAATCCTTTTGCAGCGGCCCGCTTCCCGATCGCTCCAACTGCTCCGCATCGTTTTGATTTGGCGCGTCCTGAATCATAAATCGCAGCAAAATCTCTTTTTCCTCCAGTCGTTTCTGAACGATGTCTTTTGCTTTCGAGAAAAGTGTTTCAACGGAAATATCCTGCGATTCGATATCGGATTCATCCGACAGGTCAATCAATTGAAGCATTTTTACGGACAGGCGTGAAAGCCGCCGGCTTTCCTGCTCGATATAATTCAGCGCAGACACCTGACGTTCCGGGGAAAGCGAAACGCGCTGCAGCAGCTCCGCATATCCCTGAATGCTGGTCATCGGTGTCTTCAGTTCATGGGAAAGCGCGCCGAGCAGCATTCGCTGTTTCTCATTCATTTGGGCTAATGTCCGGATATGTTCGTCCACATTCTCTGCCATGCGATTGAAGGCCAGTGCGATTTCCGTGACTTCATCTTCCTTTTTTCCTGTGTTCCTCTTCAACAGAACACGTCCTTCATACTGTCCATCCGCAATGACATTGGCCGCGTCCTTCAACTGATAAAGCGGCGCAAAAAGTCTGCGTATAATCAGAGTCAGTGCGCATCCCAAAATCACCGCAAGAACCAGCGAAACAAGGATTCCGCGCACAAAAAGAAGCCTGCTTTCCCGGAAAACAGCTGTGACATCGCGATAATGCAAAAGGGCAAATCCATTTTCTGAACGATACGAAGCTTCCTCTATGTAAGTAACCACAAGAATACTCCCGTTTACCCTGGCAAGATAGGCGGCAGTGTCATTGAAATGGTACGCACTGGAGAGCGCATATTTCTCGTACTTTTCATCAAGAGGCGTCCCCGCTTCCAGGTCAAACTCATAGGGTGTGCTGTTCACAAGTATCTCGCCATCATAATAAAGTACAGCATCCGTACTGTAGGAGCTCAGGAAAACAGACCGCGCCGCGGCCGGTATCCAGCGGTCGTCCGTGATGCCAAGCTTTGAAAGCTGCTTCGAAAAAGCGCTCATATCAGAAGAAAGTGCCGTCTGTTCATCTCCAAGCACAACACCAATCATCCGCATCTGCGTCTCATACAGGTTCCAGATGGAAAAAATCTGAGATAATACAAGAAGCAGCAGCGCTGACACGACTGATAGTTTTGTTCTTAAAAGCCACCCTGGGCGAACAGGCCTGGAATGAACAGCATTTCCTGCCTCTGGATGAAGCGGATCTGTATTTTCGCGTCTCATGTATCAGCCTCCTCACTCATTGGGAATTTAGTCGGTAACCGATGCGGGGCACAGTCTGAATCACATCCTGGAAATCCAGTTTTTTCCGCAGTCTCGCAATATGCACATCAATCGTGCGCGTCTCGCCGTCAAAATCCACACCCCACAGCGCATTGATCAGCTGTTCACGACTGAGAGCGATGTTTTTATATTTCACAAGCTGTAGCAGACAGTCAAATTCCATTGGTTTCAGAGAAATCTCCCTTCCTGCTTTCGTTACCCGCCGCTCCTCCGGAAAAATCTCGACATCCCGCACCACGAAGATTTCCGCCTCCTTTCGGTACCGCGCCAGCACTTTTTCCACACGCACAAGCAGCTCCAGCATTTCAAACGGCTTAACGATATAGTCCTCCGCCCCGTCCTTTAAGCCATGAATCTTGCTGTTCAGGTCGCCCTTAGCCGTCAGAAAAATCACCGGAATTTTCAATGCGCGCAACTGGGGTAGCAGCGCGAAACCGTCTTTACCCGGAAGCATGACATCCAGGAGTGCCAGATCGATCCACGGATTCTTCTCGTCATGAAGCCATACACTGACCGCATCGCCGTCCCAGAATGGCATCGGCTCATACCCCGCCGTCTCCAGATTGATACAAATCAGTTCATTGATTGCCGCCGAATCCTCAATGACCAGTATTCTTTCTTTCATATACACACACGCTTCCCCAATAAATAAATTTTGGCAGGAACGCAGCTGTTCGTTTTTCACAATTTCAAACAAACTGCTTTCCTGCCATTTACTATAATACGGGCTGGCTTGTTTTTCAATGGATGGGATGTAACCAAATTGTAAACGTTTTTTATCACACCAGTCTGATCTTTATACTCTTTTTTCCCTGGCTGCTTATATAATAAGGCCGAACATCAATCTATAAAGTAAGCACAAAGAAGTTCCATAGTTGTCAGTTGGAAACTCCCCGCATTGGCTCCCGGAAGATCCTTCCCAGCAAAATCACAGCCGCAATCGCCAGCACAAGCTCTGCACAGGGCTGGGCGTAGGCAAGCCCGTACAGCGGCCAGAGCCAGTTCAGCAAAAACAATGCCGGTATCTCCAGCACGACCTTCCTCAAAATAGCAAATACCAGCGACTTTCTCCCCATGCCGCAGGCCTGAAAGACTCCGACTGCCAGGAAATCGACATTCAAAAAAACCAGTTCCAGACACATTCCCTGAAGGAAACGGCTGCCATAGGTGACCACCTCTTCATTTTTCATAAACAGGCGAATCAGACCCTCGGAGCCCGCAAAATATACTACAGTCATCAGCAGCATAAATGTCACGCTGATTTTCGCGGTAAAGGTAATCGCCTTTTTCATACGCTCCCGGTTCCCGCTGGCATAATTGTAGCCGACCAGCGGCATAATGCCCTGTGAAACGCCCATCGCGATATACATGGGAATCATATTGATTTTCTGGGTGATCCCCATCGCGGCAACCGCATTGGAGCCGTAGGAAGCAGTAAAGTTATTCAGCACCGTCATGCTGGTCACGTTCAGCAGATTCTGAATCGCGGCAGGCACGCCGACCGCGCAGATTCCTTTGAGAATCGCGGAGTCAAAAGAAAACATGCGCGGGTTCACACACACCAGCGTCTTCCTGCGGCGCACCCACAGCAGGACAAAAAAGTAAATACAGGCCACACAGTTGGAAAGAAAGGTAGCCAGTCCCGCACCGGCTGCCCCCATACCAAACCCCGTGGGCAGGATAAAGATCGGATCCAGCACAATATTCAGCAGACAGCCGCTCATGGTTCCGATGCTGGCATGAAGGGAGGCTCCCTCCGAGCGCACCAGATTGGCCAGCACGACATTCAGGATCGCCGGAACCGCGCCGCACAGAGTCGTCCAGCGAAGGTACTGCCAGGCAGCCGCCTCGGTATCACTGGTGGTTCCCAGAATTCCCAGCAGCTGTGCGTGGAAAATGCCGGCCATCAGTGAAAATAAAACAGAAAAAGCGAGAGCACAATAAAAGCTGATCGCAGAGCTTTTTCGCACCGATTCGTACTCTTTTTTCCCAAGATAGCGGCTCATCAGGCTGGAGCCGCCAACCCCGAACAGGTTAATGATGGCGTTAAACGCCAGCAGCACCGGCGCAGCCAGTGTGACCGCGGCATTTTCGACGGGATCGTTTAACATGCCCACAAAATACGTGTCCGCCAGGTTATAGATCACCATGACAAGAGAACTAAGTACCGTGGGAACCGCCATTTTCATGACCGCCCGCGGAATCGGCGTCCGCTCAAACAACTCGACTTTCTGTTCTTCTATTGACTGTTCTTTTTCGTCAGGCATAGTACTCCTCTCAAAAACACACTCTGCTTCTCCCACGATCCGTTAAAAAATTCAGGACACACCCTTACACTTACCACCGTTCAAAATGCACCTGGCTCTCTTCATAATCCGGGTGCTCACCTTCCCTTTCCTCCGCCGGGTAACCGAACGCAATAACAGAATGCGGCACTACCGTCTCCGGCAGGGAAAACAGCTCTCTCTGCTTCTCCACCCGATCCATCTGCGGCCAGGTGCCAAGCCACACGGAGCCAATGCCGAGCCCTTCAGCCGCAAGAATCATGTTCTGTCCCGCAATCGCGCCGTCAATCACCCAATACTCCTTCGCCGGTGGGAACGCACGCTCCAGATCTCCCAAAATCAGAATTCCCACATCGCAATGGCAAAGAGGCTGAGCATATCTTCCATTGGCTTCCGCCATCTTACGCAGTGTCTCTTTATCCCGTACCACAAGAAAGCTCCAGTCGCGGGTGTTTGCGCAGCTTGGCCCAGTCATACCCGCCCGAAGTATCGTGTGAAGCTCCTCGTCTGTTATCCTCTGCTCCGTAAAAGAACGGATGCTTCGTCTCTTTAAAACGCCTTCTGTCAATTCCATAATTGTAATTTCCTCCTATTTTGACCTCATATCTGCATTTAACACTCTGTAAAACGCTTCGTTTTGCGGAACCAAAATACCATATTTACGCCCCATGGCGCATACCGTTCCGGCAAACAGCTCCACTTCCGTCTGCCGCCCTGCCAGGACGTCCTGCCGCATCGAAGGCTGACCGTTTGGCGAAAGGCCATCAATGACATCCACCCAGCCCCACAATTCTTCCTCTGTCAGAAGGATCCCTTCCGCGGCGGCCACACTTCTGGCCTCTTCCATCGCAGTCACCATGATATTCCGAAGCTCTCCAGGTCTCTGCACGCCCTCATAATCCACATCAAAGACCGCACAGGTCTGGTTTACTCCCACATTCAGCATCCATTTGCTGTAAATCTGATGGCGAATATCCTCCGGCACCTGATAAGCTAGGCCGGTTCGTCCAAAAAACGCCTCCGCCTCACAGACAGCTTCGCTTCGGGAGGAATCTCTTTCGCCAAATGCGATATAGCCTGTTTTGCTGTATGTGACCTGCCGACCTTTTCTGGTCGCGTCCATCCCCTGTACGCAGGAATACAGCAGCCGCTTTGGCTTCAGAACCTCTTCCAGCATCTGCTCCGAGGACACCCCATTTAAAAACGACATCACAATCGTCTGCTCCCCGCAAAAAGGACGCGCCATCCTGGCCGCTTCCGCCAGAGCCATATACTTCGTGGTGAAAATGAGTAAATCCACCGGTCGGCCTTCTTCCGGCGCCGCATAGTGGAACTCGCATTTTTTCCCATTCGCATATACCCCTTCCGCCTGATACCGGCAGATGCGGTCTTCCTCCGCAATGATCAGCAGATCTTCCCTGTCCATTTTTTCCAACAGCAGGCTCCCATAAAGTACGCCCAGGGCGCCCAGTCCTACAATTCCAACTGTTTTGATCATAATATCTTCTCTCCCGCTCTTCTGCCTTACTGTTCCTGTTTTTTCTTCTCTGGCTTTGGGGAGCAAATTCACGTTTTTTGCAAAATAATTTGTTCCCCAAAATGATAGTAATTTAGGATTGCATCGTTCTCCAACAATTCTTTTTCATAAAAGCGGCAATAATCGAAATGTCTTCGCCCTCATAGTATTTTACAAGCAACTGTTTGAACTCCGACACATGGTTTTCGGGAATCACCAGAAATCCTCCGCCATGAGCGGTAAAACAGAACCATTCCGATGAAGACAGCCACTACTTCCAGGAGCCCCCAGGATACCAATCGATTTCCGGTTACTGTAGTTCCACACAAATGGCCTCCCCTTTTTTCAAAGACAGCGGCAGCATCAGCGTTCCGAATGACAAACGTTTCAAATAGAGCACTTCATTTCCAACGGCATGAAACATCCGCCTCACCTGATGATAGCGTCCCTCCTGAATCGTCAGAAGAGCTACGCGCCCTGTATCCTCACATACCCGGTATTCCTCCGGCAAATAGTCAAGCTCCGGGCGCTCACTGTCACAAATCACAAGCCTGGCAGGAAGTGTCGGCGTATCATCACCGATGTCCACACCCGCAGAAAAAAGAGTCATATACGCCTTTTCGGCCGGATGGTCAAGCACGGCCAGATATGTTTTATCCACGTGCCTGCGCGGGGAAAGCATGCGGTGCGCCATCCCGCCGTCATTGGTAATCAGAAGCAGCCCTTCCGTGTCCTTGTCCAGTCTGCCCACCGGAAACAGATCCCTGTTTTGCGGCACAAGCTCCATCACCGTTGGAAAGCGGTCATCCGTTACCGCGCAGACGTAGCCGGCCGGCTTATGCAGCATATAGGTTACAGAGCCGCGCATTGTCACAAGATTCCCATTTACGGCAACCTCATCTTCATCCGGAATAATCTTGATCTCCGGTTTTGCGGCACAGGCTCCGTTGACAGTAACCGCTTTCCTTTTTATGAGATTTTTTACTTCGCTTCTCGTCCCGATTCCGGCATCCGCCAGAAACTTGTCCAATCGTATCTGCATAGGTCTCCCTCGTTTTCCAAAAAAGCCATCCGTTTCGCATGGCTTTATATGTCCAGGTGTTCTTCTACCTTCAGCCCGTACTTTTCCACCATCCTCATTGCCCTGTCATACACCCCCTGCTCGCAAATCTGCGCTGGATGGTGCGCGTCAACGCCCAGAACGACCCGGTTCCCTGTCCGGCCCGCGAGCTTCCAGAAGCGCTCCGCGGGATAATGGCGGTGCTGCATAAGCCCTTGGAGATTGATTTCCAGGGGAATCCGAAGATCGTACAGGGCTTCGCAGAGACGGGTCATTTCCTTCTCGTACACAGTTTCCTCTCCTTCATAGTTGATCAGATCCGGATGGGCAAGGTAAAGGAATGCCCCGGTCTCCATGCCGGCAATGACGGTGTCGACATACTCTTTCAGAAAGGTATCATTTTTCGTAGGTGCGCCGGTATAAGTTCCGCCTGGCTCACATCCCAGGAAATGCTGTCCCATGATCAGATAGTCGCCTTTCACGCGGCGCATCATCTCCATCTGCGCATCGAAATATTCTGGCGTATATTCTGCTTCAAAACCTGCGAATAAACGGATTTTTCCCTCATATTCATGCGCCAGGGAACGGATTATGCGCACATATTCGTCGGCCTGTTCCATATCCATACGGATGTTCGAGACATAACCGTCTGTGAACGGACAGGGAATGTGGTCGGAAAAGCCAAGAATGTCCATCCCCATGGAAATCGCAGCTTCGATATAATCGCGTTCCGTACCCTCCGCGTGCTTACAGCGGGTGGTATGTGTGTGATAGTTTGCTTTCATATAGCCGTTCATTTTTATCCTCTTTCTGTATCCCAATGAAAGCCCCGGATGTGCTGATCCGGGGCCTTCTGTTCTTTTTTCGCGTGGTGTCCTCTCCACGCGGTTGATTACCGATTCCCTATCACCGGCCAACCATTTGGTTTACCACGCAAATTTCTCCTCAAAATACGCTTTCAGATCTTCGATCTTCACGCGCTCCTGCTCCATACTGTCGCGGTCGCGCACGGTCACGGCACCGTCCGTTTCAGAGTCAAAGTCATAGGTCACGCAGAACGGAGTACCGATCTCGTCCTGTCTGCGGTAGCGCTTGCCGATGTTGCCGCGGTCGTCAAACTCACAATTGTAATATTTGGAAAGCTCCGTGTATACCTTTTCCGCCCCCTCGTTGAGCTTCTTGGAGAGCGGCAGTACGCCAATCTTGACCGGAGCGATGGCCGGATGGAAATGAAGCACGGTACGCATATCCCCGCCCTCAAGTTCTTCCTCGTCATAGGCGCTGCAAAGGAACGCCAGCACAACACGATCCGCGCCAAGGGACGGCTCGATAACGTATGGAATGTATTTTTCCTTCTTTTCTTCGTCAAAGTAGGTCATATCCTGACCGGATGTATTCTGATGCTGCGTCAGGTCATAATCGGTGCGATCCGCAATGCCCCAAAGCTCGCCCCAGCCAAACGGGAACAGGAACTCAATGTCGGTCGTGCCCTTGCTGTAGAAGCAAAGCTCCTCCGGGTCATGGTCACGCAGACGCAGCTCGCTTTCCTTCATGCCCAGCTTCTTCAGCCACTCGAAGCAGAAGCTTCTCCAGTACTGGAACCAGTCGAGATCCGTACCCGGCACGCAGAAGAACTCCAGCTCCATCTGCTCGAACTCGCGGGTGCGGAAGGTAAAGTTGCCCGGCGTGATCTCGTTGCGGAAGGATTTTCCGATCTGTGCGATGCCGAACGGAAGCTTCTTGCGGGAGGTACGCTGTACGTTTTTAAAGTTTACAAAAATGCCCTGTGCGGTCTCCGGACGCAGATAAACGGTATTTTTCGCGTCTTCCGTCACGCCCTGGAAGGTCTTGAACATCAGGTTGAACTGGCGGATGTCCGTAAAATTGTGCTTGCCGCAGGATGGGCAGGGAATCTTGTGATCCTCAATGTAATCCCGCATCTCTTCCTGTGAAAAAGCATCGATCGGCTTGTCCAGCGTCAGCCCCTGCTCTGCGCAGTAGTCTTCAATGACCTTATCCGCGCGGAAACGCTCGTGGCATTCCTTGCAGTCCATCAGCGGATCCGCAAAGCCGCCCAAATGGCCGCTCGCCACCCAGGTCTGCGGATTCATCAGAATCGCGCAGTCTACGCCGACGTTATACGGATTTTCCCGCACAAACTTCTGCCACCAGGCCTGCTTCACATTGTTCTTGAGCTCCACGCCAAGGTTCCCGTAGTCCCAGGTATTCGCCAGGCCGCCGTAAATCTCAGAGCCCGGGTACACAAACCCTCTCCCTTTCGCGAGCGCTACGATTTTGTCCATTGTCTTTTCCATAATGTTCTCCTCTCCATTTTCCTTTCTTATTTCTGCACAAAGTAATTCCTGTCTTACGAATTACCCCCTGACAAAACTGCGTCTGATCTCCGCTGGTATATAATGGCAGCCAGACTGTTTCTCATTCACAAATGATATACACGCGGTTCGCCTCTTTCTGTTCCGCGTATGTCGTCTCCTCGCCTTCATATACCTTGCTGGACGGAAGTACCAGGGCCTCTGTCTCTTCCTGCTCTCCGCTCGCATTTACCGTATTAGCTGAAAGCATATCGGCATTTGTGCTGACAAACGTCACTTCACTGTCTTCGAAATGTACTTCCATCGGCGCCTGAACGATCACAACCGTCGCAGACATATCCTCAAAAACCTTGGTGTAGCTTACCGTACTGCCGGACGCTTCTCCATCGGTCACCCGATAAAAGGACACATCAAACAAATAGCCTTCCAGCTGTGCATTGATAATGGAACCGCAGTAAAACTCTACATTATTAAACTCTGCGTAATCATCGGCTGACGAAAACCGTAGCTTTAACGTCACTGTGCTGCCGTCATTGCCAAATTCCTCAACTGTGATAGAATCCGCGCCATGCTCAGAATTATACTCCGCCACTTCCGTATTGATCATCGACTCCAGTTCTGTCACATCATAGTAAGACTGATCCAACGTCTCCTGTACGATCTCGGTGATACTCCCATCCGCCGCAATCGAAATCGCGTCGGAGGACTCCGGCGTCCATTCTGTCTGATTCACAATATCGCAGCCGCCGAGCAGCATCACCGCCGCCGCAAGCACTGCCGCTACAGCTCTTTTCTTCGCCCTCACTGAACAATTTCCTCCTGGTTCCTGTCAATATCAATAATGCATTATATCGTTAAATGGCCGCTGTTTCAACCATTTTTTCCACCAGTTTAGAACATCTGTGGCCTGCTGTTCTGAACTGATGCTATCCTGCAATCTGCCGCAGTATTTCCAGCGATTTAAATTTACGGTCGATCGAAATACTGTTATAGTGATCCTGCACCCGGCGGAATTCCGCAAAGACCTCCGGCTGCAGTGTGAACCGATACAATTTCTGCACCGGCGCGTGTATGACATAGGAAAGCGCATAACGCGTTGACTCCTGCAAAGACGGGTCCGATGCCGTCTCATAAGGATATTCCCCATTTTGCACCATCGCTCTCATCTCAAAGATACAGCGGATGAGCTCATTGTCCGGCTCCGGCTTCGGCAGCGCACGCAGGGTCGCGTACAACAGATTCAGCATCTGCGAAGCATCCAGATTTTCCCTCGTGTAATATTCCGCCAGTTCCATGAAATAGCAGGCATAGCAGGAGGCGACCATGTCCTCCCGCACTTCGCGGAAATAATCGGAAATCTCTGCCTGCACCAGTGTATAGGCATTTCTTCCCTCATAAACGGTAAAAGTACCCAGCGCAAATGGAGTCGCCGCCGCCAGAAGGGGACTGTTGGGTTTGCGCGCGCCCCGCGCAAATGCGGTGATCTTGCCACGCTCTTTGGTTAAAAGGACGGTGCGCTTGTCGTATTCCCCCGCAGGTACAGCCGAAAGCACCATGCCTGTTACTCTCAAAGGGTCGCTCATTACAGCCGCCATCCTTTCCTGTCTTTTCGATGCTGTTCTGAACTGTTACAACAAATCATACAAGATCCGTCTTATCGTAGCCAAAATTTTTAATCATATAATCACTGTCGCGCCAGTCCTTCTTTACCTTCACCCAGAGCTGCAGATTGACCGGTTCTTCCAGCATCTGCTCAATTTCATAGCGCGCCTGTGAGCCGATTTTGCGCAGCATCGCGCCCTGCTTGCCGATCACCATGCCTTTGTGAGACTCTTTTTCGCAGATAATCGTCGCCTCAATATCCATGATCCAGTCTGAAGTCTCACGCACATCCACTTCCGCCTGTTCACGGCGGCTGAGCGTATCATCCACATTCGTCCGGGTTTCCGTCAGCGTCCTTCCATTCTTTTTACCCTGGAAGTCCTTCCTCTCCTCATTCGGCAGCAAGCCAGGCTGCCCATTCTGCTCCACTTCTCGTGAGACAGTCTTTTTCGCATGTTCATGGCGGTGTTTCTTCCGCACGGCCTCGGCCCGTTTCTCCCTGTGCTTCTGGCTGCCCGCAGGCCGCTCCTTCATCACTTCGATTGAAACCGCGATCCCATGTGGAATCTCCTCCTCCATGCAGCGCAGCGTCTTCTCCCGGATCAGCTCCGCCACAATCTGTTTCTGCGGCTGGTCGGTCACGGTATCATCGTCGTAATATTTCGGTCCGTATGGCAGACAGCGGAATATTGCGCTGATCACCTCGTCCATATGCAGACCCCGCAGTGCGCAGACCGGTATCACAGCATCAAAATCCAAAAGCTCCCGGTAGACATCCAGATAACGCGGAATCTCACTTTTCGCCACGGTATCCATTTTATTCAGAATCAGGATCACCGGAATCTTCGTGGAGCGGTATTGCCCCCTCCCTTCGGTCGGCGGCAGGTCGGGCTGCCCATTCCAATGCGCTGTGCGCGGGGCAGCCGCTCGGAGCATCTGCGCAATATGCTGATCCCCTCCGCCAACCGAATCCGTCGGCTCAACCAGCCATAATACCACATCCACTTCCCGCAGCGTGGACTCCGCTGCCGTCACCATATATTCGCCCAGCTTATTTTTGGCCTTATGGATACCGGGCGTGTCCAGAAAAATAATCTGCCCCTGTTCGGAGGTATAAACCGTCTGAATCCTGTTTCGCGTCGTCTGCGGTTTGTTCGACGTAATCGCGATTTTCTGGCCGATCAAGTGATTCATCAATGTCGACTTTCCAACGTTCGGCCGCCCGATCAGAGTCACAAAACCGGATTTAAAATTTGCGTTTTCCATGATCGTTCCTCTACCTGTTTCCTTACGCAATATCTGTCCCGGCAAGCGGCCGGATAGAGCCAAAGAGCTCTGCCGCTCCCTTTATCTTCTCTTCGTTTCCGACCACGCAGATCGCCTCCGCGTCGAGAACGCTCTGCACCAACGGCGCAAGCGCGCGAATCTGCTCTGGAGTCGCAGAGAGAACCTCATCCCGCTCCCGCTGTACATCCGCTTCCGTAATCTGTGAAAAATACGCATTCAGAGAACGAGAACCCTTCATCGCCGGTGTCAGCGGCGTATCCAGATCACTGATCGCCCCAATCACGTATTTTGTCATCTCACGCTCGTCCGCGTCAAAGTCGCGCAGATAAGCCGGAACAGCCTCAAAAATTTCATTTGTTCCGCCCAGATGCGGATCCCGGTACGAGACAAAATATGCGTCGCCTCTTCGGGAGAAGGAGCACATACATCCATACGCGCCGCCTTTTACGCGGATATTTACCCAGAGATATTCATAGCTCATCAGCACCTTCAGAATATGAAGAGCGCCTGTGTACGTGAATCCCGCGTCTTTAAAGTTCCCCACACGGGCCACATACTGTACCTGACCTGGTGTAGTAAATCCCTCGTTCTTCTTTTCCAGATGAAATTTCCTGCAGGAGGAAGCGCCATTCTTTAAACGGGCAGTCTCTGCTTTCCCTTCACACACACTGCTCTTATCTTCTGCCCCAGTGGAGATTACAGGTAAGCTCCGTGCAAATGCAAGCAACGGATTCTGCAGCAATTTCAGCCCCTCCTGGTCGGATGTCACGCTGACGAACAGATTGTCTCTCGTAAACAACAGGTCACAGAGTGTGCGAAGCTTTTCTTTCAGTGCTTCTTTTTTCTCCTCAAAATGCTTCTCCAGATCCGCAACCAGATCATAGTAAGCAATCCCGGTCACGGCGTCATTAAACGCGCTGAACTCTGACAGATAGGAAAGTGCCCGTCCGACCGCGGCCTGATGGCCTGCGGAAGCCAGCTGCATGGAAAGACGCGATTCCAGCTTCGCAATGATCTCATAAAGCCGCTTATCATCGTCAAACCTCGAAGTAAGAATTTCCTTCGACATTTCCAGCGCATATGGCAGTTTCTCGTAGAGTACCCTTGACCGAATCCCCATATAGGCTTTGACCGTTGTATTCCTCTTTCCAGCCATAATCTCTGACTGACTGGCAAAAGCCCCCTCCTCCGGAACGGCAGTCGGAACAGGAAATACACTGATTCCCACAGAAATGCCGCCGGTATTCATATTGATATCATTATTCAGGTCACTGTATGTGAAATGCTCTGTGTCAACCATACCGAGCACCGCTTTGAGTATACCCAGATAGCCCAGATCATCCGTGGAAACCGCATCCGCGTCAAAAAGCAGATCCAGGTAGGAAATTCCATTTGTAAACACATCGTGGTGCAGAACCTTCAACCCGTCCCAGTCAAGCTCCGTATTTTCAAAAGGCGCAGCCTTTTTCCCAATATCCGCACGGGTCAGCATCGGCAGCTTCTTCAATTCCTCTGGTGTGGACGGAGTCTCCTGGAACTCGCGCAGCCGACCGGTCGCTGCGATCATCTCTTCCAGCTGTGCCTCACTCAAGGTTGCTTTGTATGTCTGCAATTTCTCACGCAGGGCAGCATCGGTCTTCGCCGTCAGGCCGCGCTCCGGGGCAAGCGTTACCAGAGAAGCATGCGTATTATCCAACAAATACTTCTGAATCAGATCCTCAAAATAAGAAGTTTCCACGCGCTCACGCAAATCGGCATACACATCCAGCTGCTTCAGATAAGAAAATGCCGCGTCATCGTCATACAGCCAGCTGTCAAAGGTATCCAGCCCATAAATCAGACCTTTCGGCGCGGAGCCATAATCCGCCTCGCGGAATTTAAATTCCATTGAATTGATGCCCGCATACAGCGCCTTTTTATCGATGCCTTCTTTTACAATTTCCTCAAGTGTCTCACGAATAACCGTAAGAAAGCGCTCCGCATCCGCTTCGTTCGCGTTTTTGGCAATAATTCCCATATAAGGCTGATAAAGTCCGCTCTCATAATCGCCCATGATGTCATTGCCAATCCCGGCATCCAGCAGAGCCTGCTTTAACTTCGCGCCCGGCGCGGATAAAAGGGCATATTCCAACACCGCAAACGCATTAGAAAGCTCCACCTCCGGTCCTGTCCCAATGACGGCATTCCAGGAAAGATACGTATTGTTTTCCAGTTCGTCATCCTCCGAAATCGGGTAACTCCGACGCACACGGCGCAGCTCCCCAAACGGCTTCTGAAGCGCAATCGTCGGTACTTCACCTTCCGCACCAGACGGCAGATCAAACGCGCTCAGATATTCCCGATCCAGCCAGAGCAACCGCTCCTCAATATCCATGTTCCCATAAAAATAGATATAACTGTTCGACGGATGATAATACTTTTTATGAAAAGCCAGATAGTCCTCATACGTCAGTTCCGGGATATTCTGCGGATTTCCGCCCGAATCCACACCATACACGGTATCCGGAAACAGGCTGTTCATAATCTCTCGCTCCAGCACATCCTCCGGAGAAGAATACGCGCCCTTCATTTCATTGTAAACAACGCCGTTAATCTCAATCTCGTCCGCTGCGTCCTCCAGCTGATAGCTCCAACCCTCCTGGTGGAAAATCTGCTCATTCTGATAAATGTTCGGGTAAAATACCGCGTCCAGATAGACATCCATCAGGTTACAAAAATCCTTATCATTGCAGCTTGCAATCGGATAAACGGTCTTATCCGGATAAGTCATCGCGTTCAAAAAGGTATTCAGGGAACCCTTCACCAACTCCACAAACGGATCCTTCATCGGGAATTTCCGGCTGCCGCAAAGCACACTGTGCTCCATAATGTGCGGCACACCCGTGCTGTTCGTCGGCAATGTCTTAAACGCAATGTCAAACACCTTATTCTCGTCATCGTTCTGGAGCACCAGAATGCGCGCCCCACTTTTTTTATGGCGAAGCAGATAACCGTCTGAGTGAACATCCCCAATCCACTCATGCTGCAGCAGCTCATACTGCGGAAGTAACTCCATATTCATATAGTTTTTCCTTCTTTCTTTTTCTATAATCATTTTCATTATAGTTACTAATTTTCTTTTTCACCGCACAGACCTGTACGGCTTTCCCTTGCCTTTCTGCAGAAAACAATGTATTATATTTTCTTAACTGCCGCCCGGGTCAATCGCCCATACAGCACCCCTGTCAGTATTCCACCCAGGAACAAAATTAACAGGATCGCCGCGGCACAGTGTGCGAAAAATTCATCCGGCAGAATCAGGATTACCGGATCGGTCGCCGGGTCGAACAGCCAGTAGTCATTGTTAAAAAAGAGTTCATGAAAGCGCACAAAAAAAGAATCCCAATTTGCAGCCGCCAAAATGCCCAAAACAATCGGAATCGCGAATGTAAAAACAGACAGCAGCTTCAGAGCTCCCACATTCGCCGCAAGCCGGGATTGCTGCGATCGCTGAGGCTGGCTTATCTTTTCCGGCTGTATTTCTTTCCGAAATCTCCTTCGTCGGATAAGAATCGCCGCACAGACCCCTGCCAAAACCGCACCGGTCACAGGAAGCAAAATCTGCAGCGCCACAAAAATCTGCTTTACCTCTCTGAAATGCGTCGCCGCGTTCTCCGACATCGGAAAATCCGGAAATTCCAGTTCATCCACACCCTTGTACAGCAGATTATAATCAATCAGAGCATCGTAATTCGCACGAATCACTTCTTCTGAATAGCCTGTCTCACTCTCCAGATTCAGATAGCCAATGTCAAAATAATAGATACAGCGAAGATTTAGCACCAAAGTCACGGAAAGACTCGTCATAAACAGAAAGCCGATCAGCGCCAGCACAATATTACCTAACGTCAGAGTCCTTTTTTTCATGCAGCACTTCCTTTCCCGCTCTGTCCCCAAATTTTTCTATTTCCAAATTTTTCTGTTCCCAAATCTTTCTGACCCAGGTCTTTACGTGTTTCTTTTTATTTCATCTCCTGCATTGTCTCCAGGCTATAGTATCACAAAAAGGGGCTCTTGTAAAACAGAAATCGGACAGAATGTATGTTCACATTCTGTCCGATTATTGTCCATGATTTGCGCAGCAAATCGTGGACACAACCCTCGCCATCGCAGAGCAATTTTAAATGGCGAGGCTTTCCGAATGGTTATCCGCTTCTATTCTAATTCATTATCTCTCACTTCTTCTTCTGCGGATAAATACAACCAGCAGAATAATGAAGATCAGGCAGGCCACGACCGCCACTGCCGCTACTGCAAGGAGCGGGGTCGAATCGCCGGTCTCTACGGATTCAAGCGAAGTCACAATATTGAATGTGACTGAGGTCGTAGATGTCGTTCCATCCGCCACCCAGGAGCTGCCGTCATAAACCTGTCTCGCAAACGTCACATTCAGCGTATACTCACCGGTCGACTTGATCGACATCGAGGTCTCATACGGAGATGATGACCAGGTATTGGAAACATTGCCAATCGAATATCCCGTCGGTACATAGCGGATGTCGCCCGGATTCGGGTTGGTATTTGACATACCTGCGCCCACCGGCGTAAAGGTAAGCTTCTCATTTGCCACATAAGAGCCGCCCGAGGTGATACCACTGATGTAGTTATCCGATGCAGTCGGGCCATCCTCATAGGTTGCTGAAACAGTTACATCGCTTGCCGGCATCGTGAAAGACGTCGTTGCTCTGGACGCATCCGCAAATGTCACATTGCCGCTCGTCGCTGTCCATGTACTGAATTCCTTCCCGCTCGCCGGATAATTCGAGGAAATGGTAACCGTATCCCCATAGTAATAATAGGTCTGGCTTGTGCTGCCATTTTCCACTGTAACTTTATACTGTACCTGCTTATAAACGGCCGTCAGAGTCACATTTGCGGACGGCATCGTGAAGGTCGTCGCAGAAGCAGACGCATCTGTGAGAGTCACATTCTGCGTATCTACCGTCCAGTAATCAAAGGCATAGCCCGCAGCCGGTTCCGCAGCTGTAATTGTAATTACTGTCCCTGCAACACTCTCGGTATAATCGGCCGTGCCGTTTGTCAGGGTGACACTGTAAGTCACACCCGTATAATTCGCCACAAAAGTCATATCCTCTGTAACTGTCACCGTAATGGTAGAGGAAGCCGCGTCATCGCCAAGATCATACGCACCGTCATTGACCGTCCAGCCGGAGAATTCCTCCCCGCTCGCACTCGCGTTTGCCGTTACAGTTACCTGTGTACCTTCCTCATAAGAATGCTCAGTATAAGAACCGTCCAGGAGACCGTTGGAAACCTTTACCGTATACGTATTCGGCAGGCTTACATAAACCGCCGTAACTTCCACATCACCGTCCGGCATTGTAAAAGTGGTCGTCGCTGAGGTTTCATTTGCGAATGTCACTTCCGTCGAACCGGAATTCGACCAGTGATCAAACTCCATCCCTTCCGGAGCTGTCTCAGCGGCAATGCTCACGGTACTGCCGTACTCAAATGTACCTGTGGTCGCACCTGAACCGGTCGTCCCACTGACTACTGTCACTGTGTGGGTAGCCACATCAAAGATCGAAGAAAGGGATACCTCCCCCGCCGGCATCGTGAATGTCCATGTTCCGTCGCCAACAGCGGTCAGGGTAATCGCCGCGTCATTCGTAATCATCCAGCTGGAAAATACCGTTCCGGCAGAAGCTGCCGGCTGCGCTACTGTCACCGTATCGCCAACCGCGTAATTACCTACGAGTGTGCCATCCACAGTCACCGCGTACGTTGCCGCTGTCTCAGACTCTGTAGCCGTCTCAGATTCTGCCGCCGTCGTCTCAGCAGCTGCCGCTTCATCTGTCACATCAATCACTACGATATCTTCTGCATTCTCCGCCGTATAGCTGGCCAGGATCGTTACATTCTCCGACGGCATCGTAAAGGTGATCGTCTGCTGCGTCAAATCCTCCAGCGCCACATTCAAAGAGGCTACGTACCAGGAAGAAAATGTATAACCATCCAGATCTTCTGCGGTTAAAGTAACCGCAGCACCCTCCGCGTAGGTAACGGTCTCTGTCTTCGCATATTCGTCCGCGCCTGTATCATAATTTACCGTCAGAGCCGCATAGACAATATCTGCTGCCGCAGGGGTGTCATCGCCAATCACTACCACCTCCGTGGAAGCAGGCGCAGATGTCTCTGCTGTTACATTAGAACTGCCGGAATCCGTCACCGCTGCCGTTGTCTCCGACTGGCTTTCAACAACCGCATTTGAATTATCGACGGCTGCTCCCGTCTCCGTTTCTTTCACTGCAATCTCCTGATAGGTTGCGGTAACCGTCATTTTCGTACCAGGCATAGTAATGGTCGTCTCAGCACTGGACGGATCGGTAATCACTACATCATCCTCTGAGTCAATCACCCATTCCACAAACTCATAGCCCTCATCCGGATCCGCCGCCGTGATCGTCACAGTCTCGCCGCTCTGGTAATACGCGATATCTTTACTCGGATCCTCTTCCGTCATGGCAGCTTTTTCTTCATCCGTGAATTTGTAATGATTCTCCGTCGTCGCACCCTGTTCTGATGTCCATGCAGACACGGATGTACCATCCACCACAGTCAGAACATAGCCTGCCGGAGCCAGCTGGATCGATGCGGGAGTGACCGTACCATCCTCCGCATTCACAGCCTCCGTATAAGTCACCTGATAAACCGTGTCCTTATCCTCAGGATTCGTCCAGGTGCCATTCTCCGCACTAAGCGTTCCTTCCTCATTTGTAATCGAAATCACCGTGCCGTCCGCAATCCCTGTCAGGCTGTCGCCCGGGAAAAGCACCGTCTTCTGCTCATTTGCGTTCACAGCAGAAGCTTCATAAGAAGTCGCCGCCATCACCTGCGCCGCCGGAACGCACCCCATCACGCAGCAAAGCAGCAGGCTCAGAATCTTTCTCTGCATTTTTTTCATAGTATACCCCTACCTTTCGTCTCATTTCATGCAAATTGGTCTCGCATTTGAGATACTGCGATTATAGCATAGCATCAGGGAAAACAAATGATGGTTTTTCTGTGATTTTCTTAAGAAATGGTTAAAATGTAAGCGGGACGATAAGCCGGGTTCTGTCGTGGGTGATCATCTATCCAGGCCTGTCGTTGCCGACAGGCTCGAGCGACCTACCTGAGGCTGACGGGCCGTCTGCTTCCTGCCCCGGTCTGGCCGGGGCAGGGGGTTCGCCTCGATGCGGTCTTGCTTCGGATGGGGTTTACATATGCCGTCTCTGTTGCCAGAAACACGGTAGTCTCTTACACTGCCCTTCCACCCTTACCGACTCGAAAGTCGGCGGTTCATTTCTGTTGCACTATCCCTGGAGTCGCCTCCGCCGGACGTTATCCGGCATCCCTGCCCTGTGAAGCCCGGACTTTCCTCGTCTGGCGTCTTTCGACTTCTGCCAGCCGCGATCACCTGTCCCACTTACGTGGCGTATTCTATCATATCCGATTTTTTTTGTAAATGAAAACTTCTTCTGTCTTTATTTCTCGAAGCACCCACCTCCGATAAATTCACGAATCAGAGAATGATTCGGAATCGCGTCGCTCGGAATCGGCAGGAAATAATCCAGAAATTTCAGCAGACGTTTGGCTTCCTCGTACTCCGGCTCATCCGGCCGAATCGAAAAAAGAAGTGGTTCCGCATACTGTTTTAACACAGCAAGTTCGTATATCAGCGTCGAATTAAAAATATAATCCGCGGATTCCTGGAATGGGAAAATATAATTGGATTCGCCCCGGCGCACGGACGGCCACATGGCAATCGTCCCCCGTGCATCTGTGCCGCGCATACGGGCATCCCGCACCATCCGGCGAAGAAGGCGGCCATCCGTCGTAGGGATTCGATTGTGTTCATCAATGTTCAGCTGTGTGAGGGCACTGATATAAATCTTTACCTTATGGTCCGCATCCAGGCGCCAGGTCAGCTGGTCGTTCAGGCAGTGGATACCCTCTATAATCAGGATATCCTGTTCTCCCAGCTTTGTCTTATTCCCTTTGTACTCACGCCTGCCGGTCTTGAAATTAAACGTCGGAAGTTCCACACACGCTCCCTGAAGAAGCGCGAGCATATCTTCATTCAGTTTTTCCACATCGATTGCTTCCAGACATTCATAGTCCGGTTTTCCATCTGCATCAATGGGGGTACGCTCCCGGTCTACAAAATAATTATCTGCCTCGATCGGATGCGGCTTCAGGCCGTGTACAGAAAGCTGCGTAGAAAGCCGGTGGGAAAAAGTCGTTTTCCCGGAAGAAGACGGCCCCGCAATCAGAATCACCCGCTTTTCTGGCGACGCTGCGATTTGTGCTGCCATTTCGGCAATCTTCTTTTCGTGATATGCTTCCTGAATCATAATCAGGTCTTTCACACGATGGTTTACAATATATGTATTCAGTGCGCCGACCGTCGGAATGCCCAGACGCTCGCCCCATTCCATCGAGTCTTTCTGCGTCTTCCAGATCTTATGATGTGGGATATGAACGGCCTGTGCTTTCTTTTGAGCGCCTGTATCAGGCGGTTCTGTCGGCGGCAGGTTCTTTGAAAGCTTGCCCGGCTCCATCTGCGACGGGAAACACAAAAGGAAGCCATCTTCGAACAGGCGAAGGTCAAAGCAGGTCAGATAAGAGGCATCCGGAAGCATATATCCGTAATAATAATCCTCGAAATTCTCAAGATTGTAAATATTTACCTTCGAAGAGCGACGGTAGCGGAACAATTCTTCCTTATCATACATCCGGTATTCATGAAATCTTTCACACGCCTCCCAGGTCTCAATGGTTTCCTTGCGGATGGGAGCCGCTTTGCGTACCAGCGTTTCCATATACTGCCTGACTTCATTTAAAAATGTTTCCGTCAGCGCGACACGCCCCTGCATCGTGCAGTAATAGCTGTCTCCCACTGAAAAGTGAACACTGACGCAATCAAGATTCCGGTTATCCCCGACTACGTAATACATACTTTTTAACATCAAAAGTACCAGAGAACGCCGATAGGTCTCACAGCCAGCCTTATCCTGCAGCGTCACAAAGCGCACCTGTGCGCCGTCCCCTGGGGTTTTTACGAGTTCACGCAGTCTCCCGTTTTCGTTTACCAGCACAATCGGGTACGGAAAATTCTTCTGATGTGCGGCCGCAATCTCCCGAAATGTCACATCTGCCGGATAGCTTTCCGGTATTCCTTCTATATATACTGTGATTGATTTTTCTTTGTTCTCATCCATCTGTCATACCCCCGTTCTCTCCATATAACCGCAGTGCCTCATCCATCTGCCTGATGCAGCGCTGTACCTCCAGCTCCCGCATCCTGGCTGTTTCGCTTTTCCCCTGCTTCAGAGATTTCAAAACGTTCTCCTGCGTCGCACGTTCATGCAGCATAAACTGACGCAAAACAGGATGGCGCATTTCCAGCAGCCTGGGGCCAAAAAGCAGCTCTGTCTCACGCATCGCTGAACCCAAAGGGTACCATTTCGCTTTCATCATTGGATAATACTTTCCGTCCTCGAAAATCATATCCTCCCGCACGATTTTCCATCCGTTTTGCTCTAACCAGGAACGCACCAGCGAAATTTCCGACTGAGGCTGCAAAATCAGCTCTGTAGTGCTTGCCAAACACGCAGTGCTTGCCAAACGCGCAGCGTTTCTTAAATTGCAAGCGCGATCTGCCCTCGCCGGGTGGCATCCTCGCCCTTCGGGCGGGATATCCGCCGAAGCGCAGCGAGGGGGCGTTTCCAAAGCATTTCCTAAATCGCCGACGCGATGCTCCCCTGTCTGAATTACACCGTCCTTCCTCCCGTTCTCCAGAATTCGAATCGTCAGTGCGCCGCCCATCCCGGCAATCACTATACTCTGTGCCTCATTCGGCGCAAATGCCTTCAGGCCATCGGAAAGCCTGGTCTCGATTTTTTTTTCCAGAGCGTGTTCCCGGATGTGCGCGTCAGCACGCGCAAGCGGACCGCGGTTGATATCCGCCGCGATTGCGCGCGGGATAATCTGCTGTTCCATCAGATAAATCGGTATGTATGCATGGTCCGTCCCGATGTCCGCAAGGACAAGCCCGGGCGTCACCATGTCTGCGACTGCCGCCAGTCGTTTTGATAACTGCATAAAATCCTCCATCTATTGGCGCACTAACTGTTCAGCATCCTGCACCGCTTCCTGCGCAAATCACAGGCTCTAAAATCTTACCTCATCCATCCAGATAATCTCTCAGTTTCCGGCTGCGGCTCGGATGGCGCAGCTTGCGCAGCGCTTTCGCCTCGATCTGACGGATACGTTCCCGCGTCACGCAAAATTCTTTGCCGACCTCTTCCAGCGTCCGCGCCCGGCCATCATCCAGACCAAACCGCAGGCGCAGTACCCGCTGTTCCCGCTCTGTCAGCGTCGAAAGGACTTCCACCAACTGCTCCTGCATCACAGTAAAAGTCGCCGCCTCCGCCGGCACCAGCGCGCTGTCGTCACTGATAAAATCACCCAGATGCGTATCCTCCTCATCCCCAATCGGCGTTTCCAGTGAAACCGGTTCCTGCGCAATCCTTAAAATCTCGGCAACCCGCTCCGGCTCCATGGCAATCTCCGCAGCAATCTCTTCCGCCGTCGGTTCCCGCCCCAGATCCAGAAGCAGCTGCCGCGAAGTCCGGGTCACACGATTCATAGTCTCTACCATATGCACCGGAATCCGGATGGTTCGCGCCTGATCCGCGATCGCACGGGTGATTGCCTGACGAATCCACCAGGTCGCGTAAGTGCTGAATTTATAGCCCTTGCGGTAGTCAAACTTGTCCACCGCTTTCATCAAGCCTAAATTTCCCTCCTGCACCAGATCAAGCAGCTGCATTCCATGTCCGCTGTAACGCTTCGCAATGCTGACCACCAGCCGCAGATTTGCCTCAGCCAGACAGGCTTTCGCGGTCTCATCGCCCTCACTCATCCGCTTTGCGAGGAGCATTTCCTCTCCAGCGCTCAGAAGACGGATTCGTCCAATTTCTTTTAGATACATCCTCACAGGGTCATCCAGTGCAATCCCATCCAAACCTTCTGATGCAGAAATCATATCCAGGTTGTCCACATCATCAAGTGCTTCCAGGCTGTCTGTATCGGCAAGCACCTCCAGGTCATCCGTCCGCTTTCGTAATCCGCCCGTTTCGCTTTCGGGAATTGTTTTCTGCGTATCCATCCAACTCCTGCCTTTAAATGAATTCCTTCTATCATTCTTTCCGTTCCGGAAGAGAAATATGCAGGTGCGACAGCCCTTCCAGGCGCTTTTTTGCCGCAATCAGCGCCTGCAGTCCCTGCAAATCGCCCGGAGCAAGCGCAGCATTCTTCTGCTCTACCGCTCCCGTCATCACCTTGCGAATCGTATCCGCAACTGCTTTCTCCTCCTCTTCTCTGGAAGTAACCGGCACCTCTGTATTAAAAATCTGGGCAACCGTCCGCTGCTGCTCGGGGTCCATAAAATGATTCACAATCCGCGCCGGGTTCCGCTCCTTCTTTGCAAGCTGTTCAAACAGCATTGACGCCACGTCCCGGTACAGGGAATCTGTAAAATCCTCCGGGCTGATATAGGATGACACCGCCGGATATAGCTCCGGATATTCCACCAGCCAGGTCAGAAGCAGACGCTGGGATTTCAAAAGTCCATCGTCCTTCTCCGTGCGGCGTTCCCGTTCCAGAGAGCGCGGCGCGGTGCGCACCGGAGCACCCTGCATGAGAACATTCAGCACCATTTTGCGCATTCCCTCATAGGATGTCTGATAGCGCTCCACCACCGCCTCAATATAATTTTCCCGCTCGATCTCAAGCTCCAGCCCGGCGATTTTCGCCGCCACCGCCTGGAAAAAACGGGTCTTACCGTCCGGGTCTTTCATATCGTATGACTTCTCCATCACAGACAATTCAAACAGAAAACTGTTTTCCGCCTGCGCGATCCGCTCCCGAAAGGCATCTGTTCCCAACGCCTTGATAAACTCATCCGGGTCCTTATAGGGAGCCATGTGAAGCACACGCGTAGACACACCCGCTTCCTTTAAAAGCGGAATCGCCCGCAGCGCCGCCTTGACGCCCGCCTCATCGCTGTCATATGTCAGAATCACTTCGTCCGTATAGCGTTTCAAAATGGAGGCATGACGGCTGGTCAGCGCCGTGCCAAGCGAAGCCACCGCATTCGTAAACCCGGCCTGATGCATGGAAATGACGTCCATATACCCCTCGCACACCAGCAGGTTCTTCTCCTTCGACGTCCGCGCAAAATTCAGTCCGTAAAGATTCCGGCTTTTGTCAAAAACAACCGTTTCCGGAGAGTTCAGATATTTGGGCTTACCGTCTCCCATCACGCGCCCGCCAAAGCCGATGACTTTATTATTCACATCCATGATGGGAAAAATCACCCGGTTCCAGAACTTGTCATACATCCCCTGCCGTTCATTCACCTGCATCAGCCCGGAATCCTTTAAAAGTGCGTCCGAATAGCCCTTTTTTTTCAGATAACGGTACAGCATACTGCCGTCCGGCCCGGCGTACCCCAGGCCAAAGTGTTTCATTGTCTCATCAGAGAGCGCCCGGTTCTTCAGATATTCCATGCCGCGCTGCCCCTGCGGAGAACGCAGCTGAAAATAATAAAACTTTGCCGCGATCTTATTCAGTTCCAGCACACTGCTCCTTTTGTCCCGCTCTCTTCTGGCTTCCTCCGAATACTCCTCCTCCGGAAGCGAAATGCCCGCGCGGTCCGCCAGAAAACGCACCGCCTCCGGAAAGGTGTAATTTTCATACTCCATAATAAAATTGAAGACACCGCCGCCTGCACCGCAGCCAAAGCAGTAATACATCTGCTTGCCCGGGCTGACGGAAAAGGAGGGAGATTTCTCATTATGAAACGGGCAGAGACCAAAATAGTTACTCCCCCGCCGCTGCAGCTTCACATAACCAGAGACAACGCTCACAATGTCGCTGCGCAGGCGCACTTCTTCAATCACATCATCTGAATAATACATCGTCTCATTCTCCTCACCAGAGTCCGCTTTGTCTGACTTGTCCCTTTCCAGTCACATCTTTTTCCACGCATTTTGGAAAAATAGCAACGATTCAGGACAGCAGGCCGCATCACGTCTGCCAGGACTGCGGCACAAAAAGCTCCGTGTACTTTCGGATCGAGTAAAGATCCGTCATCCCCGCAATGTAATCGCAGACCACCTTTTCCTTCGGCTCTCCGCGTTTTTCCATCAAATCCTGGTACTCCTGCGGCATCTGCTCCGGCTTTTCATTATAATAACGGTAAAGCTCCTGAAGCATCCGGATCGCTTTTCCTTCTTCACTTTTCGCCTCCGGATTCAGATAAACGCTCTGGAACATAAAGGCACGCAGGTCACGCATCGCCGTCTCCATCGTCTCCGACATCGCAATGTGATCCTGTCCTTCACTGTTATTCACCACATCATGAATCAACGCATTCAGGCGTTTTCTTGTCGTGTCGCCGATGAGTCGGCGGCTCTCTTCCGGAATATCTGACTCTTTCAGTATCCCTGCCCGCTCCGCATCGTCAATGTCATGATTTATGTACGCGATCTTATCACAATACCGCACCACCTGACCCTCCAGCGTATGCGGATGTCCCGCCGTGCGGTGATTCAAAATACCGTCCCGCACCTCCCAGGTCAGATTCAGACCCTCGCCTGCTTTTTCCAGCAGCTCCACAACGCGCACACTCTGCTGATAGTGCGCAAATCCATACGGACATACCTCATTCAGCGCTTTCTCACCGGCATGTCCAAACGGCGTATGTCCCAGGTCATGGCCGAGTGCAATCGCGTCCGTCAGATCCTCATTCAGCCGAAGCGCTTTCGCAATCGTGCGGGCCAGCTGGGAGACTTCCAGCGTATGCGTCATGCGCGTCCGGTAATGGTCGCCCTCCGGAATCAGAAAAACCTGGGTTTTCTGCTTCAGCCGCCGGAACGATTTGCTGTGAATGATCCGGTCCCGGTCCCTCTGATATACTGTGCGGATATCGCACTGCGGCTCATCCCGCTCCCGTCCCCTGCTCTCCCGGCTGTAGGAAGCATAAGGACTAAATATCTGATATTCCAATTCTTCTGTTTGCTCGCGAATCGTCATGCGCACACCTTCTTTCTCTTATGCAGTGATTGTTCGCAATATGTCCCTTGTATCATTATATGCAAAAATCGGCGCAAAATACCACACTGTGGCAGTCTGCACCGTCTGCTCTTCTACTCTCTGGCCTCTTTCAGTTTCCGAATCATTTCCATGTCTTCCGCGCTCACACGGATATTGCTGCGAAGAACCTTTCCCTCGGAAGTCGTCATCTCAACCGCAATGACCGAGCCCTCATCCACCGCAGCAGCAGCAGCCTCTAAAAATGGAAAAAGCTTCGGATGGCTGTTTGTGAGCTGATCCTCCATACCCTTTAGCTGCATCAGCTTCATTGGGTTCATTTTCATCATTTCTGTCACTCCTCTTTCAGTACAAGCCGCATATTCGCATCCAACACCAAATTTCTCTCCAGACAGCACAACAAATGTTGCAGGTCACACCATAGCCAAATTTACCTTATGTCAGCCACTACAGGTGTGACCAGTATCCAGCTAGTACCCTGTCTGGTTTGAGAGATGAGTTCACATCATGCTTACAATCCCGACACACACGATGAAAAACCAACCCACGATAGCCACTGTGCTTAAGATCATACCGGCTTTACCTGGCAGATTCGATTTGCAGTCATCACGAAAGCTGACAAATCCGTAGCGCAGTCCCAGCAATGCCATCACAATCCCTGTCACACCGCAGGCACCAATCCATGTACCGGCACTGCCCTTCAGCCAATAGGAAATCAACAGTAACATCAGAAATAAAACAATGCTTACCGCACTCAATACCAACGATGCAATACCGTTCGAAGAATACTTTTTTTCTACAAAGGAATAAACTCTTTTATCCGCCATCTTTGTCCTCTTATTGTAACCGTTCCATACTGACAGAGTATCCTCTTATTTTCGCTTCTAATCAGCCCTTGTCCCGGCATTTTTTAGCCCTTTGGCTCCCAATCGGAAGCGCCGCGCCGGATTTGCGCGTCTCAAACGACAGATACCAGCGGCTCATCACCCGAAACGCCAGATACCCCAGCAGACCGCCAAGCGTATTCAGAATCATATCATCCACGTCAAAACAGCCCACATGAAAAATCAGCTGTGACACCTCCACAAGCACGCTGACCTCCAGACTCAGAAGCGTGATACGCCAGGCGCGCCTGGCTCCCCGGGCCATCAGCGGAACCAGGGCTCCAAACGGCAGAAAGCCGATCACATTTCCGAACAGATTGATCAGCACCGCCCGCGTTCCGAGCAGCTCCCGATAACGAATGTAGCGGATGATCTCCCGAAACGGGTAAATATTGTAATCATATTCTCCCACACCGCCATGTCCGTAATCTTCAGACAGAAACAGAAAATAAACCAGCCCGGCCATATACAGCAGAAACAGGCACGCCCCCAACGCTTTAATCACTTTTCTCGGCAAAGCATTTCCTTTCATTTACAGTCCCAGCCCGGTACCGGCCTTCCAAAGTCTCACCGCATTCAAAATCATCAGTACACCGGTCGCTACGCCTGTCACCAGTACAACGATGCCAAGTACCAGATTCCATACGCCTGCTTTCTCTGTCGCTCGTACCATCCGTTCATTCATGTCCAGATCCTCCTTGTCACCCCATTCATCATATTCGGTTTCCATCATCCCATCCATCTCTTTTCATACATTTTCGTTAACAGTTCAGAACAGCATCGAAATGAAAAGACAGGTGCTGAGCGCCAGTGGCGCTCGCTTAGCGCCGACCGAAGCGAAGCGTAGACCTGTGGCCTGCTGTTCTGAATAGTTACCATTTTCGATATAACATATGCTGCGCTTACCTGGCACCGTATGTTTCATAATACGCGTCAATCGCAGCTTTTATCTCATCATCGATGACAACCCTGCCCTTGTATTTCTTTCCATACAGGTGTTCCACGACCTCAGCCATCGTAACAATAGCGGTGGTCTGTATTCCATAAGTCTCTTCAATCTGCCGCAGCGCACTCTTTTCTCCCGTACCGCGCTCCATACGGTCCACAGAAACAACCAGGCCAAGCACCTCTACCTCTCCCTGTGCCCGGATAATCGGGAGCGTCTCCTGAATCGAAGTCCCCGCGGTCGTCACATCCTCGATAATCACCACGCGGTCGCCATTACAGATCGGGCTGCCGAGCAAAATCCCCTTATCTCCATGATCCTTAACTTCCTTGCGGTTCGAGCAATAGCGGATATCTGCCTTATATTTGTCGCTGATCGCCATAGTCGTTGCAACCGAAAGCGGAATCCCCTTATAGGCCGGTCCAAACAGCACATCAAAATCCAGGCCAAACTTTTCTTTGATCGCCTGCGCGTAATATTCGCCCAGCCTGCAAAGCTGCGCTCCCGTCCGGTAAAACCCGGTATTAATAAAAAACGGCGTCTTTCTCCCGCTCTTCGTCACAAAATCGCCGAAGCGAAGTACGTCACAATCTACCATAAACTCGATAAAGTCCTTTTTATAGGCTTCCATAGTCATAAATCTCCTTTGCAGTCATCACTCTCGTTATTTTTGTTCAGTATACCACAGAAAAACCTCCTGTTCCACACTTTTTTATTCTCTTCGGAACCTCGCTTCTACCTCGCGTGCTGCATCTTCCATTTTTCGGTCAAATTCTTTCTTTTCATCCGTCGTATGCGGCAAACCCGCGCACAGCTCATAAAGCTCCCGATACTCGTCCCGGATGCCCTGCGCGTGCGGCACACGATAAGCACCGGCATCGCTGCCCGGCGCAATCTTCACCCCATATTGAAAGCCCTTTCGAATGATCGCACCCTGCCGCTCTTTAAGACGGCACAGCGACGCATCGTCATAGCGCCCGCTTCCAATCAGATTGGAAATGGTCACAAAGGTCGGCACCCAGATCGTCCGGCTATCACGCAAGGCCAGCAGGCAGTCTTCATCCATAAAATTGCCATGCTCGATGGAATCCACTCCCGCGTCGATCACCGCCCGCACCGCGTCGGCTCCGTTTGTGTGCGCCATCACGGCAAAGCCCTCCTCATGGGCAATGTGAATCATTTCGCGGATTTCTTCCCGGTCAAGAGAGCTTTCTGTGAGCGCGCCCTCACGCTCAAAATCCAGGATGCCGGATACCATTATTTTAATAAAATCCGCCCCGGCCGCACCCGCTTCCTTTACCAGTTGATGGTATTCCTTCATCGTGTCAAATCCGCGCCCGACAATCTTACCGTAGTGACCGTTTTTGTGAATCCCAAAAATCGGAGTACGGTAGGTAATCCCGTACTCCGGTGCCAGCTTCGCCGCTAACGCCGACGCCCCATAATGATCGCCGCCATCGCGCAGGTAAATCACTCCGGCTTTGGCATAGGCAGCCAGCTTTTCGCGGATATCCGCCTCGTCCACGCCCAATTTGTAATGAGCCGCCGCCGCCCGGTAGTTCTCGCCGTTCATAAAAATATGCATATGACATTCGTAAAACATAGGAATCGCTCTCCTTTTCCTCTGAGTCATTATTTCCGTTCGCGATCGTGTGATCGAGCAGAAGGCAGTCCTGCACAATCGGATAGGGAGAGTTCTCTCTCCCCTATCCGTCTGCGCGAGCCGGGTGCGGCTTTAGCCGCAAAACTCCTTACCCGGCTCTGTGCATAAATACGTAAGGGATGGGCAAGCCCATCCCCTGCAAACGTGTTTACATCGCGTCACATATGTCTCAGGACAGCAATTCCCGCAGCATCGCGTTTACGGCCGCCGGATTTGCCTTTCCCTTCATCGCTTTCATCGTCTGTCCAACGAGGAAGCCAAGCGCCTTTTCTTTACCGCCCTTATAATCCGCCACAGACTGCGGGTTTGCCGCAATCACGCCCTCCACGACTGTACGCAGCTCGCCTTCATCGTTGACCGTCTTCAGGCCATGCTCTTCCACATATGCTTCCGGATCTACATCCTCGCGGAAAATCTGTTCGAAGACTTCCTTCGCGACGGTCTGATTGATGGTTCCGGCTTCTGCCAGATCGATCAGCTTCGCCAGATGCTTCGGTGAGAAATCCAGTGTCTCCGGCTCGCGGTTTTCTTCTTTGAGCAGTCGCAGCGTCTCGCCCATCAGCCAGTTGGACACCTTTTTCGGCTTGCCGCAGAGTGCGGTTGCCTCCTCAAAAATATCTGCCATGCGCTTGGATTCGGTGATGATGCCCGCATCGTATTCCGGTATGTCAAACTCTTTTTTGTACCGCGCCAATTTCTCCGTGCGCAGCTCCGGCTGGCGGTCTCTGACGGCCTGCAGCCACTCGTCGCTGATCACGATCGGCACCAGATCCGGATCCGGGAAATAGCGGTAATCGTGCGCATCCTCCTTGGAACGCATCGGATAAGAATATTCTTTGTTGTCATCCCAGCGGCGAGTCTCCTGAATCACCGGTTTGCCCTCTTCGAGCAGCTCGATCTGCCGTTCCCGCTCGCCGTCAATCGCGCGCGCGATTGCCTTGAAGGAGTTCAGGTTCTTCATTTCCGTCCGCGTCCCAAGCTTTTCTGTTCCCAGCTCCCGCACAGAAAGATTGACGTCCGCACGCATGGAGCCCTCCTGCAGCTTGCAGTCGGAAGCGCCCAGATACTGGATGATCAGGCGCAGCTTTTCCAGATAAGCAATGACCTCCTCCGCACTGCGCATATCCGGTTCGGAGACGATCTCAATCAGAGGCACGCCGCTGCGGTTATAGTCCACCAGAGAACAATCCTCCCACTCGTCGTGGATCAGTTTCCCGGCGTCCTCCTCCATATGGATTTCATGAATGCCGATTTTGCGCGTTCCGGCCGAGGTATCGACTTCCACATAGCCATCGTGGCAGATCGGCAGGTAAAGCTGAGAAATCTGATAGTTCTGCGGATTATCCGGGTAAAAATAATTCTTGCGGTCAAACTTACAAAACTGGTGAATCTCGCAATTGGTCGCCAGGCCGACGGCCATCGCGTACTCCACCACCTGCTTATTCAGAACAGGAAGGGAACCCGGCATTCCGGTGCAGACCGGGCAGGTGTGCGCATTGGGCGCCGCACCGAAAGCGGTCGAACAGCCGCAGAAAATCTTGGTCTTTGTCGCCAGTTCTACATGAACCTCCAGTCCAATGACGGTCTCATATTGCTTCGCCATATTATTCGCCCTCCTTGTCTGCCGCTGTTTTACAGTCTCCGGCTTTCTCGTTCTTCGCAATCTCCGGCACCAGGAACCGCCCGCGCGCCTGCTCAAACGCATAAGCCGCGCGCAGAATCGCTTTTTCATTAAAGCAGTCGCCAATCATCTGCACACCGATCGGCAGACCCTTACTGTCCAACCGGCAGGGCACAGAAATTCCGGGCAGCCCGGCCAGATTGACAGAAATCGTATAGATATCGCCGAGATACATCTTCAGCGGATCGCTTAAGCTCTTGCCGAGCTCCGGCGCAGTCGTCGGCGACGCCGGCGCCAGAATAATGTCATATTTTTCAAACGCGCGGTCAAAGGACTGCTTGATCAGCGCCTTGGTGCGCAGTGCTTTCAGATAATAGGCATCGTAATAACCGGAGCTTAAAACGAACGAGCCGAGCATAATCCGTCGTTTCACTTCCTCGCCGAAGCCCTCGGAACGGCTCTTTTTATACATATTGTGGAGGCCCTCATATTCCGCCGCGCGGTAGCCGTACTTCACACCGTCAAAGCGTGAAAGGTTCGAGCTCGCCTCCGCGGAAGCGATTACGTAATACGCCGGAATCGCGTACTCTACCAGGCTCAGATCAAATTCTTCGACGATAGCTCCCTTCTGGCGCAGGACATCCGCCGTATCCAACACCGCCTGGCGCACCTCGTCATCCAGTCCAGGTCCCGATTCGCCACCGCGAATCGAGGACGCAGGCCCGACCATCGCCGCCAGGCGATTCTGCATGGACGGGCTCACCCCAAGATAGTCCGACGGAATCCCGACGCGAAGTCCCTTTACATCATCGACAAGGGCAGAGGTAAAATCACAGTCTGTCCGCGCTACCGAAGTGCTGTCCTTTTTATCATGGGAAGCAATCATCTCCAGGATCGCCGCGCAGTCGGAAACATCCTTCGCAATCGGTCCGATCTGGTCAAGCGAAGAGCCATAGGCAATCAGCCCATAGCGGGACACCGTACCGTAAGTCGGCTTCAACCCGACCACACCGCAGAACGAACCCGGCTGCCGGATCGATCCGCCGGTATCGGAGCCAAGCGCATAAGGCGCTTCCCCGGCCGCCACCGCCGCGCAGGAGCCGCCTGAAGAGCCGCCCGGCACATGGCCGGTATTCCAGGGATTTTTCGTAGGGCCAAAGGCGGAGGTCTCCGTCGTGCTGCCCATTGCGAATTCATCCATGTTCGTCTTTCCAAGGATCACCGCCCCGGCTTTTTCCATATTCAAAACCGCTTCCGCCGAATAGGTCGGCACAAAATTATACAAAATCTTAGAGCTGCAGGTAGTCAGCAGACCTTCCGTACAAATGTTATCCTTGACCGCAGCCGGTACTCCCGCGAGCGGGCCTGTGATACTGCCGTCCTCGATACCCGCCTGCACCTGATCCGCACGGGCATACGCCGCCTCCTGATCCAGCGTCACATAGCTGTTCAGTTCACCGTCCAGCGCTGCGATGCGCTGATAAGAGGCATCCACCGCTTCACGGACTGAGATTTCTTTTTTCTTTATCATTCTGCCAAGTTCCAGGGCAGTCCGTTCCGTAATCTGCATGTCGTCATCCCTTTCCTGATTACTCGTTACAGGTCATGCATCCCGCACAATTCCTGATTGCTGTATCTGTCTTTTGTCTCTCTTCCGGAAAATCCTTTACAGGTCACTCTACCGTCTTCGGCACCATAAAGGACTGCTCCTTCGCCGCAGGCGCGTTTTTCAGCGTCGCTTCGTGCTCATCCCCATTGGTCACGACATCCTCACGGAACACATTGCTGACCGGAAAGACATGAGACATCGGCTCCACACCGGACGTGTCCAGCTCATTTAATTTATCTACATAATCGAGCATCCGGCCAATATCCTTTTTCGCCTGCTCCTTCTCCTCGTCGGACAGCTCCAGCTTCGCCAGAATGCCGACATATTCAATCGTCTCATCACTGATAATATTTGCCATGTTCTCCTCCTGTTTTTACCTGATCGCAGGTTCATCCCGCATTCCCCGACCGAAGCCCCTTGTACTCATACTTTTTTAGCCTCACCAGCTGGGCAGCAGCCACACCTCTGTATCGTCTGAGTATAGGGTCACCGTAACCATATCGCCCTCTGCAAACGGGAACCGCAAAAATTCCACCCATTCCCCGCCAAGCAGGATTTCTGAATAATAGCCGTCCTCCGATTCAATCTCTACATAGGCAACCGGATCGTCTCCATAAGCGACAACATCATAGGCGCCAGCCTTAAATCCGCCCTGCCCGACGATTAGCGTCTCCTCTTCATCCAGAAGCCAGTTCTCCAGATTCTGCTCTTCGTGTTCAATGAGAGAATCCATTCCCTCGCCTTCTCCGGTCAGCCATACCATGGAGCTCATGCCCTCCACGACCAGAACCATATTTTCCTCCAGCGAAATTACCGGCGAAAGCTCATACCAGGGGCATTCCTCTCCATCCATATAATCCGGATAAGCCGCCTGCTCCTCCTCGGAATAGAGAAGCCAGTAGTCATAATAGCCAGCCTCGTCCGTCCGGTAAACGGAAACCCAGGCCGTGTCTGTAAGGCACTCCAGCTGATAAACGCCCACGGGAATCTCATAGCCAACATAATAATATCCCTGCGGCAGTTCCATGGAAACATGGCCTTCAAAGTCCTCGTCCCACTCTCTCCGCTCGGTGCGTTCCTCTGAATCAGATGAATTCCAGTACGGATCGCCTGCGGCCTCCGCCGCCTCTTCCAGATCTTCGTTGACGGAACGGATATCCTCATCCGACCAGCCGCCCTCGTCTGCGTAATCCTCTTCCCAGAAGCCAAGCTCTTCCAGCGCATACCGAATCTCATACCGAATTTCATATGCTGCGTCTTCCAGAGCGTCCAGGGCGTCCGCAAACAAATCAAAAAACGCGTTTTCAAAAAGTTCAAAGACCACAAACAGAATCACAATCCAGCGGAGCAGATGGTGTTTTTTGCGGGGCGCAGCTCCATCTTTTTGAGACTGTCCGGAATTCACTTTTTGCCGCGAGGCAGCTGTTTTCTTTCCAGCTTTGCTTCCCGCTCTTGTCTGGCTTGCTCCGGCTCCTGCCCCGGATTTCGTTCGGGAGTCACCTGACGAAGTTTCCTGGGACATCCGAAGCTGCTCTTTCCGCGCCCGTTTCCGCGGATTTTCGCGGTTGAGCATATCCTCACAGTCTCCCGAATGGAGCTTCATACCATCCTCATTGTGGGCATTCAGGTGATACTTCTCATCATTTTTCGTGTTATCCCAGCCGCATTCCATACAAATGCCGGAGGGCGAAACCTTCCCGCCGCAAAGCGTGCAACGATTCTTTCGTGCCATACCGTTTTCCTATTTCCCTTTCATAACTCATGTCCCTGTAGATTGCGCATTCCCTGTTCTGAAATTTACAATCGTAGCACTTACGGCTCCAGTCTCGACAGATCGCGCGGGAAAAGCGTCGTCTCCCGGACGTTTTCCTCCCCGACGAGTTTCATCGTCAGGCGCTCCAGCCCGATTCCAAGCCCACCATGCTTCGGCATACCGTATTTAAAGGTATCCAGGTACATATCCATACCTTCCTCCGTCATACCCCGCGCCGCGATTTTTTCGCGCAGCATCTGGTAGTCATGGATACGCTGTCCGCCCGTTGTAATCTCCAGTCCGCGGAACAGCAGGTCAAAGCTGAGCGTAAACCGCGGATCTGCCGGGTCGTCCATCGCGTAAAATGGTCTCTTCTTCGACGGATAATGTGTTACAAACACAAAGTCCGCGCCGTACTCCTCTTTAAAGTAACGGCCGATCAGATTCTCTTCCTCCGGCTCCAGATCGAACGGATTACGAATCTTACGGTTGTATTTTTCCGATACCAGCTCTTTGGCCTTGTCAAATCGCACCATCGGGATCTTCTCCGTTTCCGGCAGCGTTACATTCAGGATGCGCAGCTCCTCCGCGTATTCCTTCTGAAGCAGCGCCATCGTGTACTGGAGAAATCCTGTCTCCATCGCCATGATGTCCACATAGCTGTCAATATAGCCCATCTCAAAATCCAGGCTCGTATATTCATTCAGGTGGCGCTTTGTATTGTGCTTTTCCGCACGGAACACCGGCCCAGTCTCAAACACACGGTCAAACACACCTACCATCATCTGCTTGTAAAACTGCGGGCTCTGCGCCAGCACCGCCGGGCGGTGAAAATAATCCAGCTTGAAAATATTCGCGCCGCCCTCCGCGCCTCTCGCGCCGATCTTCGGCGTGTGAATCTCCGTAAACTGCTGCTGTGTCAGATACTCTCGGAATCCGCGCACCAGGCCTTCCTGAATGCGGAACTTCGCCCGTTCCCGCACATTGCGCAGGGAAATGCTGCGGTTATCCAGCTTCGCCTCCAGAGAAGTGTTCAGCTTCCATTTACCAATCGGCAGCGGCAACGGCGCGTAAGTCTCCGTCAGAATCTCCCCGCTCTTCACCCGCAGCTCAATCCCATGCGGCGCACGCGCGTCCTCACTCAGCACACCGGTCAGCTCCACCGTCTGCGACTCACGCAGCTTCTTCGCGGACAGCTCCGATACGTTCTCCTCAAACACGCACTGCAGCAGCCCCTCGCGCTTGCGCAGTACGACGAAACACACCTCGCCCATATCGCGGATCGAGTGCACAAAGCCGTTCACCTTCACTTCCGTGCCGATGCGCTCCGGGGCGAGAAGCTCACTCAGCTCCAGCGTCTCCTTCTGTGTCAGTCCTGATAAAAATTCCATAATGGTCTCCTCCTTAATATGTCCTGCATCGCTCTTTGATGCAGAATGCAGGCTATGTCCCGATTCTCGCAGAGAATCGAGAACGAAGGCCTCGTCATCGAGCAAAGCTCGATTCAGAATAGCGAGGCTCTCCAAAATGTGTCCCGATTCTCGCAGAGAATCGAGGACGAAGGCCTCGCCATCGAGCAAAGCTCGATTCAAAATGGCGAGGCTCTCCCAATTGCGTTCCGGGAGAATTTGTCTTATGGAACAAAAAATCCCGGAACATCTGAATCGATATTCCGGGACGGATAATCATTACCCGCGGTACCACCCGCATTGCAGCCTAATATAACTTCATTCGCTAAGCGAACCAGAAAATACTATCTGCCTCTCATATACACTTAACGCGTGCTACGTACTGCCCTACTGTGTCTTTTAAAACGGTTCGAACAGTCGGCTCCGGAGTGTTCCCTATTGTTTCTTTCCCTTCATCAGCGCTCTCAGTCGGTGACGCCGAATTCCTGTCAAGTTCCAGAAGCAGAGTCTCCTTCACTGCCTTTTTCTGGGGCTATCCTAGCACATTTTTTATAGCGTGGCAAGGGGGAATTTTAAAAAGCTTACCAAAATCATATTTCACTAAAAAGCGACCTTAATATCTTTTGGGAAGACCTACGTACTCCAAAACCATATTACAAAGTTCCTTACTCAAACGAATTTCACTTTTTAACATTGCTTCTAAACACGTTTCAACTTCATATGATTTTAAAATTTTCCTGGTGTACGCTTCCAGTAAAACCCCAACTGTGCCTATATGTTTTATATCCATCTGCTTTGCTACTTTTCGCCCTTTGTTCTCATCCATAAGCAATAAGTCAGCGCACTGTTCGCCGTATAAAATCAAAGCTTCACTCTCACCCGCATCCAGTCCGGTCACATTTCTTAATATGCTGATTGCCTGTAAATTTCTGACTTTTTGTACAACAATAAAAGGACACTGCTGTACTTTCTTTGCTTCATCAGAAAAATGTTCATTATTAATTAATTCTTCATACACCGCTTTGGGAACAATAACCTGATGGTAAAGCTTATACAGTAAATCCAGCCGATCCGCTTTCATCAAAGATATAATTGGCGTTGTGTCTGAAACAACAATCATATAGATTCTCCTGTCAATTTCTTTACAGTCATCAGCTCTTCTTGAAACTCTGCTTTCGTCATATCTATATAATCTAATCCAATCTCACTATATAAACGAATCAGATCAAGTTTATACATTCCAAGAAGTTCCGCTGCTTTTCCATGCGAAATCTGACCTTTTTTTATATATGGATATAGAACCATAGCATTCCTGACTTTTACCGCCTTTTCGTCATTCAACACTACATATTGTGTCATTTTTTCTGGTATATCAATTTCAACACGCGTCATAGTCATAGAATCAACTCCTTTGAAAAAAAACGTCATCATCCATTCTTACATTTATACTTGCCATTATGTTTTCGCCTACGGCAAGTTACAGTCAGTTACTGTTATTATACTATAATCTCGTAAATTATGAAGAAAAAATCCTGAATTTCACTTTCTCTATGAGCTTTTTCGTTACTGGTCACAACCCGACCACGCACCTGCTGCGTGGTCAGGGGTGAAAACGTAGTGGTAGCAAGCATCCGGCTCCATCGCGCAGCGATTTAATTGGCCGGATGCCGTTATAGGTCACACCTGTAGAGGTTGAAATAAGGTAGATTTGGCTAGGGTGTGACCTGTAACGCTTTTTCGCGAAAAATCTCCTGCTTATACAACAGATCGATACTTATTTTTATTCACTCGTTCTCTAAAAGCTGCCATATCGAATATTCCATATCGAAACTCCCTGCCCCTTCGCTATCCTCGCGTACGGTAATTGTCGCCAGAGGGGCTGCCATTCTTATCTTGATCATACTTTCAAAGGTATCCTCCTCTAATAAATTCGCGATCGGCGCATGGCATTCCCGTACATAATCCTCAGAATAAAATGCCGACACCGGTTCACTCCACCAAACCCACTGTTTATAGTATTCATTTTCACCTTCTGAATACGGCTCACCAAAAAGAGCCGTGATCTTTTCCGCCAGATCGCCGTACTCCTGCACTGCATAAGTGCCATATATCTCCGCCAGGCCATAATCGACAATATCATAGTCAAAAAACCGCAGCGTCACCGTCATCTCCTGCTGATATACTTCACAGGGTGACTCCAGAATCCGTTCTTCCCCATCTTCATCCTGTGAAGCAAAAAGCTTCACAGATAATTCTGCCTCTTCCTGCGTCATTCCCCATCGAAGAGAGCCGACCGGCAGTGTCCATTTTTCCATAGCACGTTCTTTTTCAGATTCTGTCTCCACATAAAATACCCGAAAAGAAGAGTCCTTTTCCTGCCCCATATACTGCTTTGCCGCATCCTCGAACGAGATGTCTTCTGTATTAGCCAACAGCCACAAAGCTACTGACTCATCCGCCCCTGGCAGACTGCCCTCGACCGCATAGCAATACGGATACGAATCCTCCCCGAACAAATAGCCGTCCTCGTCACTCACAATCCCAAGCGCAAACAAAACGGATTCGTCTGAGATAGAGGACACCTCTTCCATCCGAATGTCATTTGACTTTTCCAATTCATCTGCCTGCACAACAGAGTTCATTGCGCATACCATACAAACACCTGTCGCCAGACCTGCCATAAGCCTTTTCATACGCTTTCTCATACATTTTCTCCCTTTTACCACCATAGTATTCTGGGGTCTGATTCCGTTCCAGTTCGTATCGTCCTTATTTTACATTGAATTCTCTTTTTTGTTTTTAATTTTCTATTAATTTTTCAGGCATCGAAAAATTCCCGAATTTCACTTTCCCCTGCTTTCACAGACCCCTGCGCAAAGAACGGTTTACCGCCGCCGCGCCCGCCAAGCGCCTGGTTC
>JAJPXU010000093.1 GCA_021205305.1 Lachnospiraceae bacterium
AGGCGAGTGTGACGATCACGAACCAGGAGTACGAGATCGTTGAGGAAGAGTCGGAGGAGTATGAGGAGTCAGAGTCTGAGTCCGAGACGAATGCAACTTCCGTGCAGACGGGAGATGCGACGCCGATCGCTCCGTATATGAGTTTGATGGTTCTGGCACTGGGCGTTCTCCTGGTGGAAGGCTTCTATAGGAAAAAACGGGAGAATACAGAACGGTAACAGCAATCACAGACAAATGGTAAAACGCGGGTCAGGAAACGATTGATCTGCACATAACAAAAAAGGATGGCGCACGGTTGATACGTGCGCCATTTACATGGTGTGTTTTTTGCTATAGGAAAGATATCAAAACGCTGCTTGATTGGATGAAAGTTTTATGCTATCCTAAGAGATAGTCAGAGGGTGTTGTATTTCAAAGGAGGTTTTTAGATGAGTACTATTGAAGCAACGGTTTCTTTGATGCAGGGGATGACAGAAACGAGTCGGCAGAAAGTATTAGATTATGTGAAGTTGATTTATAATGCGGATACGACATCAAATCCATTTGCTCCGCTGTCTGCTGATGAGATTATGGAGAAATTAGCAGTTGGTCGTGCGCAAAATAAAGCTGGCGAAGGAATTCCATTTGGCGAGGGAATGAAAAGAATAGGTGTTGAACTGCTTTCTGGCGGAGAAGATGAACTTGATATTCTGAACACATATCTGGAGAAACGATTGCAACACGGTTAATGAACGCTGAAAATGATTTATAATTAATCATTTTCAGCGCTGTTTTTTCTTTATAGCCATTTCTCCAAATCTGCATACACGATTTCCCGGATATCCTCAGCAATCCTTTTTGATTTCCCCGCGTCAAGCTTTGCTGCCTTCGCGACGGCGAGCAATTCTTTTATACCGGGGTCTCTGCCATTGCCGTCTATCGTTGTGGCGTGCTCGCCGCCGATGGAATTGCTGTAGGTCAGATCATAGGCCGGGGCAAGGAGCCAGCGTTCTTCGTTTTTGTCATATAAATAAGAAAAATTCTTCGAATGGTCGTCGCGGTTATGCGCGAAGACGTTAAAGCACATCAGACGATAAAGCTGTTCCAATTGACGATAATCGTTTGTCAGTAAAAGTGTCAGCCGCATCAGGATATGGTAATCCAGATTTGGAATCCGGTGCGAGGTTTCCAACAGTGCGCTGGCAGAGATCATGTGAACCCGACGTGGAAACGTCTCTTCGCGAATGCCCGAGGGAAGAATGTGTTGCGATAGAGAATCGTTATGCGATTGGCGGCGCTGCGGAATGGAGTCTGTGTTGCCTGTCTGACCGAGACGGTCGAAGCGTTTCACTGCAAAGTATCCGGAACAGCGCTCACTCGGTAATAAACGGGTTTCGGCCATCTGGATTCCGCAATTCTTTGCACAAAGGGAGTATTCGTATTCCTGTAGGCCGATATCTGCTTTGTCGACCGAGGAGGCGAATTTTACAATCCATTCTTCTCCGTCGATCTGGTAGTAGACTTTTGGACGGGCGCCGCCGGAGGAACCTCCCATTTCAAAGAGTTCGTCCAGGTTTCCGCCTTCTTTGGACTGTAGAATCCGTGTACATTCCTGTGCGAGGTCATCGAGAGATCGCTCCTCTGTTATTCCATTGGTGAGGGGACTTTCAGGGTGATAGGTCAGCGCCCCCATACCGGAAGCACCGATGATGGCCAGGCGGTTCAGGGAATCAATGGAGGCCGGCTCCAGGCCGTTCTTTTTTAACATTCGATCGGTGAGCAGCCGCCCCCAGCCGTCTGGGAGGCTGTCCGCGAACACGCCGAATGTGCCTTCGAACGGGTCATATCCTTTCGGTACAAATACTTCTTTGCGAAGAGGCAGTGAGAGCGGACTGATGGAAAAGCCGTTCTGAAGCCAGCCGGCATCGTACTCGAAAGCGGTCAGATGATTCGCTGTAGAGGCGAGCGTGCCTACTTTTTGCTTTCCATAAAAAACGGAAAGTGCTCTTTTTTTCATATTATCTGGGTTCATTGATAACCTCCTCTATGGAAGCGTATCCTTTTTTGGCAAACAGGGCGTCAAAGTCATCCTGACAGCCCAGGGCAAAGGCGATTTTTATGAGCGAGGACAGTGATATTTCGCCGGTGCGCTCAAAACGTTTGATGGAGCCGAGGCTGACATCCGAGTATTTTGACAGCTGCACCTGTGTGATTTTTTTCTCCTTTCTCCTGGCACTCATACGTTTCGCGATGGACAGGTTCACATCCTGAGGTGATTTTAAAAAGTCAAAGTTGTTCATGGTTCATATTATAACCGAAATGGGCGATTATAGCAAGAAAAGATTCATATTTTAACCGTTAAGATGTAGGGCTGAAGACGTAGTGAAAGCAGCATCCTGCCCCAAAATCGAGTAGGATAAGCCATCGCGCAGCGATTTTAATTGACCGGATGCCATGAGAATGGGTAAAGTAGAAGTTACGTCGCCCATTGCCGCGTGCTTTCTATGGATTTTTCGCAAAAAGGGTCTTGCTTTTTTGCGGATATGATGTTATGTTTTAAGTGCTCATACAACTGACGGAAGTGGGTGACCACAGGGGAGTATGGGTGTAGAGGAGTCGACCGTCTGGGCAGAGGAAGTGTTTTTGCCGGGCGGTTTTTTCTATATTTTGCAACGATTCAGAACAGCATCGAAAGGAAAAGACGGTCTGTGGCCTGCTGTTCTGAGTGGTTACTATATTTTAAGGAGGACGAACATGGAGCTGCTTAGTTTGGAAAAGGATCTGAAGGCGAACAGCTACCCGGGAAGGGGCATTGTGATTGGCAGGACGAAGGACGGCGCGAAGGCTGTAGCCGCGTATTTTATCATGGGCAGAAGCAGTAACAGCAGGAACCGGGTGTTTGTAGAGGATGGCGAGGGGATTCGCACGCAGGCCTTTGATCCGGCGAAGCTGGAGGATCCGAGTCTGATTATCTATGCGCCGGTGCGGGTGCTGGGGAATAAGACGATTGTGACGAATGGCGACCAGACGGATACGATTTATGAGAAGATGGATAAGCAGCTGACATTTGAGCAGTCGCTGCGATGCCGCGAGTTTGAGCCGGACGCGCCGAATTATACGCCGCGGATTTCGGGGATTCTTCATATTGAAAATGGGCATTTTAATTTTGCGATGTCGATTCTGAAAAGTGCGGATGGGAATCCGGATGCGTGCAACCGTTATACGTACGCCTATGAGAACTGTGTGGCCGGGGAAGGGCGGTTTATTCATACTTATGAGGGAGATGGGCAGTCCAGCCCCGCGCGAAGCGCATCGGAATGGGCTGGACAAGCTGCCGCCGAGCGGAGTGAGGGGGCGTCTCCGCTTGGGCTTCCGAGTTTTGAGGGTGAGCCGAAGCGTGTGACGATTCCGGACGGGATTGAGGAATGCACGGATTTGCTCTGGAGCAGCCTGAATGAGGAGAATAAGGTGTCGCTGTTTGTGCGGTATATTGATATCGCGACGGGCGAGTACGAAACGCGCATTGTGAATAAAAATCAGTAGATATTTGCGGAAACGAATAGCAGACGTGTATCGGGCGCCGTAAAATGTCAGCTGACAGGAAAGCAGGACTGATACATTAACAAATGATGGCGATTGAAAAGAGTATAAAGAGACAAAAATATGATTATGCTTAGGAAACAGAGGCTAATAATCAGGTAAAGATATTAGAAATCAGACGATTACAGGAAAGGACGAATTCTCATGAAAGAATTAGCTTTGAAATATGGATGTAACCCGAATCAGAAGCCGTCGCGCATTTATATGGCGGACGGGAGCGAGCTGCCGATTGAGGTGCTTTCAGGGCGGCCGGGATATATTAATTTTCTGGATGCGTTTAACGGCTGGCAGCTGGTGCGCGAGCTGAAGGCGGCGACGGGGCTGCCGGCGGCGACTTCGTTTAAGCATGTCTCTCCGGCCGGTGCGGCGGTGGGTCTGCCGCTCACGGAGACGCTGGCGAAGATTTACTGGGTGGATGATTATGAGAATCTGTCGCCGCTGGCGTGTGCGTACGCGCGGGCAAGGGGCGCGGATCGGATGTCTTCGTTTGGAGATTTTATCGCGCTCTCAGATGTGTGTGACCGCGATACGGCGCTGCTGATCAAGCGCGAGGTGTCGGACGGTGTGATTGCTCCGGGGTATACGCAGGAGGCGCTGGATATCCTGGCGCAGAAGAAAAAGGGCAATTACAATGTGATCAAAATAGATGAGAATTACCGTCCGGACCCGATCGAGCACAAGCAGGTGTACGGCGTGACCTTTGAGCAGGGACGTCAGGAGCTGCCGATTGACGATGCGCTGCTTTCAAACATTGTGACGGAAAATAAGGACATTCCGGCGGAGGCGCTTGCGGATATGAAGATTTCGCTGATTGTGCTGAAATATACGCAGTCGAACTCGGTCTGCTTTGTAAAAGGCGGACAGGCGATCGGCATCGGCGCGGGACAGCAGTCAAGAGTGCACTGCACGAGGCTGGCGGGCCAGAAAGCGGACAACTGGTTCCTGCGTCAGTGCCCGAAGGTGCTGAACCTGCCGTTCTCTGACAAGATTACCCGCGCGGAGCGCGACAACGCGATTGATGTTTATATCGGTGCGGAGTATATGGATGTGCTTGCAGACGGAGCGTGGGAGAAGATCTTTACTGAGAAGCCGGAGGTGTTTACCGAGGCGGAGAAGCGCGCGTGGCTGGATCAGATGCAGGATGTGACGCTCGGTTCGGACGCATTTTTCCCATTCAGCGATAACATTGAGCGTGCGCATAAGTCCGGTGTGAAGTATATTGCGGAGCCGGGCGGTTCCGTGCGTGACGCGGATGTAATCGCGACTTGTGATAAATATGGAATGGCGATGGCGTTTACGGGTATTCGGCTGTTCCATCATTGAGGAGAAAAACGCGATGATTTACGATGTCATTATTGTCGGTTCAGGTCCGGCGGGATTGTCGGCGGCGATTTACGCGGTGCGCGCGCAGCTGTCTGTGCTGGTGCTGGAGAAGGAATATATGAGCGGCGGGCAGATGCTGAACACTTATGAGGTGGACAATTACCCCGGCCTGCCGGGGATCGGCGGCTTTGAGCTGGGCGTGAAGTTCCGTGAGCACGCGGAGAAGCTGGGCGTGAAGTTTATTAATATAGAAGTAAGGCATATCGGCGAGGAAGAAGATGGCCGTGTCAAGGTGCTGTACACGAACCGGGAAGAGTTTCGCGGCCGGGCACTTGTGCTGGCGATGGGAGCGCGGCACAGCAAACTTGGCGTACCGGGAGAGAAAGAATTTGCGGGTATGGGCGTGTCGTATTGTGCAACCTGCGATGGTGCGTTTTTTAAAGGACGGACGGTGGCAGTTGTCGGCGGTGGCGACGCGGCGGTGGAGGATGCTCTTTTCCTGGCTCGCGGCTGCGAGAAGGTATATCTGATTCACCGGCGGGACGAGCTGCGGGCGGCGCGGTTATTGCAGGAGAATCTGAAAAAATGTGAAAATGTGGAGTTTATCTGGGATTCAGAGGTGGCCGCCATCCGCGGAGAAGATCAGGTGGAATGTGCGCTGATCCGCAATAAAAAGGACGGGACGGAGCGCGTCCTGGATTTGGATGGCGTCTTTATTGCAGTTGGGATGAAACCAAATACGGAAATTGTTACCAACTTGTTACAACTTGATAAAAATGGTTATATATGCGCTTCGGAGGATGGAATCACGGAGAAAGCAGGTGTTTTCGCTGCGGGGGATATCCGGACAAAGCATTTGCGCCAGATTGTGACCGCAGTTTCGGATGGCGCGAACGTCATTTCCTCGGTGGAGGCGTATCTGGAGGGAAGATAATAGAGAGATCATATGATGTGAGCAGAAAATTTATAATATATCGGCACGCCCCCCTGTGGGGCGTGTTGTAGTTTGATGTACCAGGCCAATGCGGGCGAGTAGAAGTTGACAAGCCGTCTCTTACTCGATTTGGAAAGAGTTAAAAGAAATAGCGAAAATTATTTAAAAAGTATTAAATGCACTTGACAAACCCCCTGCCATTTGTTATTATACCATCGTAATAAATGTAATAAATTCGTAATAAGTTTTAAAAAGTTGTTTGGAGGCGGGGATAGATGATGAAAAAAGCAGTGATGCAATTTACGGCCTGCTGTCTGGCAGTGGGGATTACGCTGAGCAGTTTCGGCACAGTTGCCTTTGCAGATAATGATAGAAGTATGACCCTGGCGGGGTTAAGTGAGACAAGTACAGTTGTAAGCAGCAGCTCGACTCTTGTGGGTCTGAGTGAGACAGATACCGTAGTCAGCACTGGGGGAGCACAGGGCGCCACTACAACGGCCGAGACGGATACGACTGCGGAGACAGCCGATGAGACTATAGATCCTGCTGCTGCGGCTTCTGCGGGAGCGGATACAACCGATACCACAGATGTGGATACGACTTCTGAAGAGACAGAAGTTCAGACAGAGACCGAAGCGGTGTATGATACCAGCATGAGCGGCCAGCTGGCATTTGCTCAGTGCGAGAATTATATCAATGTCCGGGCGGAAGCAAGCGCGGACGGCGAAGTAGTCGGCAAGGTTTATAACAATGGTTCGGTGACGATTCTCGGACAGCTTGGCGACTGGTATGAAGTACAGTCCGGTAATGTGACTGGTTATGTGAACGCCGCATATTTTGCGACGGGTGAGGAAGCGGAAGAAATCGCAAGCGCGGTTGCTTACAATGTGGCAACGGTGAATGCGGAAGGGCTTTGGGTTCACTCGGAGGCGAGCGAGGATTCCTCGACGATTGCTATGGTGTATTCCTCTGACCAGCTGGAAGTAGTCGCGTATGAAGGCGATTGGATGAAAGTGGTACTGGAGGATGGTACCTACGGTTATATTAACGCATGGTACGTAAGCTATGATACATACTATTCGACAGCGGAGACGCTGGAAGAGGAGCAGGAGAGACTGGACGAGCAGTGGCTGGCTTATCTGGCGGAGCAGGAGGCGGAAGCAGCAGCAGCGGAGGCTGCGGCGGCAGAAGCAGCAGCGGCAGAAACGGCGGCGGCAGAAGCGGCGGCAGCAACTTACACCGACACGTCCTCCACGACATCTTCTTCGACAAGCTCTTCTTCAAGCCTGAGCGAGGCGCAGGCGGCAGTAGATGAGGCGTACCAGACCTATCTGGAGGCACAGGAAGCGGCTGACGCGGCGACACAGCAGGCGGACGAGCAGCTGGTATATGATACATACGATGAGGCAGTAGCCGCATATCAGGATTATCTGTCAGCGGTAGCGGCAGCAGATGAACTTAAGTATGCAACGACAACCGATACTTCTGCATCGACGACCACGACCGATACGTCGACAGCGGAGACGACCTATACAGAGGCATCCACGAGTACAGAGACGACGTATACGGAGACAACGTATACAGAGGCAGCACAGACAGAAGCGGCACAGACAGAAGCAACGACGACTTCTACTTCTTCGTCTTCTTCTACAGGACAGTCGATCGCGAATTACGCGGTGCAGTTTGTTGGCAACCCGTACGTGTATGGCGGGACAAGCCTGACAAATGGTGCTGACTGCTCTGGATTTACACAGTCCGTATTCGCGAACTTTGGTATTAGTATTCCGCGTACGGCGGCGGCACAGGCGTCCAGCGGTACATCGGTATCTTTGAGTGATATCCAGGCCGGAGATCTTCTGTTCTATTCGGACGGAAGCGGTATCAGCCATGTAGCACTCTACATTGGCAATGGCCAGGTGGTACATGCCAGCTCATCCACCACAGGTATCATCATTTCAAGCTATAATTACCGCACGCCGGTATGCGCGAGAAGATACTGGTCATAAGACAGGATCATATAGTTATACACAGAATTTCGGGGCTGTCCGCCAGAATGGCGGGCAGCCTTTTCCCGTCTGATGCGCACGGCCGCGCAAGGAATATTTCTGGCTAACGCCAGACGCGGCCAGACGCAGCGAGCAGGAGGCAAAAGGCCGCCTCCTACTCGATTTGTTTTTTCCCTTGAAGCAAGGTAACGAATATGATATGATGAAGCCATTAGAATGTCAGATATGATGCAGAGGTGCGTGAGATGACGAAGAATGACTGGTATGAAGCCGGTGATCAGATAAAAAGACTGGTGCAGGATGCTGTGGACACGGGGGATTTTTCACAGCTTGGCAATACGATTGCGGATGTGGTGAATGATACGGTGGACGGCCTGCAGGATGCCATACGGGGCAATCTTGGCGGGAATCGCGGGAATGGGTGGTCATCGGCCGATCAGACGTATGACCGTTATGAACAGGCGGATTCTTCTGACTTCGCCGATGATGCGTATGACCAGACTTACCGTGGGTCGGCAGACCGCACGCGCAGGGCGTATGAACAGACGGCGAATGGAGGCAGACAGGCATATGAGCGGGCGGCAGGCCGGACCTATGGCGGATCTGCCGGACAGAGTGGTTCTTATTATGGGCAGGGAACTCAGAACCAGAGGACGCAGAGATACCAGCCTGTGAAGGTAAAACGGCGTGTGCCTGGCGAGCTGGGCAGTAAGCTGATGAAATATATCGGTTATGGCATGGGCGTGGTTTTCGGGGCGAGCCTGGCAATGGAAGCTGCGGCTGCGGTCGCGATTGGAGATTTTTTCCTTTTTGCGGCAGGGGGTGTTACGACCGGTCTGTTTTTTGCGGGCAGTGTTTTGTTGGGTGCGAACGGACAGAAGCGGCTGGGTGCGACCAGGCGTTTTAAACGTTATCAGGAAGTGATTGGGGCGCGGACGTACTGCATGATCGAGGAGCTTGCGGCCGGGATCGGCGAGACGACCGCTTATGTGAAAAAGGATCTGAAAAAGATGATCCGGCGCGGTTATTTTCCGGTGGGATATCTGGACCGCAAGGAGACGCTTTTGATCACAGATCAGTCGACGTATCAGCAGTATCTTCAGACTGAGGCGGAATATGAGAAACGCCAGAGTGAGCAGACGAAGAGTGGTGCCGGAAGCCAATCCTCTGCCGCGGCGCAGGATGCGGCTGAGGCAAATACGGAAGACGTAAAGACGAAAGATGCGGAGAAAACAGAGCGCACACCGGAGCATCAGGCGCTGATTGAGGAAGGACAGAGATATATTCGCCACATTCACGAATGCAATGTGAAGATTCCGGACGCGCAGATGACGGCGAAGCTGGACAGGCTGGAACTGGTGGTGACAAGGATTTTCCGGGAGGCGGAGAAAAATCCGGATGCGGTTTCTGATCTGCGTAAAATGATGAGTTATTATCTGCCGACGACGCGGAAGCTGCTGGACGCTTACTGTGAGCTGGATGACCAGCCGATCCGGGGGCAGAATATAGAGAGTACGCGGGCAGAGATTGAGAGTGCGCTGGATACGATCAATACCGCGTTTGAGAAGCTGTTGGACGATTTGTATGAGGAGCAGGCGTGGGATATCTCGTCGGATATTTCTGTGCTGAATTCGATGCTGGCGCAGGAAGGGCTGACGGGGAACGGATTTAAAGCGAAGGCATCTGGTGAAGATACATCAAAAGAGGAAAAAGGATGACGGGGCGTGACTGCCGCGGTTTCCGGAGTACAGAAGATGTGAAAGGATATCATTGAAAAAACATAAAAAACATAAAAAACATAAAAAACATAAAAAACATGGGAGGACAAGCACATGGATGAATTCAAGGATTTTGTGGATGTAGAGGTGCCGACACCGGTATTGACGTTCGGGACGCCGGTGGCAGAGGAGCCGGCTGCGGTGTCGGTGGCGGAACCAGAGGCGAAGCCTGTGGCTGCGGACCCGCAGCTGACGGAGGATTCGCTGACGCCGGAAGAGCGGAAGATGGTAGATGAGTTCAGTAAGCAGATCAATCTGCACGATACGAACGGCATCTTGCAGTATGGTGCGGGTACGCAGAAGAAGATGGCGGATTTTTCGGAGACAGCGCTGAAAAATGTACGCACGAAGGATCTCGGGGAGGTCGGCGATATGATCTCCAGTCTTGTGACGGAGTTGAAGAGTTTTGATGAGGATGAGAGCGAGAAGGGGCTGTTTGGCGGCCTGTTTAAAAAGGGCGGCAATAAAGTGGCCAATATGAAGGCCAAGTATGACAAGGCGGAGGTCAATGTCGAGAAGATCTGCACGGTTCTGGAGGATCATCAGGTGCAGCTGATGAAGGATGTGGCTGTGCTGGATAAGATGTATGGGCTGAATCTTTCCTATTTTAAAGAACTGTCTATGTATATCCTGGCCGGGAAAAAGCGTCTGGAGGAAGTGCGTGCGACGGAGGTTGCCGCGGCGGTTGAGAAGGCGCAGCGGAGCAATCTGCCGGAGGATGCGCAGGCGGCGAAGGATTTGCAGGATCTGTGCGACCGTTTTGAGAAGAAAATCCATGACCTGGAGCTGACGCGCATGATTTCCATTCAGACCGCGCCGCAGATTCGCCTGGTGCAGGCGAGCGACACGATGATGATTGAGAAGATTCAGTCTACGGTGGTGAACACGATTCCGCTGTGGAAGAGTCAGATGGTGATTTCCCTGGGCGTGGAGCATGCGAATCAGGCGGCGAAGGCGCAGAAAGAAGTCACGGATATGACGAACGCGCTTCTGAAAAAGAACGCGGAGCAGCTGAAAATGGCGACGGTCGAGAGCGCGAAAGCATCTGAGCGCGGTATTGTCGACCTGGAGACGTTGAAATCGACGAACGCGAGTCTGATCTCTACCCTTGATGAGGTGATGAAGATTCAGGAGGATGGCCGCGCAAAACGCCGTGCTGCGGAGGATGAACTGAACCGCATGGAGCAGGAGCTGAAAAATACGCTGATTGGACTGCAAAAGTAGAGCGGACAAGGATGATAAGGCAGGCCGGACAGGACTGACAGATCAGAAATATCAGCGAATATGGTGATGGTATGAAAATTTATTCATTTTCACAGTGGGTGTTCTTTTTCTACATCTACTGCTTTCTGGGCTGGCTGTGGGAGTCGGCTTATGTGTCAATCAAAGAAAAACATTTGGTGAACCGGGGCTTTTTAAAAGGCCCCCTTTTGCCCATTTATGGCAGCGGCGCGCTTTGTGTGCTGATTGTGACGCTTCCGTTTCGCGACAGCATTCCTCTGATGTGCCTGTCAGGGATGGCTGCGGCTACTGTGCTGGAATATGCGACCGGAGCTGCGATGGAAAAGCTGTTTCATGTGCGGTACTGGGATTACTCGGATAAATTTATGAATTTAAACGGGCACATCTGTCTGGCCTCTGCGCTTTGCTGGGGTGTGATGACCGTGCTGGTGGTTGAGGTGCTGCAGGTTTATGTGGAGAAGCTGGTGCTGTATTTTGACGAAGGAGTAGTGGAAGCCGTAGTGCTTATCATCACGCCTTTCGTCACGGCGGATGCAGTGACTTCTTTCCGCGCCGCGATTCGACTGCGCGATTTGCTGATTCAGTGGGAGCGCGTCAGTGAAGAGATGCGGAAGCTTGCCGAGCGGAAGCAGGAGCTGGAGCTGGCGATTGCCGAGCGAAAGTCGGAAATGGAAAGTGTGTTTACCGAGCGGAAACAGGAAATAGAAACTGTTTTCACGGAGCGGAAGCAGGAACTTGAGGACGCGATTAAAAGTGCGGGAGAGAAAGCAAATGAGACACTTGCGATGGGCGTGCAGGGGGTATCTGACCGGCTTGTCGCGCTTGGAGAATTGCCCGGTAAGATTGCGGCGCTGCAGGAGCTGACGGATATGTTGGCGGCCGTTCAGGAGAAAGCGGCGCGCCTGGCTGGTGAAAATGAGTTGCTACGCAGGATGAGTGCCAGGTCAATCCGCGGTTTGCTTAAAAGAAACCCGAAAGCAGTTTCTTTTATGAATAAAGAGGCATTTGACGATGTAAGAAAATCTGTGGCGAAGAAAGAGGACAGGAAATCCGGCGCAGGGGGAAAGAAGAGGTAACGGTTCTGAACAGTAAATGGTCTGTGTATTGCTTTTGGATGATGAAAAGGATGTTATATCGGGGAATGTGATTATGGAGACGGAAACTTTACTCAGTGGATTTTGCAAAAGACAGAATCAGACGCGGACGGTGTTTTGTGAGTGTGAGGTCACAGAAGATGGCAGGCGAATCCTGCTTGAGGCGGATTGTGATTATGGCAGGTGTGAGCACAGCCGGAATTGTGTTCTGATGGCGCAAGGGAATTGGTTTCAACCCATAGAAATGTGATTCGGTACTCGGACGGGGAAATCAAATACCCGTGTAAGCTATGCCATAAGGGGAACCGATTTGCCGGTGGATTTTTAATGAATCCGATTGCCTGGCTCGTTGTTTCATGGGAATGAAAGAGGTGATTTATGACTTTTGACGAATTTGAAACAGCGGCCTATGAAATTGCAGACACGTTCCCGGAGGAGTTTTATCGGGAACTGAACGGAGGAATTATTGTAAAGGAACAGGAGCGGCTGCACCCGGCGGATTTGCGCGGAGATTTGTTTGTGATGGGCGAATATCATAGAGATTATTATCTGGGGCGGTTCGTCGTGCTGTACTATGGGTCTTTTATGCGCTGCTGTGGTTCCTGGCGGGAAGAAGCGCTTTTGGATAAGATGCGAAAAGTGCTGCTGCATGAGTTTCGGCATCATCTGGAGTCACTGGCCGGAGAGCGGGATCTGGAAATTGAGGACGCTGTTCAGATTTCGCAGTACACGGAACGCGCCGGGAATCTTTTGAAAGAACCGTGACGATTCAGAACGGCGGTCTGCGGGTCTGGTTAAAAACCGTAAAATTTAAGGCGGATTTTCGCCGATGACGCGGGAAGAAAGCCTTGACGAATAAGGACTCTGGGGATAGAATAGGTAAGGTGAATTTTTGACGGATACGGACATTTGTGCGCACGGGAAAGACGCGACGGCGCAGAATACAGGACTGGAGGAGAAACATTATGAAACCTTATAAGATGATGACCCGTGAAGAGCTTCTGGCGGAGAAAGCGGCTGTAGAAGTCAGATATCAGGAGATGAAAGCAAAGGATCTGAAGCTGGATATGTCGCGGGGAAAGCCTTCGAAGGAGCAGCTGGATCTTTCCAATGGAATGATGGATGTCCTGAACAGCACAGCGGATCTGACTTGTGAATCCGGCGTGGACTGCAGGAATTATGGTGTGATGGATGGGATTCCCGAGGCAAGACATTTGCTTGCGGATATGTCTGAGGTGCCGGAGAAGAATATCCTGATTTATGGAAACTCCAGCCTGAATGTGATGTTTGATACGGTGGCACGGGCGATGTCGATGGGAGTATGCGGACATACACCGTGGGGGCTGTTGGAAAAAGTGAAGTTCCTCTGTCCGGTGCCAGGGTATGATCGCCATTTTGGCATCACAGAGTTTTTTGGGATTGAGATGATTAATGTGCCGCTGCTTCCGACCGGTCCGGATATGGATCTGGTGGAGCAGCTGGTTGCGAACGACCCGCTGATTAAAGGTATCTGGTGTGTACCGAAATATTCAAATCCGACCGGCGTCTCTTATTCGGATGAGACGGTTCTGCGTTTCGCGAACCTGAAGCCGGCGGCGAAAGATTTCCGGATTTTCTGGGACAATGCGTATTCGATTCATCACCTGTACGATGACGACCAGGATGTGATCCTGGAGCTTTTGACGGAAGCGTCAAAGGTTGGCAATGAAGATCTGGTATATAAGTTTATTTCGACTTCAAAAGTATCGTTCCCGGGTTCCGGAATCGCAGCCTTTGCGGCATCGGAAGCGAATCTGGTGGATGCGCGGCGTGCGCTGTTTTATCAGACTATTGGACATGATAAGCTGAATCAGCTGCGGCATGTGCGTTTCTTTAAAAATATGGATGGCATGCATGAGCATATGAGAAAGCATGCGGCAATCCTGCGGCCGAAGTTTGAGGCGGTCGAGGAAGGACTGGAGCGGGAGCTTGGCGGCCTGGAGATCGGCAGCTGGACAAAGCCGAAGGGCGGTTATTTTATTTCCTTTGATTCGCTGGAAGGCTGCGCGAAGAAGATTGTGGCAAAAGCGAAAGAGGCTGGTGTGACAATGACGGGTGCGGGAGCCACCTATCCGTATGGAAAAGACCCAAAAGACAGCAACATTCGTATTGCTCCGTCTTTCCCGACGCCGGAAGAGCTGCAAGTGGCGACGGAAATTTTTGTGCTGAGTGTGAAACTGGTCAGCCTGGAAAAATATCTGGAAAAGTAGAATTAACTGTGAAGGTACTGAACAGTTAGGAAGGGTTTTGCTGTGGCTACACCTGTAAGGGCGGAAATCATGCAGATTTTGCCGGGTGTAGCCATGTTTTTATGCAGAATTTATGATTTTGCTTGCTCCTGGTTGTCAAATGGGGTATAATGACAAAGAATTTATGTCCGTATGGGCGATTTGTGGCCGCTGTTTCTGTTTGAACCGGCACCAGCTGCAACGTCCCGGCATAACGTGTAATAATGGGCTGAAAAGCAGGGAGGTACGTGAATGAAGATCCCTGGGATAGGTCAGAACAGGAGGACGGAACAAGTATGAAGCGCTGTATCGTATGTGGTAATATCGGGGATGACGACAGTGTGGTCTGCAATATATGCGGGAATCCATTCATAGACATGGAAGGTGAACCTGATGATGGCAATGACTCTCTGAAACCGGATGAGAGGATTGAGGAGCAGCTTAAGGAAGTTCTGACGCAGGTGCAGGAGGATGAGCTTGCAGCGCAGCAGGAGATGGCGGCCATGCCGAATCCGGTGGCTGTGCCGGAAGCGATGGGGGCAGATGAGCCGGGAGTGACGGTTCTTCCGGAAGATGATTTTGATCCTTCTGTGCCTCAGAACGCAGCAGCGGAGGATCCGGTGAAACGAGCGGCAGAGGCGTTTGCGAAGCAGGCAGCGGAAGAACCGGCAGAGAGTGGGGCGGAAGCATATGCGCAGCAGGCGGCAGAGGCGTTTGCGAAGCGTGCAGCGGAAGCGCCGGCAGAGAATCAGAGCGCATCAGAAGCGTATGCGAAGCAGGCAGTGGAAGCGCCGACAGAGAATCAGAGCGCATCAGAAGCGTATGCGAAGCAGGCAGTGGAAGCGCCGACAGAGAATCAGAGCGCATCAGAGGCGTATGCGAAGCAGGCAGTGGAAGCGCCGGTAGAGAATCAGCGTGCGGCGGAAGCTTTTGCAGCGGAAAATGAGACAAATGTGCAGCGCCCGGCAAGGCCGCGCAGGATGAAGAGCGGTCCGCAGATTTATGGGCAGGATTCTATGGAAGAGTTTGAAGGCGCACAGGGCGTCATTCGCAGAGATGTCCATGGCGGGCATGCGGGAGAGAACGTAGTATATGGAAATGATGTACAGAGCGGCCCGGTTCAGCCAAGAAGGCGGTCGGAGACAGTTCAGGAACAGAATTCTGCAGTGCCGCCAGTGAGACAGCGTCCGGCGGGTGTTCAGGAGTCAGCGGAAGCTGTGAATAATGCTCCGAGAACTATGAATCAGCAGCAACGGCCGTCCGTGCAGCCATATGCACAGACTCCTCAGGAAAACCGCGGGACTTCGCAGCAGACGCATCATCACAGCGGCAAGAGTTCCGGCATGGCCCGGAAGATGAGGGAAGCATCGAAAGAAGCGCTGACATCGCCGCTGTTGCTTGTGGTTGCGCTTCTGCAGACGGTGTTTTTGGCAGCATCGGTCGCGGCGATTTTTATGAGAGAACTGAGCTATGGGCAGATTGCAAAACTGCTGAATCTCTTGGATCTCCCCTCTCAGCTGAGTGGTTATGTCAGTATGTTTCAGAGTGCGATGGCACAGCTTGATAAGGGTGCGCTGGCGATTAATCTGGCGATTCGGGTTCCGGATCTTCTGTTTTGCCTGGGGCTTTGGCTGATCTGTATCCTGGCGCGCAGTTCGAAAGATAAAATGTCGGGGATCGGTTTTGTACTGGTGCAGGTTGTGGCGATTGTTGAGATGATTGCTGCCTGTGTGGTTTTGCTGGTTGTCCTGATTCTTTCGGTGACGCTCGTGATCGCGGCCTGGAGCGGCGGAACACAGAGCACGCTTGTGACGGCGGCAGTGACACTGATCGGTGCGATTGTCGTGACAATGGCCATAGTCATGTACTTTTTCTGTTATCTTTCGACGATTCGCATTATAAGTGCGAATGCGAGAAAAGGGGAGCGGTGTGGAAAGGTTTCCGTGTATGTGGCAGTGGTTCACATGATTCTTGCGTTCACTGGTATTATAAATATCCTTTCCGGTATTGTGAACCTGGAAGTGACGGGTATTGCCGCAGGTGTCGGACAGCTTGGCTGGATGCTTCTGTTTGGTGTCTGGATTCTGATGTATCGGAGTACTTTGCGTGAATATAGCGAATAAAAATCGAAATGATGTTTTCAGGAACGGGTTCTCACAGTTTGTGGGAACCTGTTTTTGCGTGGAAAATGGGGACACGGCTTCCCGGAGCGGATGTCTTTACAGTAAAATCTTTATTGACAGTATAAGGATTATCTGTTAGTATTAACCAGTATTTTAGCGTGATAAAGCAACGCAGTAGAAGCAGAAATGGAGGAATTATTATGAAGAAGAACTGGATGGCAGGCGTGATTGCCGCGGCTATGGCAGCGTCTATGACGATGGGGACGGTCAGCATGGCTGACGAGAGGACGACTTTTGCGGTAGGATTTGATGCGGAATATCCGCCGTATGGCTATATGGATGATGACGGTGAGTATACCGGGTTTGACCTGGAACTGGCGCAGGCGGTCTGCGACCTGGAAGGCTGGGAGCTTATCAAGACGCCGATTGACTGGGATTCTAAGGATCTGGAGTTGGAGTCTGGATCGATTGACTGTATCTGGAGTGGATTTACGATCAACGGCCGTGAGGATAATTATGCATGGTCTTATCCGTATGTAGATAACAGCCAGGTGATTGTGGTGGCGGAAGATTCCGGCATTGCCAGTCTGGATGATCTGGCGGGCAAGATTGTAGGTGTACAGGCTGCATCTGCGGCACTGGAGCTTCTGAGTGCGGATGGCGATCAGGCGGATCTGGCTGCGACATTTAGCACATTGCAGGAATTTGCGGATTATAATACAGCGTTTGTAGAGCTGCAGGCCGGAAGTATCGACGCGGTGGCGATGGATATCGGTGTAGCGCAGTATCAGATTAAAGAAAAAGAAGGTTATATCATCCTTGATGAGGAGCTGAATTCGGAGCAGTATGGTGTTGGTTTCCGTCTTGATGATGAAGAACTGCGTGATACGGTAAATGAGGCGCTGCTGGCGCTTGTAGAGGATGGAACGGTAGCAGAGCTTGCCGAGAAGTATGAACTGAGCGATATGGTTTGCCTGGGCGAGGGCATCCTGGACGAAGCGGAGACAGAGACAGAGGCTGTGACAGAGTAATGCTAAGCGAGTGCTACAGGCACTCAGCGTTCTTATGGCATAGCTTGTGCGGATATCTGATTTACGCGTAGCCATTAGGAACTGCATCGGGATGAAGATAAGATATGGCTCGGGATGCGGTTGTGGCAGATCGTTATAGACAAAATGGAGGATAAGGGCATCCTACAGGCGTGGGATGTCCTTCAATACTATTATGAAATTTTCAGTCATGCTGAGTCAATTGAGCAGCGGTATGCTTCGGTCAATGGGTATTTTTGCATTGACCCTGATTTTTTCTCTGCCGCTCGGACTTCTGATTTCTTTTGGCAGGATGTCGAAAAACAGTCTGCTGCGCACGATTACAAAGATTTATATATCTGTGATGCGCGGGACGCCGCTGATGCTGCAACTCCTGGTCGTTTATTTTGGACCGTATTATCTGTTTGGCATGAAAATCGGCGGCGGCTATCGTTTTACCGCGATTATCATTGGGTTTTCGCTGAACTATGCAGCCTATTTTGCTGAGATATACCGCGCGGGTATTGAATCAATGCCGGTTGGACAGTATGAGGCGGCACAGGTGCTGGGCTATGGGAAAATCCAGTGCTTTTTCCGGATTATTTTCCCGCAGGTGATAAAGCGGATTCTGCCGTCGGTGACAAATGAGGTGATTACCCTGGTTAAGGATACGTCACTGAGCTTTTCGCTGGCTTATGCAGAAATGTTTACGATCGCGAAACAGATCGCGGCGTCGCAGACGACATTTATGCCGTTTGTTGTGGCAGCCGTTTTCTATTATGTCTTTAACCTGGTGGTAGCGGTTGTAATGGAGCAGATCGAAAAGCGGCTGAACTATTATCAGTAGGAGTACAGGGAAGTTCGGCCAGGTTCTCTGGCCGGGGAAAATCAGGGATGCAAAGGAGAGGCGGTCGCTATGAAGCTTCTTGAAATGAATCATATCAAAAAGCAGTTTGACAATCTGGAGGTTCTTCACGACATTTCTCTTTCTGTGAGTGAGGGAGAGATTTTGTCGATTATTGGGCCATCCGGTTCCGGAAAATCGACTCTGCTGCGCTGCGCGACGATGCTGGAGCAGATCGATGGCGGGGAGATTTCCTATATGGGAGAACGGACAGCCTGGGTTGAGGCGGATGGGAAAAAAGTATATCCGAAAGGGGAGCAGGCAAAGAAAATACATTCTTATTTCGGGCTGGTGTTTCAGAATTTTAACCTGTTCCCGCATTTCTCGGTTATAAAAAATATCACAGATGCGCCGATCACGATTCAGAAGCGCCCGAAAGCAGAGGTTTACGAAGAGGCACGCGAACTCCTGCGGAAGATGGGGCTGTCAGATAAGGAAGATGCCTATCCATGTCAGCTCTCCGGTGGACAGTGCCAGAGAGTCGCAATTGCGAGAGCGCTTGCGCTGAACCCGAAGATTCTTTTCTTTGATGAACCGACCTCCGCTTTGGATCCGGAGTTGACCGGCGAGGTGTTGAAAGTGATCAAATCGCTGGCAGAGACGCATATTACGATGGTGATTGTCACCCATGAGATGTCCTTTGCACGCGAGATATCCGATCGGGTGATTTTTATGGATAAGGGCGTCGTGGCGCTCGAAGGCTCTCCGGATGAGGTGTTTGACGCTGACCATGCCCGTATCCGCGAATTTCTTGGTAAATTTGGGCGGTGAATCCGCGGGAATACGCCGGATGACCTCTTGCAATCTCTTTATTTTTGGTGTACTATATCAGAGCAGCGCGAAAGCAGCTGCTTTTTGTATCAACCACAGTTCTGAACAGTATCAAAATGAAAAGACAGAAAGAAGGATAAATATGATAAAGGTAGATATTATTTCCGGTTTCCTTGGCGCCGGCAAGACGACGCTGATTAAGAAACTGATCGCGGAGGTGTTCGCGGGGAAGAAGATTGTGCTGATCGAGAATGAGTTTGGCGAGATCGGCATTGACGGAGGATTTTTGAAAGATGCCGGGATCAATATTACAGAGATGAATTCCGGCTGCATCTGCTGCTCTCTGGTCGGCGATTTTGGCAAAGCGCTGAAGGAAGTGGCGGAGCAGTTTTCTCCGGACCGCATTATTATTGAGCCGTCGGGTGTGGGCAAGCTTTCGGATGTGCGCAAGGCGGTAGAAGGTGCCGCAGAGGAAGCCGGGCTTGAACTGAACGCGCTTACGACCGTAGCCGATGCTTCTAAGATTAAAATGTATATGAAGAACTTTGGCGAGTTTTATAATAACCAGATCGAGAGCGCGGCAACGGTGATTCTGAGCCGTACACAGAAGCTTTCTGAGGAGAAACAGCTGGAGGCTGCCGCTATGATTCGGGAGAAGAATCCGAACGCGACGATTATCACGACTCCCTGGGATGAACTGACCGGCGCACAGATGCTGAGTGCAATGGAGGAGACGGATGTGCTCGCGCAGATGCTTCTTGCGGAGACGGAGTCTCATGAAGACGACGAGGATGATGATGAATGCTGCTGCCACGACCATGAGCATCATCATGATCATGAAGACCACGACCACGAGCATCATCATGATCATGAAGACCACGACCACGAGCATCACCATCATCACGATGGCGACGAGGAATGCTGCTGCCATGGCGACCATGAGCATCATCACGACCATGACGGGCATCATCATCACCATCATCACGCGGATGAGGTGTTTACTTCCTGGGGCCAGGAGACGCCGCGTAAGTATACGAAGGATGAAGTGGAGGCGATTCTTCAGGCACTTAGCAAGGAAGAGAGTTATGGCACTGTGCTTCGCGCGAAGGGAATGCTTCCTGCAACGGATGGCACATGGATTCATTTTGACTTTGTGCCGGAGGAATATGAGATTCGTACCGGGGCGGCGGATTATACGGGGCGCTTCTGCGTGATCGGCGCACAGCTGAATGAGCAGAAGCTTGCGGAACTGTTTCATCTGGCGTGACACACCTGTAGTAGTTAAGATAACGTAAATTTGGTCATGGTGTGACCTGTAACGTTGTTTCATCCGGCGTGAGCGGGATTATTTGGCGGAGGCTTCCTGTCAAATATTGGTCAGGAACCTGTGAAAGAAAAGAGTGATATGGTATGCGGCAAATTCCGGTTTATTTAATTACAGGATTTCTGGAAGCGGGCAAGACGGCGTTTTTGCGGGATGTCCTGGATGGCGGTGACTTTGCGGATGGTCAGAGGGGACTTCTGATTCTCTGTGAGGAGGGCGAAGAGGAATACGATGAAAAGGCACTGGCGGATATGAATTTTTCTGTGGTGACGGCGGATTCTCAGGAGGAGTTCACAGCTGATTTTTTGCGCACCTGTGAGAAGCATTATCGCCCGAAACGGATTTTTATTGAGATGAATGGTATGTGGGACTGCAAATGGCTGTACGGAGAGGAGCTTCCTCTCAGTATGGCGATTGCGCAGGTCATTACGGTGGTTGACGGAAGTACATTTTCGGTTTATCTGAATAATATGCGGAGTATTTTAAGTAACTTATTTCAGTATACGGAGATGGCAATTTTTAACCGCTGTACCCCTGAGATGGATCTGCTGTCCTACCGGCGCACGGTTCGCGGATTGAATCCGCGGGCGATGGTTTATTTTGAGGATAAGGACGGAAATCCGATTGATCCCGGCAAGGATGTGCCGCCGTTTGATTTGACCGCTGATGTGATACAGGTGGACGATATTGACTATGGCCTCTGGTATCTGGATGCTTTTGAGTCCAGGGATCGCTATGAAGGCAAGACGGTACGTTTCCGTGCGAAAGTTATGAAATCACGCCGTTTGCCGTCGAATGCGTTTATTCCCGGCCGCAATGTCATGACCTGCTGTGCAGAGGATATCCGCTTTGTCGGGTATGTGTGCAAGGCCGGTTTTGCCGGAGATCTGAAGCCGAGACAGTGGATTTGGCTGACCGCAGAGATTCGATATGAATACCAGAAGGAATACGGCGAAGAAGGGCCGGTTCTGTACGCAAAGAGTTATGAACTGACTGGGGCGCCCGAGGAAGATACGGTGTATTTTAATTAGGAGAAAAAACTGTGAAACGTCAGGTAAGCCTTGAGGAAATATCGGATGGCAGGCTGTATGGCCGTCATGACATGGTTCGGGCTGGCTGTGGCGGCTGCCGGGGGTGTTCCGCGTGCTGTCATGGGATGGGCAAATCAGCGATTCTGGATCCGCTGGATGTTTCCCGTCTGACGCAGGGGACCGGACTTCCTGTGGATGTTCTGCTTGGGGAGAAGCTGGAACTCAATGTGGTAGATGGTATCATTCTGCCGAATCTGGCGATGACTGGCGAGGAGGAAGCCTGCGGCTTTTTGAATGAAGATGGCCGCTGCAGCATTCATCCGTTTCGTCCGGGCGTCTGTCGGTTGTTTCCGCTTGGAAGATATTATGTCAAAAAGGATGACTGGACAGAAAAACATTCTTCGAGTTTGAATCCGTCAGGAGAAGATACAAAAGAGACGGGGAGTGCCATGGATTTTCGATACTTTCTTCAGGTCAATGAGTGTCCTGCCCCGAACAAGACGAAAGTGCGGGTTGAGAAGTGGCTGGACCAGCCGCAGCTTTCCAGGTATGAGGCGTACATATTAGCATGGCACAATTTTCTGGAGCGGGCGGAAGTGCTTGTGGCGGAAGAAACGGATGAAACCGTGGTGAAAAATATCAATCTCTATCTGTTAAAGCAGTTTTTTATAAAGCCATACGAACCAGAGGAAGATTTTTACGCGCAGTTTGAGGCGCGTCTGGCGGCGGCAGAGACTCTTTTGTGGCAGTGAGTTCTGCAATATATAGTAAACGATGTAAGCTGTTTTGTTTTCGTTTGCGTCGTTGCTGTGTTCTTAGCAACGACCGAAGCGGAAAAAGAAAAGCGCTCATGAAAGGGAAAACCTTTACGAGCGCTTTTCTTGTCCTATAGAATTCTCTATTGGACAAGAAACCTCCGGGAGGATGCACATGCTGCGCTAGAGGAAACTGTCTGCTTGCGCAGACGCGCGGCAGCGCGAGAATCCCGGCAAGGCGGGATTCTATTTTAAATGCGCAGGGCAAAGTGTGATTCGGTTACGACCGGGCGTCTCTGGTCTGCACCAGCAGGTTAATATTTGCGGTCTCGTAGCGGTTCAGCACGCTGGTATCAAAATTCTCCGGTGAGATGGTGCCGGTATACCAGGATTTGGCATCGAAATATTCCTGGATGCTGGCGGTGCTGAATCTGCGTCCGTGCCGCGCGTAGATTTCATTGATCGCCATCTGCAGCTCGTCGGCGGTCATGCCGGTCAGGTCGCTGGATGTCAGATAGGCGGTGGAGCTTGTCGGGAGGATGTATTCGTCGGCGCTCTCATCCGCGCTGAAATCATGATTTTCAAGGTAGTCGACCATGAGGTTAATATTTGCAGATTCGTAGACATTCATTACACTGATGTCAAAATCGTCAGGGTCAATGAAGCCGCTGTACCAGGATCTGGCATCGAAATATTCCTGAACGTCATCGAGGTAGAATTTGCGGTGGTGCCGTGCGTAGATTTCGTTGATGGCCATCTGTACTTCATCAGCGGTCATGCCGGAAAGATCGCTCTCGGTCAGGTAGGCGGACGCGCTGGTCTCGAAGATATATTCCGAATCAATCGCAATGATGACGTCAACGGTCAGCGTCAGGTTTGCTTTGACCCAATCCATATCGGCGGAGAGAGAATTGTATTCCGCTTCGATGCTGGAGTCCCCTGTGTAGGCCTGATAGTCGGTCGGAAATTCCGCGTAGTAGGTGCCTTCCGAGGTGTAACCGATTACCATATAGTCCGGAAGATCGAGGTAGTCGTCCTCCTCTGTGTAAGCGATCGTGAACAGGTGGCCGCCATTATCATAGCCCAGTTCTTCTGTCCAGGCATTGCGTGAGCCAATGTGGTAGAAGCTGACATGGTCAGAGGAAATATTCATCTGTACTTTGCCGCCCCAGTCAGACGGCAGCACGACCTGTACTTCTTCAAAGTCAATGCAGATATTGTTGTTTTCATCGCGGGAGGTACTGCTTTCCCAGCGCGCGTTGACAGCCAGGGCTGTCATGGAAAAAAAGCCTGTCATGCAGAGGAGCATCAGGAGTGATACTGTGCGTAAAAAAAGATTCTTTTTCATACGTTCCCTTCTTTCTGTATATGGTTTTCGTTCTCGATATCCGCATTGTACCATACCGGTTTCGATAAAAAATGAAGTCTTTCTTATTTCTTTAAACCTTTACTTCAAATTTATAGCCGACGCCCCAAACGGTCTTGATCGCCCAGTATTTGTTTGCCTTGAATTTTTCGCGCAGCCGTTTGATATGGACATCTACGGTGCGGGTGTCGCCCATGTAATCAAACCCCCAGAGCCGGTCCAGCAGCTGTTCTCTGGAAAAAACCTGATTCGGTGAGGAAGCCAGGAAATAGAGCAGTTCGAGTTCTTTTGGCGGCAAATCAATGGTTTGCCCCCGGTAAATGACAGAATAATTGGTCAGGCTGACCGTCAGGTCAGGGTATTTGACATAGTCGCCGGTCTCCGGCTCTTTCGCAGGGGCAGGCTCCGCTGGGTGGTAACGGCGCAGCACGGCGCGGATGCGGGAGAGCAGTTCGCGTGCGTCATAGGGCTTTGCCAGGTAATCATCCGCACCCAGATCCAGACCATGGACACGGTCGGCCACCTCATAAGCCGATGAGAGCAGAATGACAGGGACCTCTGATTGTGCCCGCAGTTCCTTGCATGCCTGAAATTTTTCCTGGTTTGGAAAAACAGCTTCCAGGAGAACCAGGTCAGGCTGAAATGTGAGACACTCGGAAGAAACAAAAGCCGCATCAGAGACAACCGTTGTCTCATAGAGAGCCTGGGTCAGGTAGAATATCGTCAGCTGCGCGGCGGAGTTATCCGGATCTGCTATCATTATTTTCTGCTGTTTTGTCATAATATCCCTTCTGTTTTGTGTAACAATTCAGAACAGCAGGCTATATGCTGTTCGGAACTGTTATTTCAACTCTACAATTGTGACACCGGAGTCGCCTTCCCCAAACACGCCGAGACGGTAAGAGGCGACGTAGCTCTGCCTGCGCAGATACTGGTGTACCGCTTTGCGCAGAATGCCGCTGCCCTTGCCGTGAACGATGCGGATGGGGGAAAGGTGGGCGAGACAGGCGTCGTCCATATATTTGTCCAGCTCCGCGAGCGCCTCATCGGTTGTTTTGCCAATCAGATTGATTTCTGAGCGGATGTTATAGCTCTTGGAGTTCTGTATACCCTGGTCAGCGGCGCCTTGCCGGCGGTTCCCGTCAGCGCTGCCGAAACGGCCGGAATTTTCAGATGATGAGGAGCCATTCGAGCGGGCAAAATTTCCGGATGTGCCTTTTTTATTTCCGGAAGCGTTTCCTTTGCCGTAGACAGAGGTGAGAGGCTCGTCGTCCAGCTTTTCCAGGTCTTTGATGTTTACCTGTGAGCGCAGAATGCCCATCTGGACGAAGAGATTTCCTTTCGCGTCCGGAAGTGTACTGACAGTGCCGCTCAGGTTTAGGCTCAGCACACGTACACTGTCGCCGATGCGCAAGTCTTTGCCGGTCAGCTCTTTCTTTGGTTTTTTATCTGCTTTGAGGCCCAGTTTTTTGTCATTGTCGGACATTTTTTCGCGGAGCTTCGCGCGTTCCTGTTCCATTTTGCGGGAAGCGTCGGACTCCGACCCCAGTTTGTTGAATTTGCGGATGGTTTCGTCCGCGTAATCCTTGGCGTCGCGCAGGATCTCCCGCGCTTCCTCGCGGGCTTTGGAGATGATTGCGTCACGGTTTTCGTCGAGGCGGCCTTCCTTTTGAGAAAGGCGGGTCTTCAGCTCTTCGACTTCCTGCTTGTAGCGTGCGATTTCCTCGCGCTCCCGCTCGATGGTCACGCGGCTGTTTTCCAGGTTTGTGATGACATCTTCAAAGGCCTCGTCTTCTGTGGTGAGGCGAGTTTTCGCGTCTTCGATGATGTAGTCCGGCAGGCCGAGCTTTTCGGAAATGGCAAACGCATTGCTCTTGCCGGGGACGCCGATCAGCAGGCGGTAGGTCGGGCGCAGTGTCTCAACGTCAAATTCACAGCAGCCGTTTTCTACCCCGGGGGTAGAAAGGGCATAGACCTTTAGTTCACTGTAATGAGTGGTGGCAATCGTGCGGACCCCACGGCTGTGCAGGTTTGAGAGGATGGCGATCGCCAGAGCCGCGCCCTCGGTCGGATCTGTACCCGCGCCAAGCTCATCAAAGAGGACTAAAGAGCGCTCACCTGCGGTTCTGTAGTCCGTTCTATTATCTTTATCCCAGGATATCGTCCGGCCGTGCAGGGATTCCCGTACAGCGGCGGAATGATCGGAACCTGATTGATGCGGTGTGTTTGTGTTCCGGGTGGATGTCCACATACGGGCATCTTGCTCATCCATCGCCTGTAAAAAGGAGACGATATTGGTCATGTGGGAGGAAAAGGTACTCAGGCTCTGTTCGATGCTTTGCTCATCCCCGATGTCCGCGTATACTTCGCTGAAAACAGAGAGCTCCGAGTGATCCAGCGCCGGAATGTGCAGTCCGGCCTGGCCGAGCAGGGTGAACAGCCCCACGGTCTTTAGGGAGACGGTCTTGCCGCCCGTGTTCGGTCCGGAGATGACCAGGAGTGTAAAATCGTCGCCGAGACGGATGTCTACGGGGACGACGGATTTCTGATCCAGCAGCGGATGGCGGCCCTTTTTGATATGAATCCGCCCTTCCGTGTTGAAATCCGGCTCTGATCCCCGATAAGAGAGGGAGAGCTGCGCGCGTGCAAAAATGAAATCCAGTTCTGTAAGAAGCAGGACATTGTAATTCAGTGCTTCTGTGTGCGCTCCGACTTCGGCGCTCAGAGTCGCCAGAATGATTTCAATCTCTTTCTGCTCACGGATTTCCAGCCCGCGCAGGTCGTTGTTCAGCTTTACGACAGCCATCGGCTCGACAAACAGGGTGGAGCCGCTTGAGGACTGGTCGTGAATCATACCTGGCACCTGGCCGCGGTGTTCGGCTTTTACCGGAATGCAGTAGCGCCCGCTTCGCTGTGTGATTACCGCATCCTGCAGGTAGGTTCTTGACGGACCATTTAGATAAGAAGCAAGTGAGGAATGAATGCGCTCGTTTACAGCTTTCATCTGTCGCCGCACCTGGCGCAGGCCGGAGCTGGCGTCGTCGCTGATTTCTTCCTCAGAGAGGATGCAGCGGCGAATCTCATTCGCAACCTGGGTGAGCGGCTGTAAATCCGCAAACATCTGTGCCAGAGAGTCGTCCGGGGCATCAATCGCGTCGAGTTCCGGACTTTTTCTGCCATCATCCTTCGCCCAGTTTTTCACGCGGGCAGTCGTCTCCATCACAGTACAGACGCGCAGCAGTTCTTCTATATTCAGGGAGCTCCCCACTTCCAGCCGCCGCAGTGAACCGCGGATATCGCTCAGGCCGGAAAAAGAGACCCGCCCCTTGCGCAGGGTGCGGCTAACCGCATCTGAAGTTTCCCGCTGCATCCGCAGAATTTCATCCAGGTCGTCGGACGGGACGAGGGCAAGACAGCGCTCCTTACCCGGCTGGGACCCGGCAAATTCGGCCAGGCGCTGAATGATTTTGTGGTACTCCAATACTTTTAATGCTTTTTCGTTCATGATAAAAACCTCACATCGCTGTCACTATGGCGTTATTGTAACGCATAAAGAAGGATTTGAAAAGTGACAAATTATTCGATATGCGCGAAAGAAATGCGGGGCGCAGAAATGTCCATGGAACGTGCGGAGAATTGTTTTTACAAATTTTGTGCTTGCTTACAGTATAACTTTCGTTTATACTTTAAAGTAAAAAAATTGTAACTATTCAGAACAGCAGGCCACAGACCGCCTTCTCCGAAGGCTATATGCCGCTTACGCGTCATATGTCTGAGGCTTGATGGGCGTTCCGCCCATCCCGAAAAGAAAATACAGCCTTTAGCAGGTAAACCTGCACAGTCTGTCTTTTCTTTTCGATGCTGTTCTGAACTGTTACAAAAAATTTTGCAAGATTTTACGGATTCGCGTGTATAAGTTAAAGGAGATGTACCGGATGGATGAGGACATTGTCGCGCTGCTTCGTGGGCGGGATCAAAAGAGCATAGAGCTGATTGCGGAACGCTATGAACGGCTGCTCCGGTACATAGCGGTGACCATTCTTCGCGACCGTGAAACGGAAGTCGAGGAGTGTATCAACGATGTCTATCTGAAGGTCTGGACGCATGGCACAGAGTTTGACCTGGAAAAGGCATCGCTGCGCACCTGGCTGAAAGCGATCACGCGCAACACGGCGCTGAACTATCTGCGGAAAGTCAGCAGACGAGAGGAGTTCGAGGAGAACGGGGAAGAAGATCCGCTGCACTCCGGAGATATGGACGATGCGGATAATCCCGAGCGGAGAATGATTTTTCAGGAGGAGGTACGAGCGCTGGAGCGCGTCCTGAATGACTTGAAAAAGAAGGATCGCGAGATGGTGCTGCGGCGGTTTTATTATCTGCAGAGCACCCGGCAGATCGCCGAGGCGATGGGGATGTCAGAAAATGCTGTGGACAGCAAGCTATCGCGGCTGAAAAAAAAAATTCGAAAGCGGTATGAGCGGGAGAGTGAGCCGTGTCATTTAAAGCTGCACTGACGTGTGAGGCGTGGCTTGCGTCCGGCATGAAAAGCAATGCCAGACATAATGAACCGAAAACGTGCATCATTGAAAGGGAACGGGAGGTGGCAGGATGGGAGCCCAAAATGCAGACGAAAAGAAGACAGACGCGTTTTCCAGGCGGCTGGTTTATATGTTCAGTGAAATCAGCCCGTCTTTTCTGGAGGACGAAATTCCGGAGCGGGATCTGGAACGTGTTCTGGCGGATTCGGCAGAGATGAAATCGCAGCCGGAACCGGAGCCGCGTATGCGGACAAACTGGAGAATTGTCGTGGCGATATCCGGGTTTGCGGCGGCCTGTTCTGCGGCAGTCGCCGGTATCGCAGTATTTATGTGTATGCGGCACTTTACGGCACTTGGCGGAGCGCGCCGCGTCTGAATATCGACCGCGTGCAGATGTAAACAGAGTAATTTTACGAACAAACAAAGAAGGAGAAAGTTTATCATGCAGGAGAAATTAATCGAAATCGTAGCAGAGCAGCTTCATGTTTCAGAAGAAGAGATCAAGCCGGAGACTGATTTTAAAGCAGATTTAAGCGCTGACTCCCTGGATCTGTTTGAGCTGGTGATGGCTCTTGAAGAGGAGTATGATATCGAGATCCCGACAGAGGATCTGGAGCAGCTGACGACCGTACAGTCGGTCATGAATTATCTGAGTGCGAAAGGAATTGAAGAATAATGAAGACCGCTATTACAGAATTACTGGGAATCGAATACCCGATTTTTCAGGGCGGCATGGCATGGGTGGCGGAAAACTCCCTTGCTTCAGCTGTCTCGAACGCGGGCGGCTTGGGGATTATCGCGGCGGGCAATGCCCCGGCAGATTATGTACGGGAGCAGATTCGCCTGACAAAAGAAAAAACAGATAAGCCGTTTGGTGTGAATATTATGCTGCTGAGTCCGTTTGCAGCGGAAGTCGCACAGGTGGTGACGGAGGAAAAGGTCGCGGTGGTGACGACCGGCGCGGGCAATCCGGGTACTTATATGGAGCAGTGGAAAGGCGCCGGGATTAAGGTGATTCCGGTGGTGGCGAGTGTGGCGCTCGCGAAGATGATGCAGCGCGGCGGCGCGGACGCGGTGATCGCGGAAGGCTGTGAGTCGGGCGGACATATCGGTGAGAGCACGACCATGACGCTGGTGCCGCAGGTCGTAGACGGCGTTACGATCCCGGTGATCGCGGCCGGCGGAATTGCGGACGGCAGAGGCTTCGCGGCAGCAATGATGCTCGGCGCGGCCGGTGTGCAGATGGGGACGCGCTTCCTGGTAGCAAAGGAATGTGTGATTCACCAGAATTATAAGAATCAGGTGCTGAAGGCGAAGGACATTGACACGGTTGTGACCGCGCGTTCCGTAGGACATCCCTGCCGCCAGATCCGCAACCAGATGACGCGCAAGTATCTGGCGATGGAAAAAGAAGGATGCACGTTTGAAGAGCTGGAGACTCTGACGGTCGGCTCTCTGCGCAAGGCGGTGCAGGAGGGTGATGTGACCGGAGGCTCCATGATGTGCGGTCAGATTGCCGGTATGGTGAACAAAGAGCAGACTTGTCAGGAGATGATCGAAGAGATCATGGGACAGGCGGAAGCATTGCTTGGGAAATAAGAATTCGAGGAAAAAGAATGAGCAAAATTGCATTTGTATTTCCGGGTCAGGGCGCGCAGCACGTCGGTATGACCCGGGAGTTTTATGATTCTTGTCCGGAAAGCCGGGAAGTCTTTGAGATGGCGTCCGCGGCGGCGGGTTATTCGATCGAGGACATTTGTTTTTCAGAGACGCTGCCATATGATGGCGGCGCCGGGACAGCAGCGGATGGAGAGCCGGGACCGGACGGGCGCGTTCCAAATACGAAAATCAATCAGACCCGGTATACGCAGCCGGTATTGCTGACCGCGAGCCTGGCGATTCTCGCGGCGGTACAAAAGGCGGGGATTTGGGCGGATATGGCTGCTGGTTTAAGTCTTGGCGAGTATTGCGCGCTGACGGCAGCCGGGACTTTTTCCGTGTCGGATGCGGTTCGCATTGTCTGCCAGCGCGGCATTTATATGGAAGAGGCTGTGCCGACCGGCGGGGCGATGACGGCCATTCTGAGCCGGAAGCCGATTCCGATTGAGGAGATCTGCGCGTCTGTAGACGGGCAGGTGAGTGTAGCAAATTACAATTGTCCGGGACAGCAGGTGATTTCCGGCGAAAAGGGCGCGGTGGACGCGGCGGCGGCGAAGCTGCTGGAAGCGGGAGCGAGCAGAGCAGTACCGCTTGTAGTGAGCGGGCCATTCCATTCACCGATGCTTTTCGGAGCGGGAAAAAAGCTTGCCGCGCTGCTTGCCGATCAGGAAATCCGGAAACCAGAGTTTCCGGTGCTCTCAAATGTAACAGCGGCGCCGGTCAGCGATCCGGAAGAGATTCGCAGCCTGCTTGGACGGCAGGTGTGTTCGTCGGTTCGCTGGCAGCAGAGCGTGGAATACATGATTGCGGCCGGAGTGGATACGTTTATCGAGATCGGCCCGGGGACGACGCTGACGAATTTCATGAAGAAAATCGATCGAAGTGTAAAAGCGCTTCATGTTGAAAAGCCGGAAGATCTGGATGCGGTAAAGAGTGTACTGTAAAGGACGGTACCGCTCCTGGCCAGATAGTTTATAATAAAAGAAAGCAGCTGCCTTGGCAAAACGCAGCTGCGGAGGAATGAATAGATATGTTAGAAGGAAAAATCGCGCTCGTGACAGGCGCGAGCAGAGGAATCGGCCGTGCCATCGCGCTGACACTTGCCGGATACGGCGCGGATGTGGCGGTGAATTACTGCGGCTCTGAGGTGAAAGCACAGGAAGTTGCGGATGAGATTCAGGCGCTTGGAAGACGCGCAGTCATTGTTCAGGCAGACATTTCTTCACAGGAAGACTGTGAGCGGATGTTTAAAGAGGTGACGGACCAGCTCGGGGCGCCGGATATTCTGGTGAACAACGCCGGTATCACGCGGGACAATCTGACCCTGCGTATGAGCGCGGAAGATTTTGACAAAGTAATCGATACGAATCTGAAAGGCACTTTTTTTTGCATGAAGCTGGCTGCGAAGCAGATGCTGCGTAAGCGCTACGGCAGGATTGTCAGCCTTTCCTCGATTGTTGGTCTGCATGGAAATGCCGGACAGATCAACTACAGTGCTGCGAAAGCAGGCGTGGTCGGCATGACAAAGAGCCTGGCGAAAGAACTGGCGAGCCGTGGAATTACCGTCAACGCGGTGGCGCCCGGCTATGTAGAGACGGATATGACAGCGGTGCTTACGGACACGCAGAAAGCGGCAATGCTGACACAGATTCCGCTTGGAAGGATTGGTCAGCCGCAGGACATCGCGGAGGCGGTCGCATTCCTGGTGTCGGATAAAGCGGCGTACATTACCGGACAGGTGCTGTCTGTAGACGGCGGCATGGGGGCTTAATATTGTGGCGATTCAGAGACAGCAGGCCGCAAACAGCCGGCATAGCTGCTCTGAGTTGGTAACGGAAAGGACATCATATGAGAAGAGTGGTAGTGACAGGCCTGGGTGCAGTTTCTCCGATTGGGAATTCTGCGGATGCTTACTGGGACAGCCTGAAGGCAAAAAAGGTGGGGATTGCACCGATCACCCGTTTTGACACAACAGAATACAAGGTAAAGCTTGCCGCAGAGGTGAAGGATTTTGATCCGCTTACTGTGATGGATGTAAAAGAATCCCGGCGCATGGAGCTTTTCAGTCAGTATGCGGTAGCGGCGGCGGCGGAAGCGCTTGCACAGGCCGGAATCGGTGACCTGACGGAGGAAGAGCGCTATCGGGTGGGCGTTTCCATCGGCAGCGGCATCGGCAGTCTTCAGATTTTTGAACAGGGACATTCAAAGCTGTTGGAGAAGGGTCCGGGCCGAGTACCGACGCTTTTTGTACCGCTGCTGATTTCCAATATGGCGGCCGGAAATGTCGGGATTCACTTTGGCTTGAAGGGAAAGAATATTAACGTTGTGACCGCGTGCGCGACTGGTACACATTCCATCGGGGAGGCTTACCGTTCGATTCAGGTCGGCGATGCGGATGTGATGGTAGCCGGTGGCACCGAGGCGGCAATCTGCCCGATGGGAGTTGCCGGATTTTCTGCGCTGACCGCTCTGAGCAAAGAGACCGATCCGCTGCGTGCGTCTCTGCCGTTTGACAAGGACCGGAGCGGGTTTGTCATGGGCGAAGGCGCAGGCGTTCTGATTCTGGAAGAGCTTTCCCATGCACAGCAGCGCGGTGCGACGATATTGGCGGAGATTGCCGGATACGGGGCGACCAGCGACGCATATCACATTACATCTCCGGTAGAGACCGGTGAGGGTGCGGCGCGCGCGATGAAGCTGGCGATGAAGGAAGCAAATCTGGCTCCGGAAGAAATTCAGTATGTCAATGCGCATGGTACTGCGACGCACCTTAATGACCTTTGCGAGACGCGCGCGATCAAGGCTGCGTTCGGCGAGGCGGCTTATCAGCTCAATATTAACTCAACCAAATCCATGATCGGCCACGCACTCGGCGCTGCCGGCGGGCTGGAAGCGGTCGTCTGCGTTAAGAGTATTACGGAGAACTATATCCACGCGACGGCTGGTTTCCGTGAGGCAGAGGAAGAGATGGACCTCAATTATACGCCGGAAGGAATTGAGCGGGAAGTAAACGCCTGCCTGACGAATTCACTGGGATTTGGCGGACACAATGCGACGCTGCTTTTCAAAAAGTTTGCAGAGTAATGCCGACTTCGAGAAATTAGCCGAGTAAAGCTGTAGATGCCAGGCAGGTCAGAACACTAGGAAAAGTGTAAGAACAGGAGTAAAAACCGCTATGTTAGATTCAAAACAAATCATGGAAATATTGCCGCACCGTTCGCCGTTTCTTCTTGTGGACCGGATCGACGAGCTGGAGCCGGGGGTGCGTGCAGTCGGACGCAAGTGTGTGTCCTATAACGAGCCATTCTTTGCCGGACATTTTCCGCAGGAGCCGGTGATGCCGGGCGTGCTGATCCTGGAAGCGCTTGCCCAGGTGGGTGCTGTCGCGATCCTTTCTCTGGACGAATACAAGGGCAGGCTTGTCCTGTTCGGCGGCATTAATAAGGCGCGTTTTCGCAAGAAGGTTGTACCGGGGGATGTCCTTCGCCTGGAGCTTGAGGTGATCAAGGTAAAAGGGCCGGTCGGCATCGGCAAAGCGACCGCCTATGTGGACGATAAGGTCTGCACGGAAGCGGAACTGACGTTTGTGATTCAGTAAATAGTGATTATTGGCTATACACTCCCCGGGCTCCCGGGGAGTTTTTCTGCCGGTTTACTATTGCCATGTCCCTGCCGGGCATGGTATACTTCATGCAATACACGTGTTGTTACACTTTGGCCGATGCCCGGCGCGGCAAAAAGTGTGTATCTGGAAGTGTGTGGTCGTTGTGAACAGTAACTACAAAGCAGCATCTGAGAGGAGACGAACATGGGCGGTATATTTGGAGTAGCAGCGAAGAGAAGCTGCACGATGGAACTTTTTTACGGAGTGGATTATCATTCCCATCTGGGAACGCGTCGCGGCGGTATGACGGTGTACGGGGAGCAGGGCTTTATGCGCGCGATTCATAATATTGAGAATTCTCCGTTCCGTGTCGTTCGGCGAATTATTCGGAGCCGTTTTCAGCAAATTATTTTCGGCCGATTTTACATACAAAAAGCCTGACGGTCATAATATAACTTGCCGTTTTTGCGAATTCCGGGAGTACGTGTGGAAACAGTGCAAAACTGCCAGAGACTATGGACAGGCTGTGTGAATCGTATGGACGGCAAAGGAATGCCGACCACACGGTTCACACAACCTGCCCACAGCCTCTAAACGGCAGTTTTACACTGTTTCCACACTACGACTACTACTGATTCCCTCTTAATTGATAGATGGATTGCTGAACCTCTCGCTATGTTACTTTAGCGGTTAAACAGGAAATATCACATTGCATGGTGATGGCATCAATAAAACTGACGATAGATTCGTCAAGTTCACGGATGGTGTGGCTTAATTTATTTTTCCGGAAAAGTGGCCTTTTTGGGGTCAAATAAAGTGCAGGATAACAGT
>JAJPXU010000033.1 GCA_021205305.1 Lachnospiraceae bacterium
AGGAAGCTTTTCTTTTCAGATGTGCAAAGTTTCTGAATTCTAACTGTAAGATACTAAACAGTAACTCTAAATTATGTATTGACAAATTGCTCTGCAAGACTATAATGGAATATACATATGAATGATTGTTCATTTGTTCATTCAAAAAATTCAAAAGAAAGGAAACCAGGAAAATGAAAAAGACCTACAAGATTGATGTTGACTGCGCAAACTGCGCAAACAAGATGGAGGAAGCAGCGAAGAAAACAGCTGGCGTCAAGGACGCGACCGTAAATTTCATGGCACTCAAAATGATCGTAGAATTTGAAGAGAGCCAGGATCCAAAGACAGTCATGAAGGAGGTTCTGAAAAACTGCAAAAAGGTCGAAGACGACTGCGAAATTTTCCTGTAAACCATCCGACTGCAGTTTTTTTCTGCGGTCATTATCGAAAAGTCAGCTGATACTGAACAGTTACCATTATACAAGGGAGACATGGTTATGAATAAAAAGCAGAAAAAAATGTTCATTCGCATCCTAGTCGCGGCAGCATTGATGATTCTTTTTTCTTATCTGCCGGTCGATGGATACCTTCGCTTCGGGCTCTTTATGATTCCCTATCTGGTCATCGGCTATGATATTCTGAAAAAGGCCTGGAAAGGCATTCGCAACCGACAGGTTTTTGACGAGAATTTTCTGATGGCGGTCGCGACGGTGGGCGCCATTCTTCTCGGTGACTACAGCGAAGGAGTAGCCGTGATGCTCTTCTATCAGATCGGGGAACTCTTTCAGAGCTATGCGGTCGGCAAAAGCCGCCGCAACATCAGCGACCTGATGGATATCCGCCCGGATTACGCGAATGTGGAGCGCGACGGTACTCTGGAAAAGGTCGATCCGGATGAAGTGGAAATCGGCACGACCATCGTCGTGCAGCCTGGTGAAAAAGTCCCGATCGACGGCATCATCCTGGAAGGAAAGACCTCGCTCAACACCAGTGCGCTGACCGGAGAGAGCTTGCCCCGCGACGCTGCCGCGGGCGACGAAATCATCAGTGGCTGCATCAACATGACCGGCATGATCCGGGTACGCACCACAAAGGAATTCGGCGAATCTACCGTATCAAAGATTCTGGAGCTGGTCGAGAATTCCAGCTCACGAAAATCCAGGTCCGAGAATTTTATCTCGAAATTTGCGCGCTATTATACCCCGGCGGTCTGCTACGGAGCGGTCGCACTGGCGATCCTGCCGCCGCTTTTCAGAATGCTTTTTATGGGACTCTCTCCCCAATGGGGCGACTGGATTTACCGTGCCCTGACATTTCTGGTCATCAGCTGCCCCTGCGCTCTGGTTATCAGTATCCCGCTCAGCTTTTTCGCCGGAATCGGCGGCGCGAGCAACGCGGGCGTATTGGTCAAGGGGTCCAATTACCTGGAAACCCTCTCGCAGACAAAATACGTGGTATTTGACAAGACTGGCACCATGACAAAGGGCGTCTTCGAGGTGAGCGGTGTCCACCACAGTTCACTGGCAAAAGAACAATTGCTGGAATACGCGGCGCTTGCGGAAAGCGCCTCCTCGCACCCAATCAGCAAGAGTCTGCAGCGTGCTTATGGAAAGCCCATCGACCGCAGCCGCGTCTCGGATATTGAAGAAATCAGCGGCAACGGCGTGACCGCAAACGTAGATGGAAAAACCATCGCGGCCGGTAACGCAAAACTGATGAATCGGCTTGGCATTGCCTATAAGGACTGCCATCATGTCGGCACCGTCGTACATATCGCCATCGACGGACAGTACGCGGGGCACATCCTGATTTCAGATATTGTAAAGCCGACTGCAAAAGAAGCCATACAAAGCCTCAAAAAAGCAGGTGTTGCCAAAACCATCATGCTCACCGGCGATTCGAAGCGTGTTGCAGAGCAGGTGGCGGCGGAGCTTGGATTTGATGAAGTGTACAGCGAGCTTCTCCCTGCCGACAAAGTAGCTAAGGTTGAGGAACTTCTGGAAAAGAAAAAGGCCAAAACAGAACAACTGGCCTTTGTCGGCGACGGTATCAACGATGCACCGGTGCTCTCCCGCGCCGATATCGGCATCGCGATGGGCGCTATGGGCTCCGATGCGGCGATTGAAGCTGCGGATGTCGTACTAATGGACGACGACCCGCTCAAGGTGGCCAAAGCCATCCGCATTTCACGAAAGTGCATCCGCATCGTCTACCAGAATATTTACTTTGCGATCGGCATCAAAGCCATCTGCCTGATTCTCGGCGCGCTCGGCATCGCCAATATGTGGATGGCCATTTTCGCGGACGTCGGCGTCATGATCCTCGCCGTGCTAAACGCGATTCGGGCACTGTTTGTAAAGAAGCTGTAAAGCTTGCTGCGGTCGGTTTGTGACCAGTAACTGTAAAACACATCTGGGAACGGAACGCAAGCCATCCTCTGCGGAAAAATAATCATTTAAGAAATTTTTATTGAAAGAAAGTGAAAACCTTATGTCTGAAACTATAAAAATATCTGCTAAGCCTGCCGACTGCTGCGGCTGCGACGAGTACGAAGTCCATGAAAATCTGCTTCAAATCGTAAACGAAACTCTGCCGGACGAGACGACTCTCTACGATCTGGCGGAGCTGTTCAAGGTTTTCGGCGATTCCACGCGCATCCGCATCCTCTATGTGCTGTTCGAGGCGGAAGTCTGCGTCTGCGACCTCGCCTCAGCGCTGAACATGAATCAGTCCGCAATCTCTCACCAGCTGCGGATTCTGAAAACAAACCGTCTGGTGAAGAGCCGCAGGGAAGGAAAATCTGTTTTTTACTCCCTCGCGGATGACCATGTGAGAACCATCCTCGCGCAGGGGGAAGAGCATATCAAAGAAATTTGAAAGGAAACGTCCATGATAAGCCGTGACGATATGCTGGAATTAACCAGAAGAATGACGCTTGCGAGGTCATCCATCGACCGCATCGCGGGTGCCTATTACGATGAGGAAGGCTATGTAGACGGGACATTCAACACCCATTTTCTGAAGCTGGAAGCGCCGGAACGGGGCAGGCACATAAAAATTGCGAAGGATATTCTCTTTTCTGAAACGAACGTTGCTCTGAAAGATTACCGGATTCCGGCAGCCGCGAAAAAACCAGGCAGTCTATGGCAGCTTCTGGATGGGATAAAGGAGAGCGGCCTGAAAAATGATGCGTTTCTGGATATCCTGTACGAACTGATCGGGGAAACTTATCATCCCGGCAGTCCGTACGCGTTTCTGGTCTTTCACGGGCGCTACGACGTTCCGCAGAAAGGAACAGACAAGGAATGGCTGGAGGGCTCTGAAGAGGTTTACGAATATCTGATCTGTGCGCTCTGCCCTCTATCCGGCGACTATGAAGCCGGCAGTCCGGAGTTTGGTTTCCTCTATCCGGCCTTCCGTGACCGAAGCTCCGATGAGCGATATGTCAATATTTTTGAGGCAAATCCACAGCAGCCGCATACCAGACTTATGCAGCTTCTTATCGAGCATCGGTAGAACGACGTATGCTCGCGCGCCAGGCGCAGGTAACGTTAGTTGCCTTCCCTGTGCGCCTGTGTGCATATTATAAGCAATCTTTCATTCGATTCAAAAATCGCGCTCCCACGCGTTTTCGCGAAATGCAAAAACGCCGGAAGCGCGAATCTGTTATAATATTATTAATTCTTCTTCAATCCTCTTTTTACTGCCGGAGCAATGGATACAGACGGCTCGTAATACGGAATCAGCGTCGCCTGCAGCGCATGGTAAAGATCGGATTTTCCTGGCCAGACGGTGCCGATCACCTGATTGTTCCGGTCAAGCTGGTGGAACCAGGATCCGTTCACATGATCCAGCACACATTCATCCAGATAGCGCATGAACTGTGCATAGTCCTGCGCGTATTTTGCCTTGCCGGTCGCACGGTAAAGCACTGCGGAGGTGTTGATCGCCTCAGCAAGCGTCCAGTGCATGCGGTCATGTACGACTGGCTGACCATTCCAGTCGGTTGTATAGACAATACCCGGCGCACCGTCCGCATTCCAGGCATCTTCTACCGCCCGATTGTACAATTTTTCTGCCGCATCAATATATTTTTGCGGCTGGCGCCAGTCCTCTCCCTCTGTTCCCATCCGTTCTTCGAACGCCGGAACAGACAAGGCCCACTGCGTGATCAGCCGTGCCCACTCAATGCCATGGCCGGGCGTCGCGCCGTATGGCTTAAACTGGTCATCCGGCCGGTCCTTATTGCACTCCAGATCCGGTGTCCAGTCCTTTGTAAAATGCTCCGGTATACGCCAGTTGTTCGCGCTCGCCCATGTAAGCACATGATCAATAATCCGCTCTGCTCTCACACGATATACATCGCTTCCAATCACATCCGCCGCAGCCAGAAAAGCTTCAACCGTATGCATATTCGCGTTCAGGCCGCGGTAATCATCGAGAACTGTCATTTCTGTATTCCAGGTGTCGCAGGCAAGCCCCTCTTCCTCATTCCAGAAGTGAGAATCATAGAAAATCAGCGCCTCTTTTAAAAGCTCCTGCGCTCCCGGTCTCCCGGCAAGTATCGCGGAAGACGCCGCCAGAATCACAAACGCGTGCGCGTAACACTGCTTGTCCGGCAAAAACTCCCCATCCGCCGTCAGCCCTGGATACCAGCCGCCATATCTGGCATCATGCAGTTCTCCGCCAAGCCCTTTCAGCGCCGCGTCAACCAGTGCTTCGCTGCCCTCATGTCCCAGAAGCGCACCAATGCTGTAGACGTGTGCCATACGGCAGGTAATCCAGGTCTCGCGGCTGCGCTCTTTCCACGGCGTCCCATCATCCCCCAGATAATACGAGCTTCCTCCCGGTGAGGGGAACTGATGGCCGAACCGGAGAAGATCCTCACGGATTTCAGCCAGAAAAGCTTTGTTTTCCTCTGTGTCAATCTGGTATTTTGCGTTTTCGTCGCTCATGTTCATTCTTGCTCCTTCTCTATTACTTACTATAAGAAACGGCATATGTCGTTTTCTTTTGCGCCTGTTCTTCTCACTCAATCTGTAAACGATATTCAATCCACAAAACGTGCTTTCAGCGTAAAAACATCCGAATCATCTGATCGTACAGCTTCCGGTACGGCTGATAGCGCATCGGCAGATCCATCCAAAGCTTTTTATCTACGATGCTTTTCTTATGGGAAAAGGTGTCAAATCCTTCTTTTCCATGATACGAGCCCATCCCGCTCTCGCCAAAGCCGCCAAAGCCCATCTCACTGGTCGCCAGATGAATAATCGTATCGTTGATACAGCCTCCGCCAAAGCCGCATTTTGCTGTCACCATGCGGGCTGCGCCTTTGCTGCGTGTAAACAGATACAGCGCCAGCGGATGCTCCATGGAATTAATCTTCCGGACGGCCGCATCCAGAGATTCATATGTGAGCACCGGAAGTACCGGTCCAAAGATCTCTTCCTGCATCACCGCGTCGTCAAAAGTGACCGCATCCAGCACAGTCGGCTCTATCCGCAGAGAATCCGCATCCATGCGTCCGCCGACAACCACCTTTGACGGATCAATCAGCGCCCGGATTCGCTCAAAATGCTTCTGATTGATTATTTTTCCATAATCCTTATTTTTCAACGGCTCTTCGCCAAACTGTTTTCGTATCTGTCCGCGGATCTCGGCAATCAGCTCGTCCTTAATCACCGGGTCACAGTAGACATAATCCGGAGCGACGCAGGTCTGGCCGCAATTCAGGAACTTGCCAAACACAATCCGTTTCGCGGCGAGTTTCAAATTTGCGGTACGGTCTACAATGCAGGGACTTTTCCCGCCCAGCTCCAAAGTCACCGGTGTCAGATAGGCGGATGCCTGCCGCATCACTTCCCGCCCTACGGACTTGCTTCCTGTGAAAAAGATATAATCAAAATGTTCCCGCAGTAGGTACTGATTTTCCTCACGTCCACCAGATATCACTGCGACATAGCGCTCATCAAAGCATTCTTCGATCAGCTTCGCGATCAGAGCGCTTGTATACGGCGAATAAGCGCTCGGCTTCAAAACGACTGTATTCCCTGCTGTGAGTGCGTCCACCAACGGTTCCATCGTAAGCAGGAACGGATAGTTCCAGGGACTCATGATCAGCGCCACCCCATAAGGGGATGATTTCGTAAAGCTATGTGAACAAAACTGCGCCAGAGGCGTCCTCACCGTTTTTTCTCCCGCAAAGCCTCTCGCGTGCTTTTGCATATAGCTGATCTCACTTAAAGTCAGCCCAATCTCACACATATAGCTTTCCGACTCACTTTTTCCCAGATCCTTTTTCAGTGCTTCACTGATCTGCGATTCATACTTTTTGATGCAGGCTTTCAGCCGTCCGATTGCCTTCAGTCGAACATCCATGTTCAGTGTCGCGCCGGAGGAAAAAAACTTCCGCTGCTTCTCTACAATCTTCTGAATCTCCGTCTCGGTCATTTCTTCGCTTCCTTTCCATATATATGTGATTCGAGCGGTCAAAGACCTTCTTTTTCGAAATCTATGCTTTCACAGCTGCAAGGTTCGATTTTCATTTCTGCAACACTTTATAATAAAATCGTTCCAATTCTTTCGCATCCATCAGCACCGGTACCGGATACAGCGGATTCGCTTCCTTGTCCGCGTAATGGGCCATTTTCGGAATATCCTCTTTCCAGATCTCCGGAATCGTATCGCCAATGCCGAAGCGCTTCTTCATATCCTTAATTGCCTGAATAAACGCTTTTGCAGCCGCCTCCTCTGTCGCATTTTCATCCGCGACGCCAGCCACCACAGCCAGACGCGCCAGTTTTCCATACACACAGGAACCATACTCCTCCAGAACCACCGGCAATAAAACCGCGTTCGCCAGGCCGTGTGGAACATTGTACTGGCCGCCCAGCGAGTGCGCAACCGCATGGACATAGCCGACATAGGATTTCGTAAACGCACAGCCCACATAATAAAAGGCATGCAGCATATTCCTTCTTGCTTTTACATTCTTTCCATTTGTATAAGCTTCATCCAGATTTTCAAAAATCAGCTTCACCGCCTGTTCCGATTGTTTTCGGGTACCCCTGGTCGTCGTATTGCCGATATAAGCCTCGACGGCATGGGTCAGAGCATCCATGCCGGTCGTCGCCGTGACAAAGGGCGGCAGGCTTAAGGTCACATTCGGATCAAGCACCGCGTAGCGGGGAATCAGGCAGAAATCATTGATCACATATTTATGTCTCGTCTTAGCGTCTACAATGACACAGGCCAGCGTGGTCTCACTGCCGGTTCCTGCGGTCGTCGGTACCGCAATCAGAAGCGGAAGCCGTCCGTGCACGCGCAGAATGCCCTTCATCTTTGCCAGAGACTGTTTCGGCTTCGCCGCCCGCGCACCCACAGCCTTGGCGCAGTCCATGCTTGAGCCGCCGCCAAATCCGATGATCGCCTCACAGAATTCGGCATGATAAAGCTCCAGCGCCTCTTCCACATTCGCTGTCGTGGGATTTGCGTCCGTTTTATCATACACGACATAGAAAATACCATTCTCTGTAAGCGTCCTCTCCAGATCTCTCGTAAGCCCCAGCTTTGCAATACCTGGATCCGTGACGATCAGGACACGCGTACATTTTTTCTTTACGAACAATTCAGAGAGCTGATCTGCCTGACCAATGATTTTTGGATTCCGATAGGGCAAAAACGGCAGAGCAATTTTAAAGACAGTCTGAAAAGCACGGCAATACAATTTTTTCAGCCGATTCATAGGGCAGAACTCCTCTCCTTCGTCAAACGATTTTATTATCGTACCAGTAAAACCCATAATTGTCAATAAAGCAAATAAAAAGTGCAGCCCTGTGCAAAAAAAGAAAAAGGATAGAGGACTCCGGATTGCCTCTATCCTTTCCCATATTTACCGGAAACGAAATACGTCGTTTTCTGATCCGTTCCCTGCCGTACTGCGCTGCTTTCCCGTTATACTCAAGACGTCTTCCGGCTGGATACCACGTCAAAGATAACTGCCACGAGCAGCACCGCACCCTTCACCACATACTGCCAGGAGTCGCCGATGCCCATGATGGACATACCCATGTTAATGACGCCAAGAAGCAATGCGCCGATGATTACGCCGCCGATCGTACCGCTGCCGCCGTACGCGGAAGCGCCGCCGATAAAGCAGGATCCGATGGCGTCCATCTCAAAAGAGTTACCGGTGGAACCGTTTACTGAGCCGACACGCGCCAGGCAAAGCAGGCCGCACAGGCCAGCTAGAAGTCCCATGTTCGCGTAAGCAAAAAAGTAAACCTTGTTGGTGTTGATACCAGAAAGCTTTGTCGCTTTCTCATTGCCGCCCACCGCATAGAAATAACGGCCAAATGCAGTCCTGGATGTAATGAAGTTATAAATCAGGCAGATCGCTACCACCCATACCAGCATAACAGAGATTCCCTTGTACTGGCAAAGCAGATGACAATACCAGAGCACTAACACGGAGATAACCGCTGCGCTGCCAAAGTCTGCGATGGCACTATTCTGGCGATAGCCTTTTTTCGCCTTGTTCGCACGGGAAGAAATCTTGCTATAGAAGATAATGATGACCGCGATCGCGCCGATCACCATCGGGGAAAGGATACGGCTGTCCGTGTCAAGCCCCGGGATCTTGATATAAGCAGTAAAGATATTCAGGAATGCTTTGTTCTGAACAGATACAGTCTTGCTATTGAGAACCAGACGACCAAACCCGCGGAACATGAACATACCGCCCAGCGTCGTGATAAACGGCGGAATCCGCATATAGCCAATCCAGAAGCCCTGCCAGACGCCGGCTGCCAAGCCGATCAGGAGGCAGAGAATAATCGTCAGATAAATGTTAAAGCCCATATTTGAAATCAGCACTGCAGCAACACCGCCGACCAGACAAATCACGGATCCGACAGACAGGTCGATGTTGCCTCCTGTCAGAATGCACAGCAGCATACCGCAGGCCATAACCAGCACGTAGCCATTCTGCAGCAGCAGGTTTGACATATTCTGCGCATAAAGCAGACGGCCGTCCGTCATAAAATAAAAGATAATAAATACGACAACCAGGGCAATTACCATCGTATATTTGCGGATAAAAGTCATCACATCAAGCTTGCCCGCGCCTGACGTTTCATTCTTATTTTCCATGAAAACACGCTCCCTTTTTCAATAATAAAGTTTACCGAAAACTGCGTCAGTTCGCAGCGCTCATGATATATCCCATGATCTCCTCCTGCGTGGTGTTCTTTGCCTCCACCTCGCCGCAGAGTTCGCCTTCGTTCATGATATAGATCCGATCACACATACCGATCAGTTCCGGCATTTCCGAGGAAATCATGATCACAGACTTCCCATTGTCAACCATCTGATTGATCAGGCAGTAAATATCATATTTTGCGCCGACGTCAATGCCGCGCGTCGGCTCATCGAGGATCAGAACGTTCGGTTCTGCGAACATCCATTTACCCAACAGTGCTTTCTGCTGGTTGCCCCCGGAAAGGTTACCGATGATCTGCTCAACAGACGGAGTTTTTGTACCCATTTCCTCCGTCATATCCTCCGCCGCCTTTTTTTCGGCCGTCGTATCAATCACACCGTTGTTGCACACCTTGTCCAGACGGGCAAGCGTCGTATTGAAGCGGATGGATTCGCCGAGAATCAGGCCGTTCGTCTTGCGGTCTTCTGTCACGTAGGCAATCTTGTTATGAATCGCCTGCTCCGGCGTCTTCAGGTCAATCTTCTTGCCTTCCAGATAAATCTCGCCCGAAATATCCGTCCCGTAGCTTCTGCCGAAGATAGACATCGCCAGTTCCGTCCGCCCCGCACCCTGCAGGCCGGAGAAACCTACCACTTCTCCCTTATGTACCTTGAATGAAATATTGTCGTCCACAATCTTTTCCGGATACAACGGATGATGTACCGTCCAGTTTCTCACTTCAAGACCGATCTCACTGCTAACCTTGTGTTCCCGCTCCGGATACCGGTCATTCATCGCTCGTCCTACCATGCCCTTGATGATACGGTCTTCACTGAATTCGTCCACACCCTTAACCAGCGTCTCAATCGTAGACCCATCACGCAAAATGGTCGCTTTATCCGCACAGTAAATAATCTCGTTCAGCTTGTGTGTAATAATGATGGATGTCAAACCATCTTTTTTGAACTCCATCAGAAGATCCAACAGCATCTTTGCATCTTCATCATTCAGGGAAGAGGTCGGTTCATCCAGAATCAACAGCTTCACGTTCTTCGAGAACGCTTTCGCGATCTCGACCAGCTGCTGCTTGCCGGTACCGATATCCTTAATCAGTGTCTGCGCGGATTCATGCAGTCCAACCTGCCGCATATGCTTCTCTGCTTCGCTGTAGGTCTGATCCCAGTCAATCACGCCGAATCGGTTCTTTTTTTCATTTCCCAGGAACATATTCTCACCGATCGTCAGGAGCGGAATCAGCGCCAGTTCCTGGTGGATAATAACAATTCCCTTTGCCTCGCTGTCTTTCAGTGTTTTGAACTGGCAAAGTTCTCCATTATAGTAAATCTCACCTTCATAAGTCCCTGCCGGATAAATGCCCGACAGCACATTCATCAGCGTCGATTTTCCCGCGCCATTCTCGCCGATCAGCGCATGAATCTCGCCGCGCTCTACGACCAGGTTCACATCGTCGAGCGCCTTTACTCCCGGAAACTCTTTGGTGATAGATTTCATTTCCAGAATAGTGTCACCCAAAAGACTTCCTCCTTTCCAATCACATCTGAAACCGGATGGTCAGCCTGCACAGCCGCAGGCTGTTTTGCCCATCCATGAACCGAAAGGGCGGGACAGCCGCGCCCCGCCCTTCTTCAGGTTATAGTAAACGTTGTATCTCATTTACTTTTCTTATTGGATTTTTCCAGTTTTCAAGAGAAATTCCGATTACTCTACCGCTGTCAGATAGCCATCCTCGCCCATCTCATACAGTCCGGTGTCAACCAGCTCATCAAGATTGTCCGCTGTGATAACGCTCGGAACAAGCAGGAAGGACGGGCATACATTGCCATCCGAAGTCTCATAGGACTCAGTGTCATACGCGCAGTCAATCTCGAAAGTATCACAGAGAGATTCATCGATGGTCTCGCCATTCAGGACTGCCTCTGCAAGAGCCAGCGTAACGATGGACTCATTGCTCACATTCTTATAAACGGTCATGGTCTGGATGCCGTCAACGATGTTTGCAAGGTTCGCAACATCGCCGTCCTGACCGGTGATGATCACGCTGTTATCTCCCGCATAGTCAGAGGTAATGCCCTGCGCTACGCCGAGAGCTGTAGAGTCGTTAGAGCAAAGCCATACATCAAGCTGTGTGCCGTCTGCATAGTAAGAACCAAGGATGTTCTGTGCTCTCTCAAGAGCTGTCTGGGTATCCCACTGATCCGTTGCGACAGAATCAAAATCGGTCTGGCCGGAAACAACGACTAATGTGCCTGCGTCAATGTACGGCTGAAGAACGTCCATTGCACCCTGATAGAAATAGCCTGCATTGTTATCTGCCGGATCGCCTGCGGTGATTTCCATATTATAAGTAGCATCGCCTGCATTCTCCAGATCCAGGGTCTCAACAATGAATTCGCCCTGCAGAGTACCTACGGTATAGTTATCAAACGATACATAATAGGATGTCGCGTCATTCATGATCAGACGGTCATACGCGATCACCGGAATCTCACTCTCAGCCGCCTCGTCCATAACCGTGTTCAGCGCTTCGCCATCAACAGCCGCGATAATCAGGATATCAACATTGTCTGCCAGAAGGTTCTGAATATCACTTACCTGCTGAGAAGAATCGTTATCAGAATACTTCAGCTCAACCGTATAGCCAGCATTCTCAAACTGCTCTTTCAGATACTCACCATCACGGTTCCAACGCTCCAGAGACTGGGTCGGCATGGAAATACCGATTACCTGCTCCTCTTCCGCTGCTGCCGGTACGGAGATTGCCCCGAATGCCATCACTGCCGTCATCGCAACTGCCAGTTTTCTAAATTTCATGTTTCTACCTCCATTCATTTTGATGGTTTTTCGCATATGCTCCGCCGTGCAAGTTTTTCACTGCCTGTCCGCCGAATCCATGTGCGAAATGACCATGTTTTTTGATGTCTGCATCATACCACATGTACAGGTTGACGAAAATAGAATCTCTTGTCTTAAAACTGTAATTTTTTATAACGATCTCTCATCCTTCACAGGAAAAACTGGACATTTTTGTCTTTTTTAGCACTTATTCACAAACAGTCCTCCGAAATTCAAATTGTTTTTGACGTTCTACGTGTAGTTGTGTTACAATGTTTCTCATGAAAAAGACATCTTTCACAATTTCAATCATTTTAATCTTATGCGTCCTGATCCTGGCTGCCGTCTGGTCCTATTTCCGGAACACGCTGGACGCCCTTGACCCCTCCGGCTCTTCTGCCTCTGAGGTCTATGAACGGCACTATGTCCTGATCCCGGATGTAGAAAATTCGGTCTTATGGCAGAAAATCTACGAGAGTGCAGCCCAGGAAGCAGCCGCCAACAATGCATATGTTGAGTATTTAAACCAGGATACCGGTTCTTCTTATACGATGGCAGATTATCTTCGCATCCTGATCGCAGCAAAAGTAGACGGCATCATTTTAAAGCCGGACGGTACGGAGGAAGTCCGGGATCTGATAAATGAAGCCGTCGATAACGGCATTCCGGTAGTAACCATACTGGAAGACGACTCAGAAAGCCAGCGCATCAGCTATGTGGGATTAAACAGCTATCAGCTTGCCGATACCTATACCGAATACGCCCTTTCTCTTCTGGACGGCAAAAGCGGCACCATCATGATTTTGCTGGATGCAGAGTCGGTCAATCCGATCCAGTCTCTCGCTGCCTCACAGCTCACACGCTACATAGAGGAGCAGAAAGCGGACGGACAGGAAATCGATGTTTCCCTGTACTATCTGGAAAATACGACGGACTTTGACTACGATGAGGGCATTCGCGAGCTGATTGTCAGCTACTCTCCGCTCCCGGATCTTCTGATTAGTATGGACGAGCTGCTGACGGAGTGTGCCTACCAGGCCCTGATTGATTATAACGAAGTCGGAAATACCAGCCTGATTGGTTTTTACTACTCCGACCAGATTCTGGAAGCCATCGAAAGAGGGATCATTCCTGTTACACTGGTGGTCGATACCGGCGAAGTCGGCAGGTACAGCATAGAAGCACTCGAAGAATTTCACGAGCTTGGACATGCCAGCAGCTACTACAGTGTCACGCTCAGCCTGATCACGCAGGACAATGTAACAGACTACCTTACCGCAACGGAAGAGGAGGAGAAAAATTGAAAAAGAAAAATCCACTCTCCCGCCTTTCCTCCATCCAGACTCGTATCAGTGCGGTGATGATCATCGCCCTGGTCTTTGTTCTTGGCATCAACCTTTTTCTGATCAATGAAATCAACACCGCAGTCGGACGGATTGAATCGGTATATACCAGCAACGTTTCGATCAATACACTCTCTGACACCTTAGAGCTGATTCAGGAAAATGTCTACGATTATCTGAACACCAAAAGCAGCCAGGCGCTCGAAAACTACTACAATTATGAGCAGGAATTCCGGGCGCTCCTGGAAGATCTGAATGAGGATGTCACCGACAACGAGATCCTGCTGCTGGAAAAAAACATTCGCAGTATGTCCGAATCTTACCTGGATCAGACCGCCCTCACCGTACAGGCCAAGCGAGGGCGCAATGTCGAACGCTACAAGGAAGCTTACGCCAAAGAGACCCAGCTTTACGAATACATCAACACCTATATTTACCGGCTCAATAACCTGCTCTTCCATAAAAACTCGACCAGCTACCAGACACTGCTTTCGTCCATGAGTGTATTAGAGAGGGGCAGTCTGATCATCATGGTAGCCGTATTCGCCATATGCATTCTGATTACTATGCTTTTTGTGCACGATATGATCCGCCCGCTGACTGTTCTCTCCTCGACCGCACATGAGGTGGCCAGCGGCAATCTTGACGTTCCTCAGCTTCCTGTCGTATATGAGGATGAGGTCGGCGTGGTGACGCGTGGTTTCAATCAGATGCTCACCAGTATCCGTGAATACATCGACCGGCTTCGCGAGAGCATGGAAGCAGAAGCACAAATGAAAGAGCGCGAGCTTCTGACCGAAACACACTTAAAAGAAGCACAGCTCAAATATCTGCAGGCACAGATCAACCCGCATTTTCTGTTCAACAGCCTTAACGCGGGCGCACAGCTGGCTGCAATGGAAGACGCGGAGCAGACCAGTATTTTTCTGGAGCGGATGGCGGATTTCTTTCGCTATAACGTCCGCAAAATGTCCGGAGACGCTACCCTGCTTGAAGAAATCGAATCCGTAGACAACTACATCTATATTTTAAACGTACGCTTTGCCGGGGACATCACCTATGAAAAGGATATCCAGGCAAATATTGAGGGCATCCGGATGCCGAGCATGGTGCTGCAGCCCATCGTGGAAAATGCCGTCCAGCACGGCATCCACGATTGTATGGAAAACGGCCGCATCACACTGACCGTATGTCTTTCCTCTTTTGCGGACTCATCCCAGCCGGAAGATGATATGCTGGAAATTACGGTTTGTGACAATGGCGTCGGAATGACCTGTGAAAAAATCAGAGAGGTACTGGAAGGGCGCACTACGCCGAATGATGAAGAATCACACTCCACGGGAGTCGCAATGTCCAATGTCATCCACCGTCTGGAGCTGTATTATAATAGAAAAAATCTGCTTCGAGTCGAAAGCGGCGGACCAGGCTGCGGCACACAGGTTATCATTTCACTGCCTGTGCAGGATTGCCAGACCTCTTGGAAATTTGCAGGCACAAGGAACAAGAATACGCTGATTGACACAGACAGGGAGGAAGAAACATGTATCGAATCTTAATCGCTGACGATGAGGGACTTATGCTGGAATCCCTGAAAAAAATCATTCTCAGCCAGTATGGGGACAGCTGCGAGCTGGAAACGGCAAAAACCGGCCGCGCGGTTATTGAAAAGGCAGAAAGTTTCCACCCGGATATCGTCTTTCTGGACATCCAGATGCCTGGTATCAACGGTATCCAGGCCATGAAAGAGATCCGCAAGTCCAACACGACTGCCCTGTTCTACATCATATCCGCCTACGATAAATTTGACTACGCCAAAGAAGCGATTGATCTGGGCGTGGAAAAATATCTGACAAAGCCCATCACGCGAAAGACCATTCTTTCCGTTGTAGAGGAGGCGATGCTAAAAGTGGACCACAGCCGGACACAGCGCCGGACGCAGCTCGAGGTGCAGGAAAAGCTCGAAATCATCGTCCCTGTGGTCGAGCAGAGCATCATCACCAGCCTGCTCTTCCAGACGGAGACACAGGACATCAGCTATTATCTCCAGCTGCTTGACCTGGAAGAACCATATGGCTACATCATGGTCATTCCCTTTGGCTCCGATTATGAAAACGGACAGCTTTACAGTCCGGTGCGTATGAGTGTGCAGGCACAGGATTTCTATCCGGACTTTCGGGAGATTGTCAAAGAAGTTTTTTCCTGTGTCGTCGGGCTCATTATCTCAACCAGTGTGGTTTTGATGATTCCCCATCGAGAAGAAAATGTCTCTTATGAGGAACGTATCCAAATCGTGGAAAACGCACGCCGGCTCGCTTCCAGGCTGGAAGAACGGCTAAAGGCACGGTTCCGCATTGGCATCGGGCGCGTACGCAAAATGGAAGATCTGCAATACTCTTACCGGGAAGCGCTCCGTTCTCTTAACAGCAGTAAGAGCCACGTCATCCATGTAGAAGATTTACAGCCAAGCGGCATTTACAAAGAAGAATTTCCAGAGGAAACTGAGCGCAGAATTTTTCGTTCAGTCAAGGCAGGAAATACCGCCGCCATGGTCGTGGATCTGAACCAGTTTTTTGACTGGATGATTCAGCACTACCCGGATGACCGCGACAACATCTGCCTGAAAGTGCTGGAGTACATCATATGGGCGGAACGTACCGCCTTTGAATCCGGTACCGTAAACTACAGCTTCCGTGACCGCAAAGATTACCTGGCCACAGCCACTTCTTTTGCCGATTACGAGTCTCTGCGCCGCTGGTTTATCGAAAAAATGACGGCCGCCTGTGACGCCATTCACGATTACCGGGAGTCTCAGTCAGACTCCGTTGTAAAAAAGGCGCAGTCCTACATCCAGGAAAACTACAGCCATGACATTTCCCTCGATGATGTGTCCCGTGCTGTTAATATCAGCCCCTATTATTTCAGCAAAATTTTTAAGGACGAAGCCGGGGAAAATTTCATCGAGTATCTGACGCGCATACGGGTGGAAAAGGCAAAGGAACTCCTTGAAAAACCCGATCTGAGTATCAAGGCCATCAGTTCCCTTTGCGGTTACTCCGATCCGAATTATTTCAGCCGCCTTTTCAAAAAACAGACCGACATGACGCCGCGGGAATACCGGATGAAATACAGCGGATAATGACTCCAGTGGATTGTGAAACAGGCAAGAACCGATTGACAAATTCTGTAATCTGTCGTAATAATAACAGGAAAGGTTTAAAACATGCATCGAAAAGCTTTTTACATATTCTTTCTCCTTTTTCTTGCTCTCCTGCCGGTCGGCTGTTCGGAATCAGAAGTCCAGACACAGACAGAAGAGACACAGGAAGAAGCACGCATCCAGATTGGCCTGAGCTTCGATTCTTTTGTGATTGAGCGATGGCTGCGCGACCGCGATATGTTTGTCTCTACCGCACAGAGTCTCGGGGCAGAGGTCAATGTTCAGGTGGCCGGAGGCAGCGTGGAGGAGCAGATTTCACAAATTGAATACTTTATAAAAAAAGAAATGGACGTGATCGTGATCATCGCAGTGGATGGCGATGCCCTGCGCGATGTGGTCAATGAAGCGCTTGAAGCCGGCATCCATGTCATCTGCTATGACCGGCTGATCTCTGATGTGGAAGCCGACCTGTTTATCTCCTTTGATAACCGTCAGGTTGGCGTCCTGATGGCGGAAGCTTTGATTGCCGCCTGTCCGGATGGAGGAAATATCTTTGCCATCTATGGATCCCCGACCGATCTCAATGTCGATGACGTGATCGATGGGTTCACGAGCACGCTGGAAGGAAGTGCGCTTACGGTCGTTTATTCCGCCTACTGTGACAACTGGCTGGCTGAACTGGCATTTGACTATGTGAACGAAGGACTGGCGGTCACTTCCGATATTGTCGGAGTCATGTGCGGCAACGATGACCTGGCCAGTCAGGCCATCAAGGCGCTCTCAGAGAGCCAGCTTGCCGGCCATGTGGCAGTCGTTGGTCAGGACGCGGAGCTCTCTGCCTGCCAGCGCATCGTAGAAGGGACGCAGGAAATGACGGTCTACAAGGCAGTGGAAGAAGAAGCCATGGCCGCTGCCACTCTGGCTGTTGCTCTCGCGAAAGGGGAAGACATTATGGAAAGCTCCTGCGCTTATCCGGTAGATGAAACCATTGTATCCGGCGAATACGAGATCCCCTACTACAAGCTGGATCCCGTCGCAGTAACGTCTGATAACATTGATGAGGTCATCATCGCCAGCGGTTTTCACTCAAATGATGACGTATATCTGAACGTACAATAAAGAAAGGAACGATCCACGTACCATGACACTTCAGCAGATTCTCTACGCTGTCACAATAGCAGAGATGAAATCCATGAACAAGGCTGCAGCTGCCCTCTATGTCTCGCAGCCGGCGCTTTCCGCAGCCATCCGGGATCTGGAGGAGGAGCTGCACACCGAATTATTTATCCGCTCAAACCGGGGCATCCTGATCACACCGGAGGGCGCGGAATTTTTGCGGTACGCGCGCCAGATGACGGAAATCCAGCGCATGATTGAGGAACGCTACACCGGCAAAGCCACAAAGAAAAAATTCAGCGTGTCGACCCAGCACTACTCCTTCGCGGTAGAAGCGTTTATTGAACTGGCAAAAAAATTCGGTATGGATGAATATGAATTTGCGGTACACGAGACAAAAACCGCCGAAGTCATTGCAAATGTACGGAACTATCGCAGTGAAATCGGCGTACTCTACCTGAACGAATTTAATGAAAAAGCATTGCGAAAAATATTTCTTGAAAATGAGGTAGAATACACCTTTCTGTTTCAGTGCGGTATTTCCGTCTACCTGAGTAAAAGCCATCCGCTGGCAAACCAGCAGCGGATCGCCTTTGAGGAATTAAAACCCTACCCCTGTCTTTCTTTTGAGCAGGGAGAAAACCATTCTTTTTATTATGCCGAAGAGGTTCTGAGCACCTGTGAGTATAACCGAATCATCAAGGCGGACGACCGCGCCACCATGCTGAATCTCATGGTCGGTCTAAATGGCTACACCCTCTGCTCCGGCATTATCTGCGAAAAATTAAACGGCGACCAGTATACCGCCATCCCCCTGGATACCGAAAGCCGGATGGACATCGGCTATATCAAAAGAAAGGGAATGCCGCTTGGCCTCCTCGGTGAGCAATACCTGGAGCTGCTGAAAAAATATGATGCGGCATCCCTTCCGTGATTCAAAACTTTACACCGCTTCCATGGCGGCGTTCGCCAGGTGGCAGTATGTATAGCCATCCGTGTCTACATAGGTCTCGAACGTACCCTGCACGAGAATCTCCGTATTGTCCTGCGGATACTCATCCGGATAGGAATGACTGCCGTCGCCCCACACAAATTCCAGTCCCTGCGCACAGCAGGCAGTTGCGTCCGAGATCAGGCAGTAATAATAATACTGATCCGTTGCTTCATAATAGCTGGCATAATAGGTACCTGACATACGGAATGTTTTTCCGACATAATCGTCTGGATTATAGACCATCTGATAAACGATCGCGTACACCATGTCGCTGCTCATCTCCGTCAGGTCATAGTCTACATCGCCCGTCACCTTCGTATCAGATGTCGCCGTAGCCGTCGCAGTATCTTCACCAGACGAATCTGACGATGCATCCGCAGAATCTTCCGCATCTTCGTTCGCGATCTGCGCACTGACTACCTCATCAACGGTCGCACTGGCGCTGGTCGTATTCGAGCGGTTCGCACTGCCGCCACTGCCGCAGCCAGTCATAAACAGGCAAGCCGCCAGAAATAGTGCCGATATCTTTTGAATATTCCTCATAAAATTCTACCTCCTGAATCATTACAAATCTCAGCTATTTCAGAACTGCCGGACACTGGTCCACGCTTCGGTTCTGAACAGCTGCAAAACTCATTTTTTCACAAACCCAACCAGGCAGGAAAGACAAAACACAACAATATCCGCCGCAACAATGGTCGAACCAACCGGCGTCCCTGCCAGGATGGAAATGAGAATCCCGACGGAAGCGCAGATCACCGAGAGAACCACGGAACAGATGGTGACCGAGAGAAAGCTTTTAAACATCCTCATAGCAGAGAGCGCCGGAAAAATAATCAGCGCAGAAATCAGCAGTGAGCCGACCAGATTCATCGCCAACACAATGATGACTGCGATGATCACAGCCAGCACCAGGTTATAAAGACCAGCATTGGTGCCGGTCGCTCTGGCGAAGCCATCGTCAAAGGTGATTGCAAATATTTTGTTATAAAACAAAACAAACAAAATCACTACCAGAATGGACAGAATCACACACGCCCACACCTCCTGAACCGTCAGGGTCAGAATCGAAGTTGAGCCAAACAGGGTCGTACACACGTCGCCAGACAGGTTCGAGCTTGTAGAGAACAAGTTCAGCAGCAGATAGCCGATGGCCAGCGCGCCTACGGAGATCATCGCCACAGCCGCGTCGCCGTTGATTTTGGTTTTCTGCCCGCCGCACAGAAGCAGAATGGCACACAGGATAGTAACGGGCAAGACAAAGAACATATCATTTGTAATATTCAGCACACCCGCAATCGCCATCGCGCCAAACGCCACATGCGACAGGCCGTCTCCGATAAAGGAAAAGCGCTTCAGGACGAGCGTCACTCCAAGCAGCGACGAACACAGCGCAATCAAAACCCCCACAATCATCGCATACTGCACAAAGGAGTATTGAAAATACATCGCAATTTTTTCCGCAAAGGCTATCATTTTCTCTCACCTCCCTCCAGCAGAGAATACATCCTGCCAATGTCGCTCTTTAAGTATTCCTTTTTTGTGCCGAAAAACCAGCTGTGTCCGACATGCAGAATATGGCTGGCAAATGTGACCGCCGCCTGCATATCATGTGAAATCATTATGATTGTCATCTTTTCCTTCCGGTTCAGTTCTTTGATCAGATTGTACATCTGAGCCGTCACCTTCGGATCAAGACCGGATACCGGTTCATCCAGAAGCAGAACCCGGTCTGCCGCACAAAGTGCCCGCGCGAGCAATACCCGCTGCTGCTGTCCGCCGGAAAGTTCCCGGTAACAACGGTTTGCAAGCGGTACAATGTCCATCTTTTCCATCGCCTGCTGCGCGGTCTGTTTTTCTTTTTTTCCATAAAAAGGCCGTATCCCGCAGCTTCCCTGGCAGCCGGAAATCACAATCTCCCGGACAGATGCCGGAAAGTCACGCTGTACCAGCGTCTGCTGCGGAAGATAGCCAATCTGATTCTGCGCCAGGCCATCCCCGAATGTAATTTTTCCTCCAAGCGGCTGCTGCAGTCCGAGCAGCGTCCGCATCAGCGTAGATTTGCCGGAGCCATTCTCACCGACAATGCAAAAATAATTGCCTTCCCGGATGGAAAAATTCAGGTTTTCAACAATCGCTCTCCCCTCATATCCGAGCGTCAGATCCTGACAGGTTATAAGTGCCACTGTTTTATCCTCCTCACTGAAAATGCGTGTTTCCGTAATCTTACTGAAGTGCCTGCGTGAGCACCTCAAGATTTTCTTCCATGATGGAAAGATAGGTTGCGCCCTCTTCCACATCCTGTAAGGTAATCGACTGCATCGAGTTAAGCACCAGAACCTCCTGTTCCTGCGTAGAAGTACAGGAAATGATCGTCTGCGCAATCTTGCCATCCGAGCTTTCAATCGTCATCACATGATTCAGACCCAGTTCATCGACTTTTCCGGCAAGAAAGGTAATCGTCTCAAAGCTGGCCTCAGACTCCGCGGAGCAGCCCGAGAACGCCGCATAATAATCCAGACCATAATCCTCTGTCAGATAGCGGAACGGAAAACGGTCGCCAAACAACAGGGTCGTCACAGAAGCTTCGTCCACTGCGGCCTGATACGCCTCATCCAATGCCGCCAGTTCGGAAAGATACTCCGCCGCGTTTTCCGCATAAAGATCCGCATTGTCCGGATCAATCCCTTCCAGAGCTTCGGCGATCGCCTCGCAGAATACCTGCGCATTTTTCAGAGAGAGCCATACATGTTCGTCGTACTCCGTTTCTCCTTCTTCCTCTTCATCGTTTTCCTCTTCTCCTGTCTCCATGCCCTCGACCGTCTCCTCTTCCACGGCCGAATCCCCCAGAATTTCCAGCAGATCCAGTACGACCATATCATCATTGACCGCTTCCTTCAGCACATCCTCTACCCATTCATCCGATTCACCGCCGACATAGATGAACAGATCACAATCAGACACAGCCAGAATGTCATCAACCGTCGGCTGATAGTTGTGCAGATCTACACCACTGTCAAGAAGCAGGGTAAGCTCGGCGTTTTCCGCCTGATCACCAAGAATCTGCTGCACCCAGTCATATTCCGGAAAAATCGTCGCCACGATCTGAATCGGCTCCCCGGCTTCATCCGCAAAAGCAATCGTTCCCATGCAGACGGATAGTAATGCCGCCAATAATAAATTCCATATGTACTTTTTCATTTCAAAACCTCCATTATAAATAGAAAGCCGCCGGACGCAAAACCGCCATTACAGGTCACACCATAGCCAAATCTATTCTTTTCAACCACTACAGATGAACCTGTCACGGCATCCTTTGCGGCATACCGGCAGGAAAACAAGCATCAAAAAAAGCATAAGCAAACGAAAACACGCAAATAAAACATACAAAAACAACCTGAAACACTGTATCGTGTATCAAGGATTGCGAACGATTCTGCATATGCCCATGGAGATTTTATTCAATTATTCATTCTGGTTTTTTGACTGATAAGCGAAGTGTCTGCCACCCAGAGAGCCGCAGTCATAAGAATCATGATAGAAAATACAGCAGTCAAAAGGATTCCTGCTCCAAATGTGGCGCACGAACGAATCTGCCGCACTGTGTTCTCCGCCTGTGTGACCGTCGCACAAATCGGACAATCTCTGCCCGTACAGATGTGATTCCTGCAGCCAGAAATACAGGAGAAGGAAAAAAGGACTGCCACAAAACAAACAACCGCAATCAGAAAAGCAGCGATCCTTGTTGTCTCGTTTGCACGCTTCGTCAGCATCGTATTTTCCTCCTTCCATCAGACTTGCGTTTACTCTAGCACACACTTTTTGCGATGTCAAGCCAGCCAGAGGGCAGATTCCTGTGAAAGAATTGTGAAGTGTTACAGTTCAAGACAACCTGCATTCTGTTGCCGACTGTCAATATTTGTTGTTTTATAACCGTTTTTACAGCTCCAGCCGCTTTCTTTTCCTGGCATGCGGCAGCAATTCTCTTCGAAAATCCATCAGGCGGCCGATGGCCTGCGCATCCTTCCTGCGGGAAGCGTAATCCGACAGCTGCGCAGACAGAGCGGATTTCTCCTCGTCCGGCAGCGAAGCAGCCGCCTCTTCCAAAAACCACCGAAGCCCTTCTGTATCCTTCGAATTCAGGATATAAGTTCCAACCAGAAACGCATTTTCCCGGATATACTCCTCATATACCCTCCGTGCCCGCTGCTCCAGCCGGTATGGCGCACGCAGCCGCCCCAGAACAAGTTGAATCAGCAAATCGGTATCTTCCTGCGCCTGCGCATACGGAAACAAAACATCATACTGCGCAAAATCAAATTTTTTCCCCTGAAAACAGTTGCGGTAAAGAATCCCTGTACCATGCACATGCGTCTCCAGAATCCGGGCCGGCGTATTTTCTACGCCCTCCTCATAAAATTCAGGGAATACCAGGCGTGCATAAACCTTCTTATCCCGCAACATTTTATGCTCAGCTTCAGCGCTTTCCGGCTTCTTTGCACGAACTCCGGTGTCTGGATTTTCTGAATCTGCCGCGCAAAGCTCAATATCCATGCGCTCCGGCAGTTCATCCAGCACCTGTTTCAGACTGGAAGTCCCGTCCGGCTGCACATATACGCTTAACTCCTTTACCCGGTGGCAGCCGCTAAAGGCGCCGCTTCCCCAGTCATATAACTCTCCCGGGAACTCCAGTCTTTGCAGATGCGCGCAGTCGTAGAAGCAGTACCGTCCTACCCGGCGAAGGGTCTGGGGGAGAGCCGCACGCTCCAGGCGCTCGCCGCTCAAAACAGGGAGACTGGTCAGTTCCTCGTTTTCCCATGACGCCTGCTCCACTGTCCGCATTCCTTCCGACGAAGCGATTCCTGCATCACCTCTGCGAACTGCGTCCATCCATTCCCTTTCCTCCATATGTGCGGAAAATGCGTACGGCGCCAGTTCCCGCACCGGCAGCCCATCCAGCTTCCCGGGAATCTGTACGCTGCCGTCGCGTGAAAAACAGCGCAGGATTACCGCGCTGTCTCCCTTTTTTTCATATGCGTATAGCTGTGAAGCCATGAAATCCATTCTGAAATCCCTTATCTTATTCCGGTAAAACCATTCCTGGTTTCACCCTGACAAATTTACGTTATCTTAACCACCGCACATGTGATCTGTAACAGCTCTTCATTTACAGATGCGTCAGCACGAAAATATCATAAATCGCCCGGATGGCACGCTCAAAATCTTCATTTTTCACGCCAATGATGATATTCAGCTCACTGGAGCCCTGGTCAATCATCTTGACATTGATATTTGCGTGCGCAAGTGCAGAAAAAATTCTGCCCGCGGTACCGCGCATAGCTTTCATGCCGCGCCCTACAACCGCAATCAGCGCCAGATCCGATTCCAGTTCCAGGGTATCCGGCGAAACCGCGCGGTGCAGGCCGGAAATCACACTCTGCTCTTTCTCCATAAACTCACTCTGATGAATGATTACAGAAAAAGTATCAATACCGGACGGCACATGCTCAAAGGAAATCCCATTCTCCTCAAACACCTGCAGCACTTTACGTCCAAAGCCAATCTCGGAGTTCATCATATCTTTTTCAATGGTAACTGTGCAAAAGCCCTTTTTCCCCGCAATGCCGGTAATGGTATAGTTCGGCTGACGGCAGGTATTTTCCACAATCAGAGTCCCCGGATCCTGCGGACGGTTTGTATTTTTGATATTGACCGGAATTCCTTCCTGACGCAGCGGGAAAATCGCGTCCGCGTGCAGCACCGTCGCCCCCATGTAGGAAAGCTCACGGAGCTCGCGGTAAGTGATCGTCTCAATCGTCGCCGGATTGTCTACAATTTTCGGATCGCAGAGCAGAAAGCCGGATACATCCGTCCAGTTCTCGTACAAATCTGCATGCACCGCACGCGCGACGATCGAACCCGTGATATCTGAGCCGCCCCGCGAGAAGGTCTTGATGCTGCCGTCCGGCATTGCCCCGTAAAAGCCCGGAATGACCGCCGTCTCAAGCCCGGAAAGACGTGCCTTCATCACATCATTGGTTTTTTCCGGGTCAAATACCCCATCCTCGTCAAAGCAGACCACTTCTGCCGCGTCAACAAATGGGAAGCCCAGATAAGCAGACATCACCATCCCATTCAAATATTCGCCGCGCGACGCTGCGTAATCACTGCCAGCCTGCGTCTCAAAATTTTCCTGAATGGCCGCAAATTCTTCCGTCAAATCCAGTTCCAGACCCAAACCGTCTATAATCTCCTGATAGCGTGCGGCAATCGCCGCGATCTTCTGGCTGATATCCTGCCGTCCTGCCGCATGATAACAGTCATACAGCATATCCGTTACCTTTATGTCAGATGAAAAACGCTTGCCCGGTGCGGACGGCACCACGTATCTCCTCTCCTTCTCCGCGTGGATAATCGCCCCAACCTTGCGAAACTGCTCCGCACTCGCCAGAGAGCTTCCGCCAAATTTCACTACTTTTTTCATTGTAACTATTCCTCTTTCTGCCTCTCGAACTTTTTCATTCTCCTGTGTATCGTTTTCGTTTATATCTTCGGTCAGCTTAATATCAGTGAATCATCCCCGTCAGGCACCCAAGCGAAACCGAAGACCCTCTCCTTTACTGAAGCTGTATCACATCGTCCATCCCGTAATACCCGGCTGGCTTCCCGGCAAGGAAAGCGGCCGCCTGCACCGCTCCTTTTGCGAAAATACTCCGCGAATATGCCGTATGTTTGAACTCAATCACTTCATCCAGCCCGGCAAAAATCACCTCATGCTCGCCGACAATCGTGCCGCCGCGCACAGCGCTGATGCCGATCTCGTTTTTCTCACGGCGTCTTTTCTCCTGGCTCCTGTCATAGGTATACGTGTATGTCTCATCCAGCGCCTCATTGATGCTGTCCGCCAGAGCAATCGCGGTACCGCTTGGCGCATCCAGCTTGCGGTTATGATGCTTTTCCACTATCTCCACATCAAATCCGGCCGGGGCAAGAACCTTCGCCGCCTCTTTCAGAAGTGCCTGCAGCAGATTGATTCCCAGCGACATATTCGCAGACTTCAGAATCGCCACTTTTTCACTCGCCGCCGTGATCTGCTCCAGCTGCTCCTGTGTATATCCGGTCGTGCACAGCACCGCCGGTACCTGTTCTTCCACACAATAAGCAAGCAGGCCGTCCAGCGCCTTTACCGATGAAAAATCAATCACCACATCCGCTTCCACATCACAATCCGCCGGGGAAGCAAATACCGGGTAAGGGCGATCCTTGGAATCGTACACATCAAAGCCTGCCACGATTTCCATACCCTCCTGCTCCGCCACTATATCCGTCACCACGCGGCCCATATGGCCGCAGCAGCCACTCATTATAATTCTTGTCATTTTCGTATCCTCTTATTCTCTCTGCCGGAAAACCACGTCTGTGATTCCCCACAAAACACCTTCCGACTCCTTACATACAAGACAAGCGTTTCCTCATCCTGTTACAGAATCCCGTAATTCCTCATTGCCTTCTCAAGACGCGCAGCATTTGCCTCTTCCATTTCAAAGAGCGGCGCGCGCAGCGGGCCAACTTCCATGCCCATCAGATTCAGAGCTTTCTTGACTGGGATCGGATTGACCTCGCAGAACAGCGCCTCAATCAGTTCAATTGCCTCAAGCTGCAGCGCGCAGCTCTTCTTTACGTCGCCTTCCAAGAACGCCGCTGTGATCTCATGCGTCTGACGCGGTGCGATATTGGACAATACGGAAATCACACCAATTCCTCCCAGTGCCATGATCGGGACGATCTCTGCGTCATTGCCCGAGTACAGATCGATCTCTCCCCCCGCGAGGCTCATCAGCTTCGCAATCTGCTCGATATTCGCGGAAGCCTCTTTCACTCCGACAATATTTTCCACGTTCTTTGCCAGCCACACCACCGTCTCCGGCAGGATATTGCAGCCCGTGCGGCTCGGCACATTATAAAGAATAATCGGCAGTGATACCGACGCCGCAATCTGTGAATAATGCTTTTTCAAACCGTTCTGCGTCGCCTTGTTGTAATAAGGACTTACCAGCAGCAAACCATCCGCCCCCATTTTTTCCGCTTCTGTGGAAAGGTAAATCGCTGTCTCGGTCGAGTTCGAACCAGTACCGGCGATGACCGGAATCCTCTTTGCCGTTTTTTCAATGGTATAACGAATCACATCAAGGTGTTCCTCATGAGAAAGGGTGGAAGACTCCCCCGTCGTCCCACAGACAATGATGGCATCCGTGCCGCCCGCAATCTGCATCTCGATCAGTTCGCCCATCTTTTCATAGTTTACAGTACCATCCTCATGCATTGGCGTGACAATCGCAACGCCGGCCCCTTTAAAAATAGACATAAAATACCTCCTCACATAATGAAAGGGACTGCCGAGCAGTCCCCAAAGAAAACGTAAACGATTCTTCAGATAGCTCTCCATCGCCCGGCGATGACAGTCATATGATTTTTCACCATATGCCCAGAAAAACAGCCTCAGGCAGCTGCCCCTCTTCGGCGTACTCCCCTTTGGACCATCTTCCCCTGCGCCTGACCGCATCGAATGGCCTACTTATGAAGTACGCAACCTCTATCTACTTATTCGCTGATCCACCAAATGTACAAACAAAATATTGGTGTCTTACCTGTTTTGTACTATAGCACGCCAACTATAGCTTGTCAAGCATTACAGGTCATGCCATGACTAAATTTACCTTATCCCGTTACAGGTCACTCCACGGCCAAATTTACCTTATTCAACCACTATGCGTGTGACCTATAACTGCATCCGGCCAATGAAACCGCTGCGCGATCAATCTTTCACACTCAAAATCTGCAGTGCCGCGTACGCTGCCTCCAGATAGGGATTCTCTGCCTGCGCGAACGCGCCCGCTTCTGTGAGTTCATTCAGCTTCGGATCAATCGGCATCTTGCCCGCCACGAGGATTCCCATCTCGTCGGCGACTTCCTGAATCTTGCTCTTCCCAAATACCGAAATCTCTTTTCCGCAGTCCGGACAGACGAGATAGCTGTAATTCTCAATCAGCCCCAGCACCGGAATGTGCATCGTCTCTGCCATATTGTAAGCCTTTTTGACGATCATTTTTACCAGATCCTGCGGTGTGGTCACCACAAAAATACCATCCACCGGCAGGGACTGGAACACCGTCAGCGGCACATCGCCGGTTCCCGGAGGCATATCCACAAGCAGGTAATCCAGTTCGCCCCAGATCACATCATGCCAGAACTGCTTTACCAGACCGGCCAGAATCGGTCCGCGCCAGATCACCGGATCTTCCGGATTCGGCAGCAGCAGATTGATTGAAATCACTTTAATATCATTGTCTGTCAGTCTCGGATAAATCCCCTGATCATCCGCCTCCGCCAGACCAGTCATCCCGTACATCCGCGGAATCGACGGTCCGGTGATATCCGCATCCATGATGCCGACCCGGTATCCCTTTGCCGCAAGCAGGTTCGCCAGAGAAGCGGTCACCATAGATTTCCCTACGCCGCCCTTTCCGCTGACCACACCGATTACATGTTTAATATCTGAATATGGATTCATCTCCTCCTGCATGCTCTGCGGCTGTCCGCCGTTCGCACTCGGGCATCCCTCACAGCTTTCCCTGTCGCAGCTTGCTGCGCTGCTGCACGTTGCATCCGCCATTTTTTCATTCCTCCTGATCATTCATCTGTTACCACCCACATCCGCTGCGATATAAAAGTCAGCCTTTCGCAGGTAAATCTGCACATCCCCGCTCCTGTCAGTGCCATCTGGCACCTGCCTTTTTTGATGCTGTTCTGTGCTGTTACCGAAACTGTATTATACACATTTTCCTGCCTATTGAAAATACATTCCTCAAACTTTTTTCAAAAATTTGCGCTGTCCTCTTCCAAAAGCCGCCGCAGATACCGCGCCACAACCCGCGCAAAACCGGAAATATCCCGAATATAAGTAAAATCTTTGCCAAAAATCCTTTTTTCGGCCATCAGCTCCGTCTCTTTTCCGGTAAACACCCCAAGCACACAGACGCCGGAGCCTCGCAGCTTTCTCACCTCATACGCGGTATCCCGCACCGCGTATTCTCCATAATAAGGGCGCGGATTGCGGCTGTTCGGCCGATTGACAATGATATCATTTGGCTTGCCATCACTTAGGACAATCAGGATTTTCCCCTCTTCCTCGCGCTGCAGCAGGGAATCTCCCACCGCGCGGATTGCCAGACCATCCCGGTTGTTCGAGGAGGTCACAAAGTTCAGCAGCCGCCGGTTTTCTTCTCTCGGCGCGTCATATTCCCGAAAGCGCTGCAAAACCGTGTAATCCCAAAACGTACAAAAACTGGTAATCTGCAGCGGAATGTGGTTCGCCGCAAGCGCTTCTGCCAGGATATAAGCCTGCATCGCCACATCGCTCTGACGGTCGCGCTGTGACCCGCTTCCGTCAATCAGAATGTCTACCGCAAAATCCGAATTGCTGCGGCGCAGGGTCTTCTCAAAAAGCCTCCCCGGCGTTTCCATTCGCCCGACTTTCCACAAAAGACGCGGCACAATCATCCCTGCGTACGCAGCCTGCCGTTCCGGTTCGCTGCGGCGGTTCAGAGAGCGTCTCAGTTCATCCGAAAGCTGCTCCACATTCCACGCGATCCGGTTGCGGTTATTCTGAAAATGAACCCTGTTCTTCTCAGCATACCGCCGGGCATTCACATACTGCGCGTTTTTCAGCACCGTGTTTTCCAGAATACCTTCCGTAAAATATAAGCTGCAGTCCGTATGCGCGCCCCGGCAGAGCCGCAGATTTTTCTGCTCCTGCTCCCGTTTCGTCAGGTACGACCGTCCAAAGTTCAGTTCCATATAGGAATACATCTTCGCGGCGGCTTTTTCGTCAATCAGGAGCACACGGCGTTTCGCCTGCTTTGGTTCTTCCGGCTCTTCATCCGCATCCTCCTTCATGGTCGTTACCGCCTGATTCATCTGGTTAAAATATTGGTCGAGGGCATCCTCTGAAATCTCCTCTTTCAGAAAATCTCCCCAGTCAAATTCTTTGAGTTCTTCCAGTGTTACAGAAAGGACCTGATCCAGACCGCCATGCTTTCGCTCAAAGCCTTTGTCAATCAGAGAATTATAAAGAGCATCGACGGTACGGATGATGTCCATCGTCGTTGTGGTACACTTCGAATCCACTCTTTTGGCATCGGTTTGATGCACATTCTCCAGTTCTAGAATCCGCGCCACACTCTCCCGCACCTGCTTTTCTCCGCCCTCATCCCCATAGAGGCTGTTTTTCATAAGCGCAATCTTGATCCGTCCCGGAAGCGTGGCGCTCATCCGGTGAAACGAATCCTCCAGCAGATCCGAGAACGCCCTGTTCCGCAGTTCCGGCACACCCGGACGCTCTTCGGCTATCCGCCGATAAGATGCCGCGTCCACACAGAGCTGCGCCAGCTCCGTCAGGGGCCGTTCCTCGGCACCGCAATATACCTTTTTTACAAGATAAAGCGCAAATGCATTTTTATCGTAAAAGCGCGCGAATGCTCCCTGTTTTACCGCATCGTACAAAGAGATGTATTTTGATCTCCTGTAAGATTCTACATCAAGCTTCGTATCCAGCGCATAATCACCGCTGATCGTCCACATCAGATTACGGAGACGGTTTTCCGCCTCCGCATTGAGGGAATCATCCGGCAACATTTTATCATATGACATAATTATCTCCTGACCGCGGGCGAGGCAAGCCCCGCAGCAAGTGCATGGTCGGGTTGTGACCAGTAACATCGATGTATTGATTCATAGAAAAATATTCCCCGGCGTCCAGCTTTCGGGAATCCGCGTCATCACAATGTCCTCCACGAGTTCCCGTTCAAAAAGGTCGAAGCTTTTGTTCACAATTCCCATCCGCACCGCGAGCCGCGGAGAAAGCCCCGCACGTACCGTTTTTAAAGCGCCGATCAGGCCGCGCAGGTCAAGCGGCTTTGTAGAAATTTCATTATTATTTGCCTTCGTCTGTAAATCAAGAAACAGACCGCAAATCTGCCGAAGCCCCTCCGGTGTAAAATCCGGAAACAGCTCTGTTAAGACGTAATGCAGCGCATCTTCTGTCACCTGCGGCATTTCTATCACCAGAAAACGAGACACCAGCGCCTCGTTCAGTTCTCTTGTTCCCGCGTACCCGTAGTTCATTGTCCCGATAAACCGTGTCGCATCGTGGAGCCGGATTTTCTCGTAGCCAGGTACGTCCAGAATACGTCGGTAATCCAGCGTCGCATGCAGAACGGAAACCGCGTCGTTCTTTGCCATATTGATCTCATCAAAAATGCCAAATCCTCCGCCCACCGCACAGTCATACACCGGGCCTGTGCGCAGCTGTACCTCATTATTTCGAAACGTGTCCGTTCCGATCAGGGCGCTGCTGTCCATATTCACATGAAAGGAAATATTCCAGGACGGCCGGCCAAACATCCACGCCAGGTTTTCAGCCAGAACATTTTTTCCCGTCGCTTTTGTACCTGTCAGCAGAATGTTCTCCCCCTGGATGAGCGCCGAAGCCGCCATCTCAAAGATTTCCCGCCCATAATACGGCAGTGCCGGAGCCGTCAGGCGTGCCTGTAGCGTTTCTTCCACCGGATAGCGCCCGCGAAACGCCGTTATTTCTTCCAAAAGCGCAGCGTTTACGCCCTGATCGCGCAATGCCTGAAAAAATCTGTCCATCTTTCACCTCTTAAATTTCTGTAAACGAATACCTCTGCCGAATCCCCGACGCCACAATATCATAAAGGATTGTCCCATCTGCCTGTATCGTTTTTTCCCATGAAACCTCTTTCCCTCGCAATTTGTTCCTTAAAAATGCTTCTATGTCATCCGTTTCCACCTCATCGATGAACACATCCCGCATCTGATTGTTCGGGCACTGGTTAAATATTTCCCATACTGTTTCATAGCGCTTCATATTCTGCTTCCTCCCGGTCGGTTTTTATGATCACAATCGTTTTCAACTGTTCTTCTCTCTTATCTTCAAAATCTCGTCCAGAATCCGGCTCGCCGCCTCTTCCTTGCTCATCAGTTCCAGGGCGGTCTCCCCCTCTTCCTCAACCAGCGTGATCACATTCGTATCTGTGCCAAACCCTGCGCCTTTCGTCTTCACATTGTTCGCCGCGATCAGATCCAGATGCTTGCGCAGAAGCTTTTCCCGTGCATGCTCCACCATATCCTCTGTCTCCATCGCAAACCCGCAGAGAATCTGTCCTTTCGGCTTCTTCGCCCCGAGATCTGCGAGAATGTCCTGCGTCCGCGCCAACGGCAGATTCAGATCATCCGCGCTTTTTTTGATTTTCTGTTCGGAGACGGTCTCTGGACGGTAATCCGCGACAGCGGCTGCCATAATAATGATGTCCTGCTGTGCCGAGCGCTGCATCACCGCATCGTACATATCCTGGGCTGAAACCACCGGCACCAGATCCACACCGACCGGAGACGGCAGGTTTGTCTTTCCGGAGACCAGGGTCACATCCGCACCTCTCTGCCGGCAAACCCGCGCGAGCGCATAGCCCATTTTCCCGGAAGAATGGTTCGACAGGAAACGCACCGGATCCAGTGCCTCCATCGTAGGACCCGCTGTCACCAGAACCCGCATCCCCTGCATATCCTTTTCACGCGCAATCGCATTTAAGACATACGAGACAATTTCCTGTTCATCCGGGAATTTTCCTTTTCCCTCATCACCGCAGGCCAGATGCCCGCTCGCGGGCTCGATCACCGTCCAGCCGTACGCTTCCAGAGTATGCAGATTTCGCTGTGTCACCGGATTCTCATACATCCGCGTATTCATCGCCGGCGCCACCAGTTTCGGACAGGTACACGCCAGAATCGTTGTAGTCAGCATATCATCTGCCATTCCATAGGCCAGCTTTGCTATCGTGTTCGCGCTCGCCGGCGCTACCAGCGCCAGGTCGGCACGTTTCGCAAGCTCCACATGTTCTACCTGAAACTGAAAATTTCGGTCAAAGGTATCGATCAGACATTTGTTCCCGGTCAAAGTTTCAAACGTAACCGGGGTGATGAACTGCCCGCCGTTTTTCGTCAGTATTACGTGCACATCCGCATGCTGTTTTCTCAAAAGGCTCGCCAGATTCGCCGCTTTATACGCAGCAATGCTTCCGGTCACACCAAGAAGGATCGTCTTTCCTTTCAGCATTCCATTTTTCCTCACTGTTCTTTTCTCACTTTTCTTTCCAGCAAACACTTCATTGATTATATCCCGCTTCACGAGTTTTCACAATAAAAAAATGAAAAAGGGTACAGCATTCACTGCACCCCTTTCCTTTTCGATTCTATTCTGATGATTTCAATATCTGCAAAAATACCAGATCTTATTCAGCATCCGTCTCTGACTCTGTCTCAACTTCTGCCTCAGAAGCAGTCACCGATGTAATATGCGGGTTCACACCCTCATACCAGTACAGGAAACCTTCCATATCAATGACATCGCCAACTTCAAGTTCTGTCACTGCCTGGTAAACATCCGTGGTATTGTCGCACAGATAAGACTCTACTGTAAATGTATAAGTCTCTCCGTTGTAGGAAACGTTGAAGTACAGATCATCTCCGTCTTCTCCGGATCCATCCCACGCATACAGGAATGCTGCCTCATTTCCATCCGCATCTTCAGAAGCCTCTACCGTCATACCAGTAAAAGATACATACTGATTCTGATAGTCTTCCAGTTCATCCGTTCCGAGAAGTTCTGTCACATCAAGCGGCTCTGCGATAAAGGTATCTCCATCTTCCACGATCTCGAACGTCGCGTCAATGATCTCTACCTCGCCGGACCACTCCGACTTGTAGCCGGTCACTTTGATCTTCGTGCCAACCTCAAGCAGCTCATAATCTTCTTCGGAGCATGCCATGTTGTACAGGAAGTACGCGCCATCTTCATCCTGCGTATATACAGTGGCCGTGTCATCCCACCAGGACTGTTTTGCCTGAACATACGTCTCAACTACAACAAGCGTATCCATATCTGCCGCAATGTACTCTTCATAAGACATCACCGCAACTTCCTCTGTCTCAGATTCTGCTTCGGTTTCTTCCTCGGTCTCCGTTTCCGCCTCGGTTACCTCTTCGGTCTCGGTTTCTGTCTCAGTCTCAGTTTCTGTTTCTGTTTCCGTCTCTGTTTCTGTTTCTGTCTCGGTTTCCGTTTCCGTCTCGGTTTCTGTTTCTGTCTCAACCTCAGTCACTTCCTCGGTC
>JAJPXU010000038.1 GCA_021205305.1 Lachnospiraceae bacterium
CCATAACAACAAGTTTGTCAATCACTAAAATAAAAATAAAAGCATATATTTTTTGTGCTCTGCAATGAGACAGCAATTAAGCAGCAGGAATGTGGTAAGCGTCCAAAGTGCAGAGGAATCGAATCTGCGAAAAGGTATAAAAGTAATGAAATTCTTCAAAAAAATGGAATTGCTATGAAAAAACGAGAAAATGAGAGTATTGGAGAGTATAAAAAAGATATAATGGCAACAAACGACTTAAAACGAAGTTGCATAATCCTTTCATTTTCACTAATATAGGCAGTGTTCGTTAGCACTCGAATTAAATGAGTGCTAATAAAAAAGAAAATAGCAAATACCATCTAAGGAGGAGTTCGATATGAAGTTAGTACCGTTGGCAGACAGAGTTGTACTGAAGCAGCAGGAAGCAGAAGAGAAAACAAAGTCAGGTATTATTCTGACAAGCAAGACGCAGGAAAAGCCGCAGGAAGCGGAAGTAGTTGCTGTAGGACCGGGCGGACTGGTAGACGGCAAAGAAGTGAAGATGACAGTTAAGGCCGGCGACCGCGTGATTTATTCGAAATATGCTGGAAATGAAGTAAAGCTTGATGAGGAAGAATATGTGATCGTAAAGCAGAGCGATATTCTTGCGATTGTAGAAGATTGAGATACAAAAGAGATTGAGAAAAACGGTTATCAGACTTTAATATCAATATAATTCAGGAGGCAAAAAGATATGGCTAAGGAAATTAAATACGGCGCTGACGCAAGAGCGGCACTGGAGACAGGTGTAAATAAACTGGCGGATACGGTTCGTGTGACACTTGGACCGAAGGGAAGAAATGTAGTTCTGGATAAGCAGTATGGCTCACCGCTTATCACGAATGATGGTGTGACGATTGCGAAGGAAATTGAGCTGGAGGATTCCTTTGAAAACATGGGCGCACAGCTGATCAAGGAAGTTGCATCTAAGACCAATGATGTGGCTGGTGATGGCACAACGACCGCTACAGTGCTTGCGCAGGCGATGGTACATGAAGGCCTGAAGAACATTGCTGCCGGCGCAAATGCGATCGTGCTGAGAAAAGGCATGAAGAAAGCGACCGATACAGCGGTTGAGTCGATCAAGGCAATGAGCCAGATGGTAAGCGGCAAAGAGCAGATCACCAGAGTTGCTGCAGTGTCCTCCGGGGATGAGACTGTAGGTGAACTGGTAGCGGACGCAATGGATAAGGTTTCACAGGACGGCGTGATCACGATCGAAGAGTCCAAGACGATGCAGACCGAGCTTGACCTGGTAGAAGGTATGCAGTTTGACAGAGGATACATTTCCGCTTATATGGTAACGGATAACGACAAGATGGAAGCAGTTCTGGATGATCCGATGATCCTGATCACTGATAAGAAGATCAGCAATATCCAGGAGATCCTTCCGCTGCTGGAGCAGATCGTTCAGTCCGGACGGAAGCTGCTCATCATTGCAGAGGATATCGAGGGCGAGGCTCTGACCACTCTGATCGTAAATAAGCTGCGCGGTACCTTCCAGGTAGTTGGCGTAAAGGCTCCGGGCTATGGCGACAGAAGAAAAGAAATGCTGCAGGATATCGCAGTCCTGACCGGCGGTACTGTGATCTCTGAAGAGGTTGGCCTGGAACTCAAGGACGCGACTATGGATATGTTGGGACGCGCGAAATCCGTAAAGGTTCAGAAAGAGAACACCATCATTGTAGACGGCCTTGGCGACAAGGATGCGATCAAGGCGCGTGTGGCGCAGATTCGCGGACAGATCGAAGAAACAACATCAGACTTTGACAGAGAGAAGCTTCAGGAGCGCCTTGCGAAGATGGCAGGCGGCGTAGCGGTTATCCGTGTCGGAGCTGCGACTGAGACCGAGATGAAGGAAGCGAAGCTTCGCATGGAGGACGCACTGGCAGCAACGAAGGCAGCTGTTGAGGAAGGCATCATCGCAGGCGGCGGATCTGCTTACGTACATGCGGCAAAGGATGTTGCAAAGCTGGCTGAGACCCTGGAAGGGGATGAGAAGACCGGCGCGAAGATCATTCTGAAGGCACTGGAAGCTCCGCTGTACTATATCGCTGAGAATGCAGGACTGGAAGGCTCTGTCATTGTAAATAAGGTCAGTGAGGCACAGCCGGGTACAGGCTTTGACGCATACAAGGAGACTTATGTAGATATGGTTGAAGCCGGCATCCTTGACCCGGTTAAGGTTACCAGAAGCGCACTGCAGAACGCGACGAGCGTAGCGGCTACACTGCTTACGACCGAAGCGGTTGTCGGCACGATCAAAGAGCCGGCTCCGGCAATGCCGGCAGGTGCTGGAGAGGGAATGTACTAATCCGGAGCATCGCATGAAAGGCGGCAGACCCTCCTGCCGGTAAATCACCGTCAGGGAGAGTCCGGTACAAATATGTGAAAAGTTTGTAAAAATGAGGGTAAACTTGTAGAAGTTTACCCTCATTTATGTTACAATATTTTTTATATTGCGGATGCCGGACACGGTAAATCCGTTTTTGCAAATACTTTCGCTGGGAGGAAGCCAATGATTCCGGCGTGGCAGAGAGTACGATCAGATTCATGTTGGATAAAGGAGCAGGCAGATGGATGAGGACGACCGGAAACTGAAAGACAGGATCCAGGATAAGATCCGGGAGGAATGGGGAAAGCTAAAGCTGCTTTCATGGAAAGGCAGACTGGCATATGTGTGGGATTATTACAAGCCACTGATGGTGGTGATTATCGTGATCATTGGTGCAATTAATCTGGGCATAACGATTTTTCATAACCTTCAGATGGATACGCTGTTATCTGTGTACATGGTGAACTGTAATACCTATTATGTGGACTCGGAAGAGATGGTGGCGGATTACACGGAGTACATTGGCGGCATCGGAGACAAAGAGGAGATATCGCTTGACACCAGTGTGATTCTCGATGATGACGACGCTACGACAAACTATGCCTATCAGATGAAGTTTACGGCCGTTATTTCCGCGAAACTGGCGGATGTCGTCCTTATGGATGTGGAAAAGTTTGAGGAGTATGCGGGGTGGAGTTATTTTTCGGATCTGCGGGAGATACTTACGGATGAAGAGCTGGAGAAATGGTCGGATTTGATCGTCTGGCTGGAAGATGAGGAAGGCGAATCCATTCCGTGTGCGCTTGACCTGACAAACGCCGCTAAACTGGAAGAGTATGAGGTTTATCCGGATACGGTATATGGCGGAGTGGTTGTAAACTCTGAGGCAGACATTGAAATGGTGCGATCATTCCTTGAGTGGCTGTTTGAAGCGTGAGACGGCACTTGAAATGGCTGTGTTGAAAAGAGCAGCTGTTCCGCAAGAATAATATATGAGCGGACGATGTGTGGAATGCCCCTTAGAAAAGGGATGATTGCGGAAAACAGATGTTTCCGCGAATAAAAGGAGGAAAAGAAAATGGGTGACACGTACAGAGAGATTATGGTGAAGCCGGATACACCGGCAGGGAAAAAGTTCCTGAAAGGATTTTTCCCGGTGATGACCGGTATCTGTGTGGTATTTGGAGTGGTCCTGTGGCCGATCCTGATTCTGGCGCTGGTTTTTCTTCTGCTGTCAATCTTTGTCGGGCAGAAGATGGAGGTAGAGTATGAGTATCTCTACGTGAACGGCGAACTGGATATCGATGCAATTTATTCCAAGCAGAAGCGCAAGAGAGTCTGTAGCTATGATATGGAACACCTGGAGGTTCTTGCACCGATGAAATCCCATGCGCTGGATGCTTACCTGAGCCGCCCGGGGACAAAGTATGATGACTATACTTCTAAAAAGGAGCCCCAGAAAAGCTATATGCTGGTATTTAATGGGGAAAAAGGCCAGAAGATCATTGCGGTAGAACTGGACGAGGATATTATCAATGATATCCGCCGTATCGCGCCGCGCAAGGTAAATCTGTATTAAGGACCGGTATCGAGAACCTGTGAAAGAAAGGGTTGACATGATAACCGGGATTTGATAGACTAGCGGAATAACAATTCAGAGAAAGAGAGGGAAATGTCTTGGGAAAGATAGTTGGCGAAGGAATTACGTTCGATGATGTGCTGCTCGTGCCGTCCTATTCTGAGGTGATTCCGAATCAGGTGGATCTGACGACACATCTGACAAAGAAGATTGTACTCAATATCCCGATGATGAGTGCCGGGATGGATACGGTCACAGAGCACCGTATGGCGATTGCGATGGCCCGGCAGGGGGGCATCGGTATTATCCACAAGAATATGTCGATTGAACAGCAGGCGGAGGAAGTGGACAAGGTAAAGCGCTCAGAGAATGGCGTCATTACAGATCCGTTCTACCTCTCACCGGAAAACACTCTTGCCGATGCGGATGAGCTGATGGCAAAGTTCCGCATTTCCGGCGTCCCGATTACGGAAAACGGAAAGCTGGTCGGTATTCTGACAAATCGTGACCTCTTATTCGAAAAAGATTTCTCAAAACAAATCAAATATTCCATGACGTCCGAAGGTCTGGTTACGGCGAAAGTCGGTGTGACACTGGAGGAGGCAAAGGAGATTCTCGCGAAATCAAGAAAAGAGAAGCTCCCAATCGTGGATGATAACTTTAATCTGAAGGGCCTTATTACAATAAAAGATATTGAAAAACAGATCAAATATCCGAATTCCGCAAAAGACGATAAGGGCAGGCTTCTTTGCGGCGCAGCGCTTGGAATTACCGCGAATGTGCTCGAACGCGCGGCGGCGCTTGTGGAGGCACAGGTGGATGTGGTTGTACTGGATTCTGCACATGGTCATTCTGCGAATGTGCTGAATTGTGTACGCATGATTAAGGAAAAGTTCCCGGATCTACAGGTGATCGCAGGTAATGTGGCGACCGGAGAAGCGGCAAAAGCCCTGATCGACGCAGGGGTCGATGCGGTGAAGGTTGGCATTGGGCCTGGCTCGATCTGTACGACTCGTATTGTGGCCGGTATCGGTGTGCCGCAGGTGACGGCAGTGATGGATTGCTATGAAGTGGCAAAACAGTATGGGATTCCGATCATCGCGGATGGCGGTATCAAGTACTCCGGTGATATGACGAAGGCGATTGCGGCCGGCGCGAATGTCTGCATGATGGGCAGCCTGTTTGCAGGCTGTGATGAGAGCCCGGGAACCTTTGAACTCTACCAGGGCAGAAAATACAAGGTATACCGCGGCATGGGTTCCATTGCGGCAATGGAGAACGGCAGCAAGGATCGCTACTTCCAGTCGAACGCCAAAAAGCTTGTTCCGGAAGGCGTAGAGGGCCGTGTAGCCTACAAGGGCAGTGTGGAGGATACGGTCTTCCAGCTGGTCGGCGGCATCCGCTCCGGTATGGGATATTGTGGCACCAGGACGATCGAAGAGCTGAAAGAAAACGGAAAGTTCGTGAAGATATCGGCAGCGTCTCTGAAAGAGTCGCATCCGCATGATATTCATATTACAAAGGAAGCACCGAACTACAGTGTGGAGCAGTAGCGAACTGGCGCATATGACATGGAGCAGGCCGGATACGAAGACAGATATTCGACGGCTTTAGAGACAGCCAGAGGATGAAGGACATCAGTATGGATAAGAGAGAACAAGAGAAAAAAGGAAAAATCAGATTGAGCCGTGTCCTGATCTGGACGGTTGTGATTGTTTTTACAGCGGTCGCGATTGGTCTTTTGCTATCTCTGCTTCCCAAAGATGACGTGGATATCGATGCTCTTCTGAATGAGACACTTCTGATTGATACGGAGCCGCCAACGACGGAGGCGACGGAGTCGGAGACAGAAGAGTACGTAATGGTTGTTCCGGATCCGGGGATTGATGTGCAGCTGCTGACGATCAACGACTGGTCGCGTCCGGGTGAGTACTGTGACGAGATTACGAATATTGTGATTCACTACCTCGCGAATCCGAAGACGACCGCGCAGCAGAATCACGATTACTTTGAGAGCCTGAAGAACAACGGTGATCTGATCGAGAGCGGCCAGATCACGGAAGATGAAGCCGTGTCCATGAGCGCGAATTTTGTGATTGGTATTGAGGGCGAGATCATCGAATGTGTGCCGCCGGGCGAGATTGCGTATGCTTCGAACAGCGCGAACCATTATTCGGTTTCCATTGAGAACTGCCATTTGGATACGACAGGACAGTTCACAGAGGAGACTTACGAATCGCTGGTAAAGCTGACAGCTTATCTGGTAGATATGTATGACCTGGATCGGGACGCGATTATCCGTCATTATGATGTGACTGGCAAGGCTTGCCCGCTTTATTACGTAGAGAATGAAGATAAGTGGGAAGCATTCAAGGATGATGTGATGGCGTACATAGAGGAATGCCGCGAAGCGGCGGAGTGAAGGACGTTGAGGTAACGGTGCCGGGATACCCAGACAGGGCAGGGTTTGCCCTGTCCGAAAGAAATTGACAAGAATATTATTATGGGAGGGCGCTTTACGGAAAACAGCCGGGAAGAAAATGCAGGGTATGGTCAGAGAAAATTATGAGAAAATCTGCGCGGGCGAAAATGTGAGAGAGAATCTTATCTGCCTGCGAGAAGAATTAAAAGAAGAAAATGGGCGGCGTGAGTGCGCTTATCTTCTGGGAGGAGATTTTTCAAAGCTTTGTGAACTTCTTTCGCATGAAGATCCCAAGGTTCGAAAAAATGCTGCGCTTGTCCTTGGAAAAATGGAATCGGAAGATTTGCTTCCGGTTCTTTTTGACGCCTATAGGAAAGAAAAGACGCTTTTTATCCGCGCAGATTATCTGAAAGCGATGTCTGAGCTGGATTATCGGCCGTTTCTGTCCGGCTTAGAACAGCAGCTTGCCACTCTGCGTGATGTGCAGGAATGGCAGCCGGAGGAATGGAAGCATGTATCGGAGGAAATTCGGATGCTGCAGACGATGGTACTCCGCTGCAGCGGCGTCCGCCATCACCGGTTTTCGGGGGAGAAGGAACCGGAGGATGTGATCCTGCTCACGAATCGCCGCCAGAGGGAGGCGACCGCGGAACAGATTCAAAAAGGAAAGATTACCATGCTTGCCGGAGGAGTCCGTGTGGACGGCGCGTCGCTGAAAGACATCCGCCAGATCCGCACCTACAGTGAGCTGCTCTTTCCTGTGAAGACAAGAACACTTCCGGCGGATCAGCCCGCACAGTGCGGAGAACTTCTGGCCGGGCCGGTTCTTATGCTGCTTGACCGGATTTACAACGGGGCGGGAGCGTTTTTGTTCCGTGTTGAGTTAAGAGGGCAAAATGCGGGTAATTCTCCGCGCAGTGAGCATTCATCACGAGGGGAACGCGGCGCCGTTACCGGTGCAGATCTGTTTTGTGTGGGACAATATCAGGAGAAAAAGGGAGTTTACCTTCGAAAGTTCTCCGATGCTCTGGAAAAAGCATCGGGCGCGCGTCTGATCAATTCTGTGACTGACTATGAGGTTGAGATACGTCTGGTTCTGCGCAAGGACGGCACTTTTGCGGCTATGGTGAAGCCATCTTCGACGTTTGACGGCCGCTTTGATTACCGAAAAGAAGTCGTGGCGTCCTCCATTTCTCCGGTGAATGCAGCCCTGACGGTTTATCTGGCGAAGCCCTGGCTGAAAGAAGGAGCACAGATTCTGGATCCGTTCTGCGGGGTCGGGACAATGCTGATCGAGCGCAGCCGTGCGATGAAAACCGGAACAATGTACGGGCTTGACCTCTTTGGGGAAGCAATTGAGAAAGCCCGGCGCAACACCCAACGGGCCGGTTGTATTGTAAATTATGTGCATCGGGATTATTTTACCTTCACGCATGAATATCTTTTTGATGAAGTAATCACTGATATGCCACAGACCGCGCCGGAAGGAACCAGGGGAGCATTGCGGGAGCTTTATCAGCGCTTTTTTAAGACGATCGGTAAGCTGCTGAAAGAAGAGGCCGTGCTGGTGATCTATTCGTCGGAGCCGAACTATGTGCTGGAATCCGTGCGTGCATTGAGCGAATATTGTATCGAAAAGAGATTTCTGCTCAATGAAAAGAATCATACGACCGTGTTCGTGATACGCAGAGAACAAAACAGAAGCTGTTAACAGAAGAAGCGGGATAATCGGATAGGGGTGCTATCACCCCCTATTCGTTGCGCCAGGCGGGTACGGCGCAGGCCGCAAATTTCCACACTCGCCTGTGTGCATAAGATTGCGGCCGCGCAGCAGCGCGGCCGGTAACGAGATATCGTGTTATACAGGAGAGAGTGCAATATCTCCAATTTGTTATAATTGTATATAAATTTGGAAAAATTCAAAAATTGAAAAAATTTCAAAAAAAGTGTTGACAGAACGGAAAAGATGTAGTAT
>JAJPXU010000147.1 GCA_021205305.1 Lachnospiraceae bacterium
ATATTCAGTAATTGATAAAAATTGAGTAAAAGAATATAATCAAAGTATCATCTTGGGTGCAAAAGTGATAGTATTGACCAAGATATATTTTAATCAGCTGCTATGAGGGTAGGTATGGTTACAAGAAAGGATATTGCCCGCGAGGTTGGAGTTTCGGTTTCTGTTGTTTCACGAGCGTTGAATAACAGCGGTTATGTCGATGCAGGGAAGCGGCAAAAGATTATAGAGAAAGCGGAAGAACTGGGATATGTACCCAATCCGAAAGCAATGTCTCTGATGCAGAATCGGACACGTCAGATCCTTTTCTACAGCAAGAACCTGAAAAATGCTTACAATACGGAGCTGTACGAGGGTATGTGCAGGGCGGCGGAAGAACAGGGCTACATTGTAGCCATTTGCGCTTCTTTGAATTTCTGCAATATCCGGGAGATCATGGCGGACGGGCTGATCCTGTCTGACGCGATTGTTGCATCCAGGTATTTGAAAAATGAGGGAAAGAATTATTTCCTTCCGGCAGTGGTTGCGACCTATGACGACCCGGTTTCATTTCCCAGATCCGTTCCGGTGATCGGATGTGATCTGTGGGAAGGGATGAACATGCTCTTAGAGTATCTGGTTCTTCATGGGCATCATAGGATTGCGTATGTCTCGCCTTACGATATCGGGGAAGGCGGACCGCGTTTTCTGGCATGGAAGAGTTTTATGATTTCGGTAGCTGGAGATCGGATCATGGACTACTATTTTGGACAGACCGATGAGAGCAGGGAGCGTGATTCCTGCCGGTCGGAGTCTTCGGAGGAAGGTGAGAATGGGCGGGACGCCTGGATGGAGGATGATTTTTTTGGGGAGGGGATGCATGCCGCAGATGCATTCCTGAAAAGAAAGACGGATGCGACGGCTGTGATCTGCTTTAACGATGAGATGGCGTATGGCTTCTGCAAGCGTTTGCGCCAGCTCGGATGCAGAATTCCGCAGGATATTTCGGTGGTCGGGATTGATGGCTCCTATGTGAGCCGGTATGTGGAGCAGCCCTTGACGACATTGTCGACGGATCCCTATGTTCATGGGAGAAAATGTGTGGAACTGCTGCTGAATATGATTAATGGCGGCGAAATCCGATACCGGACAAAGCTGCCCGCCAGGATCATTGAGGGCGAAACGGTATCCTGACGAATCCCTGTGTTTCCTTTGAGGCACAGGAGCAACTGGTTGTGAATGGAGAGGAAGGTTTTATGAAGTCGAAGGAAAAAGTAGCTGTAAAAAAATATAAAAGTAAGCTGACTTTCTGGCAGAAGGTATGGCAGTCCAGAATCTTACTTTTGATGTGTCTTCCCGCGGTGGTGTTTTTCTTTATGTTCAGCTATATGCCGATGCCCGGCATCTGGGTGGCGTTTGTAAAGTACAATTACCGCAGCGGAATCTTTGGAAGTAAATTTGTTGGCTTCCAGAATTTCAAGTTCCTGTTTACGTCAGGCAAACTGCTTTCCCTGACGACGAACACAATCCTGTATAACCTGGCGTTCATCATCCTGGGCAATGTACTGGCCGTGTTTGTCGCAATTCTGCTGAATGAAGTTCGCAGCAAATATTTTGTGAAGGTTTCTCAGACGATCATGTTCCTGCCGTATTTCATTTCACAGGTTCTGGTCGGTATTCTCGTTTACTATCTGCTGAACTACGACAGTGGTTTTGTAAACAGTATTCTCGGTGCTCTTGGCCTGGAACTCTGGCAGCCGTACTCGGATGCTTCGGTTTGGCCGGCGATTCTGATTATTGTGTATCTGTGGCAGCAGACCGGATACAATTCCGTTGTTTATTTCGCGGCGATTATGGGCATTGACGAGTCCATGCTCGAGGCAGCGAAGGTGGATGGCGCGAATGGATTCCAGAGAATTCGCTACATCATTCTTCCTTCCCTGAAGGGTACGATTGTTATCCTGCTTCTGTTCGCACTCGGCGGCATTGTAAAGGGCAACTTCGGTCTGTTCTACAACATCATTGGTACGAACTCGCTGCTGTATAGTACGACAGATATTATTGAGACCTATGTATACCGTGCTACTATGACGGACTTCAACTTCTCCACTGCTTCGGCTGTTGGTCTGTATCAGTCCGTGATCGGTTTCGTGATCGTTATGGTAGTCAACTTTGTTGTGAAGAAGATCGAACCGGATTATTCTCTGTTCTAATTTTTTCAGTCGGATTTAATATGATATGGAGGTCTCGATATTATGGCAAAACAAGACAAAGATTTAATGGATTCCAGTGCAAAGATCAAGCTGGGTAAATCAGATATGATTATCCGCGGCTTTGCTTACACATTTGTTACTCTTTACGCACTGTGCTGCATCATTCCGTTCATTATCATCATCAGTACATCGTTTACTGCTGAGTCGGTGATTAACGCCAGCGGCGTGCAGTTTCTTCCAAAAGAGTTTACACTGAAAGCGTACCAGATGGTATTAAAGGGCGGGACGATCTTCCAGTCCTATGGTCTGACCATCCTGATGACGGCGACCGGTACATTCGTGGGCTTAAGCATCATTTCCATGACCGGTTACGCCCTACAGAGACAGGATTTCTTCTTCCGGAATGTGATCTCGTTCTACGTATATTTTACGAGTCTGTTTTCCGCAGGTCTGGCACCGTATTACCTGCTGATGACACAGACCTATAAGCTGAAGGATAATTACCTGGCGGTTTGGTTACCGCTGCTGATGTCGCCCTGGCTGATTATTCTGATGAAGAACTTCGTGAAAGCGATCCCGCACGAGATTACCGAGTCCGGTAAGATCGACGGTGCGGGAGACTTCCGGATTTTCCTTTCGCTGATTCTGCCGATGCTGAAGCCGGCGCTGGCGACGATTGGTCTGTTCCTGGCACTGGGCTACTGGAATGAGTGGTATCAGTCTTCTCTGTTCCTGAGCTCGAAGGTAGATGTCAAGCCGCTGCAGTACATGCTTTACGAGGTGGTGAATAAGACCGATGCCTTGAAGAACTCCGTGGCCGGGCAGTATGTCACTCTGACAGATATCCCGACGGTCAGCGTCAAGATGGCGAACGCCGTACTGGCAACCGGACCGGTTGTCCTGGTTTATCCGTTCGTGCAGAAGTACTTTGTAAAAGGTATTACGGTCGGTGCGGTAAAAGGCTGATTGTAACTGTGAAGGTACGGAACAGTTACGGCTGATTTTGGATTACACGGCTCCCCAATGAGAGGGAGCCTGTATATATAAAATATTTTTATTATGAAGGAGGAAATTATCATGAGAACATTATCCAGAAGAGACTTTCTGAAGGGTTCGGCAGCAGGCTTGGTTGGCGCTGCGCTCTCAAGTGCAATTGGCGGAACATTCGCTCTGGCAGAAGAATCTGATTACTGGGCAAACTGGGGTGACATTGACACTTCTGAGCATGTAGTAATCAACTATATGACCACCGGTGACAAACCTACCGGAGAGGCTCTTGACAACCTGAACGCGATGCTGGAGCAGCTGAATGCGATTCTGACCGAAAAAGTAAATGCAGAGATCGAGATCTACTACATTGAGTGGACCGATTATCTTTCGAACTACAACCTGACCCTGGCGAGCATGGACGGCTCTGTAGACCTGGTAGGTACCGCTTCTGACTGGCTGGATGCATGGCCAAACGCAAAGAACGGCGCTTTCCTCGAGCTCTCTGAGGATATGCTTTCTACTTACGCTCCGGCTACCTATGCGTCTGTACCGCAGGAAAACTGGGATATGTGCAAGTACGATGGCGAGATCTATTTGATGCCGGAAGACAATTACGCACAGTGGACAAACCACGGCTTCGCTTATCGTCTTGACTGGGCGAGAGAAGCTGGCCTTGAGGATGGCGTACACAGCTGGGAAGATATGACAACCTACTTCCAGTATGTAACCGAAGCATATCCGGACATCCAGGCATGGGATTCGGATGGAACAAACTACGCGACGATGGTAGGCGGCTGGATTTCTTCCAAGACCAACTATGTTTCCATCGACGGTATCAACTCCGGCGCTATGTGGGGCGGCACGAAGGATGATCTTTACACCGTATATTCTCCGTATGCGACAGAGACCGACCTGCTGGTTGAGTTCGCTGAGATGATGAAGAGCTGGGATGAGATGGGCGTATGGGTAACCGACGTTCTGAACAACACCGACGCTTCCAACCGTGACGAGTTCCGTGTAGGCTTAAGTGCAGCAGAGCAGCATCATACCCAGACATGGACCGATCTTTGCAGTGATACTGCAGCAAACACGATCTATGAGGATGATGAAGACGCAGAGGTAGGCTTCTTCTACTTTGGCGAAGAGTCCCAGAACGTTGTAGCACTTTCTATCACCCACGGTGCAATGGCAGTTTCCGCAGCCAGCGCAAATCCGGAGAGAGCGCTGATGGTTTATGACCTGATCCGCAACGACGAAGAGTGCTATCGCCTGTTCAACTATGGTATCGAGGGCGTTTCCTATGAGATCACGGAAGATGGCTACAAGACCACTCCGGAAGGCTATGATTCTGAGACACAGAACATCAACGGTATGACCAACTACTGGTGGGGCCGCAACGACGATCTGGAGATCAAGAGTGCAGAGCTCAACTGGGATGCAATCGACGAGCTGTATGCGATCTATGATGAGATCAAGATCGAGTATCCGTATGGCCAGTTCGTAGCAAATGTAGATGAGATCTCCTACATGATCGATAACATTTCCGAGATCCATACGAACTACATGAAGCAGATCGCTTATGGTAAATACACCGGCACAGCAGAAGAGATCGTAGCAGAGTATCAGGCTGCCCTGGCTTCCGCTGGTATCGACGATGTAACCGCAGAGCTGCAGGCACAGTTCGATGAGCTGTATGGCGCATAAAAATCAAATAAGAAAAGCTGTGTGAATGCACATATGAGGGGAGACGAAAGTCTCCCCTTTTTATCCGATAAATTTCCTTGACGAAACAGGCAGTCAGGAAATATAATGGTTTCCGATAGAAAAGAAAAAATACGTTTTCAGAACGGCAGGACATTGTTCATCTGAACTTTTGACGTTGGAAAGAAGAAGGAGCCATTATTATGCCAATCAATGCATTTCGAAAGATTTTTGAGAAAAATACGAAGAATCCAGAGCCCCCGGAAGTGGAAAAGCGTCCCTGTAAAAAATGCGGTGCTTCGCTTTCTGCACAGGAGCTGAAAGAAAATTACTACATTTGCCCGCAGTGCGGTTATTATTTCCGCGTGCCGGCACGCCGCAGGCTGGATATGATCGTCGACGCGGGTACGTATGAAGAGTGGGACAGCGAGATGGAGCAGGTCAACCCATTGGACTATCCGGAATATGAGGAGAAGCTGAACGAAGCGCAGGCAAAGACTTCACTGAATGAAGCAATTGTCACGGGCGTCGGGAAGATCGACGGGCATGCCTCTGTCGTGATGGTCTGCGACTGTCGCTTTCTGATGGGCAGTATGGGATATAATGTAGGCGAAAAGGTAGCCAGAGCATTCGAGCGGGCGACGGAGCGCAGGCTGCCGGTGATTATTTACGCAGCGTCAGGCGGTGCGCGGATGCAGGAGGGAATTATTTCTCTGATGCAGATGGCAAAGACCTCCGCTGCGGTGAAAAACCATTCGGATGCCGGACTTTTGTACATCAGTGTGCTGACCGATCCGACGACAGGCGGCGTGACGGCCAGCTTTGCGATGCTGGGCGATATCATTCTTTCAGAGCCGAAAGCCCTGATCGGTTTTGCGGGACCGCGCGTGATTGAGCAGACGATCAGGCAGAAGCTGCCAGAGGGCTTCCAGAGGGCGGAGTTCCAGCAGAAGCATGGCTTCGTAGACTGTGTTGTGGAGAGAAAAGATCAGAAGGCCATACTGAGCCATCTGCTTGCCCTGCATGACAGCGACCAGAGCTGGCAGACCTGGTCAGAGGAGAATAACTTGCACACTTCTTCCACGGAATCTCTTCCAAAGACTGTGATGCGTCAGATCGAGAGCTGGAAAGATAATACGCCGAAGAGCCGGCAGGCGCCGTTTTCTGGTATCATGCGCCAGAAGACGCTGAACAAGATCGCCAAGCGTCATACCGATCCGCTGGAGGCGGTTCATCAGGCGAGAAAGACCGGGCGTCTGGTGGCGAGCGACTATATTGGGATTCTGTTTAAAGACTTTATTGAACTTCACGGAGACCGTTATTTCGGGGATGATGCAGCCATTATCGGCGGCATTGCGACCTACTGCGGCGTGCCGGTCACGGTCATCGGGCAGGATCGCGGCAAGACCGCTGAGGAGACCGTTGCCCGGAACTTTGGCATGGCATCTCCGGACGGCTACCGCAAATCATTGCGCCTGATGAAACAGGCGGAGAAGTTTAACCGTCCGATTATCTGCTTTGTCGATACGCCTGGCGCGTATCCCGGCATGGAAGCCGAGGAACAGGGGCAGGGTGAAGCTATCGCACGGAATCTATACGAGATGTCGACCTTAAAGGTGCCGGTGCTTTCCATCATCATCGGTCAGGGCGGCAGCGGCGGCGCGTTAGCGCTCGCGGTGGGTAACGAGGTCTGGATGCTGGAAAACGCGACCTATTCTATCCTTTCGCCGGAAGGCTTTGCCTCCATCATCTGGAAAGACGCGAGCCGCGCGGACGAAGCGGTCAAGCTTATGAAAGTGACTGCGCAGGAGCTCTACGAGCTGGGCGTGATCGAGCGTATTATCTGTGAGGACGAGCCCGCCGAGGAAGAGAGCCTGGAGGAGATCGCGAAGATCATCGACAAGCACATGCGGGAATTCTTCCATTCCTGCGCGGACAAGACGCCGGAGGAGATCATGCAGCAGAGGCAGAAACGGTTCCGGGAGATTTGAGAAATGGAATTCCGCTAAAATTACACAATTTTTTCACTGATTTCATTAACACGAAGTGAATGCATGAAAAAGCAGCCGGATGGCTGCTTTTTCTAAGCGCATCGGGTATTGCTACGTTAGTTTGAGGTTATGTCTTCATTAAGCTTGCGCTGTAGCTCAGCGACTGTTTGTTCAAGAGTCTGGACTTTGTCTATTAGCGAAGCATTTTCATTTGTTAGCGAAGCGTTCTCGCTGGTTAGTGATGTGTTCTCACTGGTTAACGAAGCAACTTCTGTTTCCAGTTCGTCAATTTGAAAACGATATTTGTCGTTGGGAAGCTCTAAGGCTCCCGGAAGTAAAGGCTTCATATCTTCACTGCCTCCCTTCTTCTGATATTGCAGGAGTATTTGTTGGTATAGCTCATTTGTTAACTCCAGGAGCTGGTTGTAATCCTCTAACATAATATTTCCAACCTGGAGATTTGCTTTGATACTACCCAGTATATCAGATTCGATAAAGTTTTTCAATTCCTGTATATCATTTTCTGAAAGAAAGCATACTTTTCCGTTTGGCAGCAGACGATCCCTCACGCGCACCATCTGAAACGGGATAAAGACGATCATTTTTTTCCGATTCAATTCTTCAAGATTATGCCTGAGGTACACGTAATTCTTTACCGTATACGTAAACTCCTGCTGATCTGGCAGAACAATACGGATGGAGCTTATCTCCGGAACATTTGGTTCATTGCAGAAATAAATGACCACAGGTTCCGGGAACTGGAGCGTGTAATTATCCTCGCGTGTTTCCAGAGCATGGTAAAAGCCATATTCAAATACCCGCATTACAATGGTTTTGTCATGATACACCTGTGCTTCGAGATGATAGTGCCATGTTTTGTTGATAATGATAAAGATATCGGCATATGTGTGACTGAGATCTGCTTTTGTAGATTCGCGATTCGAATATTCAACTTGGCTGTCTGGCGGATGATTGGTGCCGAACAGGCCGTTGATCAGATTCGTAATCGCCATGTCGGAAAATGTAAAAATACGTTTGAAAATTCGGTCAAAAATCTGGTTGATTTCATCCATGGGCATATAGATTCCTTTTCTTAGAATTGAACTGCACAATAGGAAAGAATGGGATAATCATAACATACGGATGTCAGAAAGTCAAATACTATTTTTGAAATATGATAAAAGATATGATAAAACAAAAAGACATATAATAT
>JAJPXU010000021.1 GCA_021205305.1 Lachnospiraceae bacterium
CTCCGCGTTCTCGTCCACATAGCGCAGAGAGTCCACATACTGTCGGGCGGCGGCATCGGCATCCTCAAAAACTTGATTCAGGCTCAGCGCCGCCTCCGCAATGGAACCCGCGTTCTTCATTCGCAGAAGTTTGTCGTCCAACTGGCGGCGTAATTCTTTATTCTCCGCACGAAGCGAATGTTCATTTTGCTGCAAGGCATAAATGATCTCGATCAGCTCAGTGCGGTTCATTTTGCGCAGTTCTTTGTCCGCCATGATCGCGCCTCACTCTAAATCTCTGTGCCCCATCTTACTTTCTGCGTTTCTGTTATGTATCAGGTGCAGAAAACCGGAGCCGTTCTTTTTCCTGCGATAGAGAGTGGGCTGACGGTTCGTTTCGGGGGACGGTTTTGCCTCAATTTTTTTAATGCAATTCGGACAGACCCATACTCCCTCTGGCACATATGCGCCGCACATGACGCAGGAGTCTTCAATCAAATAGTATTTCATACGGTTTTCCCCCTCGTCATAATGCTGTTCCCTTGAACAAGGCAGCCCATACAATAGAAACCGAAAGCACAACGAATCGCAGCCACCTTTCAATAGCCAGCGGTTATAATAATGTCTGATTGGGAAGACTGTTTACGTGGTAGCGCTACCGCTGCTGCTTAGGGTGTCTTACTTCCTGGGGTACTCTTAAAGTGTTCCATTAAAAGAAAGCAGAGCCGATAATCGTTGTAATCTCAGGCAATTCTCTCTTTTCCCTGACCACTAATTTGACCATCGGTAATGAGGAACGGCAGCTTGTTTACCTGCGCCTTCTTGGTTTCCATAGAGGGATGCACATAGCGCTGCAAGGTAATCTTCACATCAGAATGTCCCATGATTTCGCTGAGGGATTTGACGTCCACACCGTTTTCCACGCAACGGGTCGCAAACGTATGGCGCAGCGTGTGAAAAGTATGGTCTGCTACTCCGGCACGGCGGAGCAGACGCTTGTACCGATCGAGGCAAACCCGTGGCTCCATATACTTAGTTGTTCCTGTCAGCACATAGCAGTCTCCGGCACGCTGCCGCTCTGCGAGATACCGAAATGCCTGTGCAGGCAGCGGAATTGTGCGGACAGAGCAATCTGTCTTCGGTGTGCCGATGACCACTTTCGTCTTAGCTGAAGACTGTTTATCTGCCACGGTGATTCGATAGACTGTTTTATTGATGGAGATCGTGCCGTTCTGAAAATCGAAATCCCCCCATTGCAGACCACAGGCCTCGCCAATGCGGATACCGCCGTAGAGGGAAATCAACACGCCCAGGCTGAACGGTGTGTCTTCCTTCATTGCCTGTGCCTCCACTTTATCCTGCTCCCATTTTGTAAAAACGCTGATGTCCGGCTGGCGGCTGGTCACAGAGGGACACTCCGGGATGGCGGGTATTAGCTCCTTCTTCTTTGCAAACCGCAGAATCTGCATCAGAACGACCTTCATATCTGAAATCGTTTTGTCGGAAAGGCTCCCGCCGGTCAGCCGACCATCGGCCTTCTCCTTTTCCAGAAAACAAGTCAGGATGTCACTGTTGATCTCGCCCAAAGGCAGTTCGCCCAATGTGGGGAGGATATGTCTTCTGACCATGAATCCATAGCAGGCATATGTGGACTCCTTGACCACTGTTTCCTTAGAGGCCAGCCACTTGTCTGCGGCATCCCGCAACAGCATCTCTCCTGAATTGTCGAAGATTGGCAGAGAAAAGACTGCCTCCGACGGTGCAGGGCACTTTGTCAGGAATTCTTTCTTTTTTTGTCGCACCTCCTGATATGTCTTCCCGTAAAAGTATTTATAGTTTGTCATCCCCGCAGTGGGTCGTCCCTTAACAACCCGGGCTTCCCATCGCCCGTCTGCCCTCTTTCGAATATTTTCGCCTCGTCTGCCCATTTTTTGACCTCGCTTTCTTTCTATGGTGCGATAAGTGACAAATTTTTTAGATGAACCGTCACACTTTCTCGCACAGCTTGATTTTGATCATGGATTTGCAGTAAAATATTAAAGGCGTATGCGTGGTCATAACCCATGACCATTATTTTGACCACCGACGGCTCGTTTCCTATTTTTTGGTTTCTTATATTGGAAGATTTTGTCTGGCATTTTTCCTGCTTTTGCAGACAAATCGTTAAAATGCTGATTGACATCATCAGCAAAAAGGAGTAAAATGATACAGAATAAAGATTTGCCCTTACAAGCATTGGCATATCCGTACAGAATTACTACTCTTTTGGTGGAACACTTAAGGAGTAGGTAATCAAAAAATTGAAGGCGTCTGTGGGTTATCATCGGTTCTTGCCGAAACCCAGAGGCTTTTTTATTTTTTCATACTCTTGTCTTTTCACGATGCCTTATTTTAATTGTAAAGACTGCTATGCCAAACCGGCAAGGATGTCGCCAGAGCGAGGGGAGCGAATGTAATCTGCGTTCATCCTGTCCTCCCGCTGCGTCTTGTGGTATGCTAAAGCAGAACGAGAAGCGCAGAAAGAAACCACTCCACACCGATTATCACGATGGGGAGTGGGCGTGTTGGGTATTCTGAACAGAGGTTCTATGAACTTTTGATCTGGAGTCATACCCACATTTAATTCCATGCGTTTACAACGATTTTTTTGTTGGGGTGTCACGAATGAAAATAAAATTGCAGCAGGTCATCGACGCCGTGGAACAGGCCGATGACAACTGGACCGCATTCCATGATACTCAGACCGGCGAAACCGTCTGGCTGGGGGATCGGGAGTTTGATGAAGACCATGATGAGAAGGTAAATCTAATCAATTCATCGACAGACCGGTTCTATCGGTTCCCAACAAAGTTCGACATCCATGAATACAGCATCATGGCGGATTTTGTGGGTGACCTGCCCGTCGGTACAATACAAAATGAGTTGGCTCATGCCATCTGAGGCAAAGGTGCATTCCGAAGGTTTAAGGATACTATCCGCTACTACGGTATTGAGCAACAGTGGTACGATTACCAAAAAGAAGCCTATAAACAAATCGCTATACAATGGTGCCAGGAGGAAGGTCTGGAGTACGAGGAATAGGCTTCAGGAACGTGTTCACTCCATTTCACTAAGTGGCAAACCTGCTAATAGGTGTCAAGCCCAAAACGCAAAAAATTTGCAGACAGCAGGCTGAGAAAAAAGAGCATGGCAAAAAGACCTGCAACAATGAACCATAATTGCAGGCCGGGATTATCACAGCAAAATGGTAGCGCGTAAACTTAAGCGGGGGCTGAATTAATACCGCCAGGCCCAGAGGTCAAGGGTCTGCGCACCGCTAAGCGGCGCTCCGATGAACGGCGACTGCATCGCCGCCCTTGACATCCGTTCCTGTCGGCGTTGCAGTGTAGTCAAGGCGGCAACGGGCGGAGCCGCTGCCGCCCGATTCAAATTTCCTTCAGAATCAGGCTCTACAGGGTTTAGAGCAAAAATGACTGACATATAGCTACTCGCTTTATTCGCGGCTGGCTCCAGGTTTTACGAAGCGACATCCTGTACACTCAAGTACTCTTTTACTTTTGCGTAATAGATTCGCAGGAATTTTGCGGAGCCGGCAACGGTGTAAACATAGAAATGTTTGCCCTCTGCCCGCTTTCTATCCATAAAGCAGAAAACAGGGTTATCCGTGTTCCCATGTACCAAGATCATAGAGGCAATCTCGAACAATACTCTTCTCAAGTGCGGTGAGCCACGCTTGGAAACATGGCGGTTCTTTGCATCGAAGGTGCCAGATTGGTAGGGAGGCGCATCCACCCCTGCGTAAGCCACCAATGCGCCTTTATGAGAAAAGCGCCGCACATCCCCGATCTCAGCCATAAGCTGCGGCCCGGTAACTTTCCCTACGCCTTCCATGCTCATTACAAGTTTATACTCCGGGAGCAGAGATGCCAGCCGGTTCATTTCCGTTCGGATAACCTGTAACGAATCATATACGGCATTTAAGCTGTTTGCCGCTTGCGTTATCAGCAATTTTGTACTATCATTCTTAGGGAGCGTGGCGACTGCGTTTCTGGCTGCGGTATGGATTCTTTCGGCATCGGAAGTGCTGAATCTATAGCCGGTTCTTTTGCACCATTTTTGGAAGGTGTCTGCAAAAGCACGATAGGACAAAGTTGCCACGCATTCCTTATGCCAGAAACGGATCACAAAATCTACCCACTTCACATGACCTTTGGTGTTCCGGCTTTCATCCCGGAACAGCTTGTTCGCTCCAGGGAATGTCTGATCCAGAAGTGAGATCAGGCCATTCCTCAGCATGATACCCGTTGATGTCGTTCTTTCATAGAGCCGACTCTGCATTTTCAGCATTTGCCGTGTCTCATCTTCTGCTGAGTACTCCCGCAAATCAGGCCAGAATGTCAGGCCATAATTTGCAATTTTCAAAGCATCGGCCTTGTCCGTCTTCACCTTGCGTAGTGAATTATCGCTGAAATCGTGGATTAAAATTGCATTGACCACACTGACGAAAAAACCAGCTTCCTTCAGTGCTAAGGCGATGGGCCTCCAGTACATACCTGTGTGTTCCAGAACGACCCTGGTTTCGCCGTCAATACTGTGCAGAGTCTCCACCAGTCTGCTGAATCCTTCGACATCATGTTTGACATCAAAGGGCAGGAGTACAACCTCTCCTCCCGGCCTCCGTGCTGCAACTGTACTCTTGTGCTTGGAGACATCGATTCCGACTGATGTAATGGTGCCTGTGTTCATATACTGGCCCCCTTCGATGGATTTTTTATAACCGGTGACCGCCACAGTTCATTACCGATTCAGCTTGCTTAGTTACACGAATGTACGGATGGTTCCGATGCTTCAACCTGCGTCAATCGAACGCTGCAATGAAAGGGTCGGCTAACTGTTTGCACAAACGAGCGTGGTTAGCTCAAGCAATGCCTCGAAAGACCGATTACCCCTTCATTGTAGCTTAGGTATGAACCGTTGAACAGTACTGTTTTACCAACACCGTTCCGGGTCAAACATATTGTAGCAAGGCAATGTCTTTGTGCTACAAAGACCCGCTGCGCTTGCCTTGTTGGGGGAATCCCCAACCCCCTTTTGAACATCCCCGCTGGGGATGGACTGCGCATTCCTGCGGAACGCTTACACTTCCAGTTGTAAATTAGGAGAGGGTATCACTCCGACGCTCTCTCCTTTTTTCCATTCGCAGAACGCCGAAATCATCTAAAATTACCGCACTGTCCGATTGAGAATGCCGTCTAATTGTGGTATCATTGTCAGTAAGAAATCAGATGGCAGGGGAACTCTTATGACAGATATAGAACAGAAAGCCGCCGCAAAAGTGTTTGCTACATATTGGGCGGGCAAGGGTTATGAAAAGGGGGAAAGCCAGGCGTTTTGGCTCTCCCTGCTTCGCGATGTCTACGGCGTAGAACACCCGGAACAATTTATTACCTTTGAAGATCAGGTTCACCTCGACCACACCAGCTTTATCGACGGTATTATCCCGTCCACCAAGGTGATGATCGAGCAGAAGGGTCTCGGCAAAGACCTGAACAAACCTATCAAGCAGTCGGACGGCACCCTGCTGACCCCATTCCAGCAGGCAAAGCGGTACATCACCGAGCTGCCCCTATCCCAGCACCCCCGGTGGGTCGTGACCTGTAACTTTGAAAAATTCTATGTCTACGATATGGAGCGCCCCGGCGGTGAGCCGGAGGAAATTTTGCTGAAGGACTTGCCCAGGGAATACTATCGGCTGCAATTCCTGGTGGACACAGGCAATGAGCATTTGAAGCGAGAGATGGAAGTCTCCATGGCCGCCGGTGAAATCGTCGGCCTACTGTACGATGCCTTTGCAAAACAGTACCGCGACCCCACCAGCAAGCGGGCCATGCACAGCCTGAACGTGCTGTGCGTCCGGCTGGTATTCTGCCTGTATGCCGAGGATGCAGGCATCTTTGGACGGCACGGGATGTTCCATGATTATCTGGCGGAGTCAGAGACCCGGCATATGCGACGGGCATTGACCGACCTGTTCAAGATTCTGGACACTCCGGTGGAGCAGCGTGACCCCTATCTTGTCGAGGACTACCCGGAGCTGGCGGCATTCCCCTACGTCAACGGCGGACTGTTCTCCGATGAGGCCATCGAGATACCGCCCTTCACCGATGAAATTCGGGAGCTGCTGCTGAACAAGGCCAGCACCGGCTTCGACTGGTCGGAAATCAGCCCGACCATCTTCGGGGCGGTCTTTGAAAGCACCCTGAACCCGGAAACCCGCCGCTCCGGCGGGATGCACTATACCAGCATTGAGAACATCCACAAGGTCATCGACCCGCTGTTTCTGGACGAGCTGAAGAAAGAATTTGCGGAGATTTGCGCTGGTTCCGTAGTGAAGATAAAAGAGCGGAAGCTGCGGAATTTTCAGAAGAAACTGGCTTCGGCGTCATATTTGGATCCGGCCTGCGGCAGCGGAAATTTCCTGACGGAATCCTACCTGTCGCTGCGTCGGCTGGAGAACGATGTGCTGCGGGAGCTGGCGCACGAACAGATTGTGTTTGGCGACGTGAATTATAATCCAATCCAGGTTTCTATCAGCCAATTTTACGGGATTGAAATCAATGATTTTGCCGTCACCGTTGCAAAAACGGCGCTGTGGATCGCGGAAAGCCAAATGATGAAAGAGACGGAAAGCATTGTTTTGATGCGCCTTGACTTCCTGCCGCTGAAATCCTACACCAACATCATAGAAAGCAACGCCCTGCGGCTGGATTGGGACAGCGTGGTTTCAGGGCGCAAGTTGTCCTATATCATGGGAAACCCGCCGTTCGTAGGGGCGCGGATGATGGACAGTGAGCAGAAGCAGGACGTGAACGACGTGTTCCCCGGCTGGAAAAACGCCGGGAATCTGGACTATGTCTGCTGCTGGTATAAAAAGGCGGCGGACATGATGAAAGGCACGTCCATCCGCACCGCGCTGGTGTCCACCAACTCTGTTTCTCAGGGGGAGAGCGTTGCGAACCTCTGGAAACCGCTCTTTGAAGATGGGGTGCATATCGACTTCGCGCACCGCACGTTCCGATGGGACAGCGAGGCAAAAATCAAAGCCCATGTCCATTGTGTGATTATCGGATTCAGTGTTGCGCCAAATCAGAAAAACAGGGTAATTTACACGGACGGCAGGCCGCAGATTGTCAATAATATCAACGGCTATCTGATTGACGCGGACAATGTTTTTATCGAAAACCGCTCCAAACCGCTTTGCGCTGTTCCTGAAATCAAGATGGGAAATCAGCCAATCGACAACGGCAACTACTTGTTCACCAAAGACGAACGAGACGAATTTTTGAAGAAGGAACCGGCAGCGCAAAATTATTTCGGGCCGTGGTATGGCTCACAGGAATTTATCAATCGTTCTCCCCGATATTGTCTCTGGCTGGGCGAGTGCTCTCCCGCTGAATTGCGAAAGATGCCGGAGTGCATGAATCGGATTGAGGCCGTTCGTCAATTCAGGCTTGCGAGTAAAAGCAGCGCAACGATTCAGTTAGCCTATACTCCGACCCATTTTCAGACAGAGAATTTCCCCACATCTAATTATATTGTGATTCCTGAAAGCAGTTCCGAAAAAAGGCGCTATATCCCCACGGATTTTATGACCCCAGATATTTTATATAGCAATGCAGTCAAACTTGTTCCAAACGCAACTTTGTTTTAACATCTAACGTTCATATGGCGTGGATGCGGGCGGTTTGCGGCAGATTAAAGAGCGACTATCGCTATTCCAAGGACGTTGTCTACAACAATTTCCCCTGGCCCACGCCCACCGAGGCCCAGAAGGCCAAAATCGAGCAGACCGCCCAGGCCATTCTGGACGCGCGGGCGCTGTACCCGGACAGCAGCCTGGCCGACCTGTACGACGAGCTGACCATGCCCCCGGAGCTGCGCACCGCTCACCAGAACAACGACCGGGCCGTTATGCAGGCTTACGGCTTTTCCGTCAGGGATATGACGGAATCCTCCTGCGTGGCGGAACTGATGAAGATGTACCAGCGCCTGAT
>JAJPXU010000102.1:0-17721 GCA_021205305.1 Lachnospiraceae bacterium
CAGTTACTGTATTTTAGTTACTGGTCACAACCCGGCCGCGCACTTGCTGCGTGGTCAGGGCTTATCCCGCACGAAGTGTGGGATGCCACCCGACGAGGGGCTGGATGCCGTTATAGGTCACACCTGTAGTGGTTAAGATAACGTAAATTTGGTCATGGTGTGACCGATGATAATCTTTTACAGGCAATCCATCAGATCCGATATCCCTTTTTCCTGTTTTTTTGTGATAAAATAAACATAATAAATGACCAGAGGAGAAAGTAGTTATGAACAACGAAAACAACAAAAACAAGCTGACAGAACAGAGCGTTGAAGAAGCAAAGACGGAATCTGCAAAGATACCGGAGGAAGCACTTGATGAGGTGGCAGGCGGCTCCGCTACCAAAATCAGACCAACTACTCCGAGGCAATATGCATAAAGCGAAGGCTGGGCCGGATAGAACGGTTACCAAAAGCACCATCCCCAGAATTATTCATTCCGGGAATGATGTTTTCGATGCGCGGTGCGTGCGGGGCTTATGCTGACATGAATCAGGAGAAAAAGAATGAAAGGGTTTCCAGAGGAAATTGAAAATCATGAGGCACAGAAGGAAACGGTAGTCCGATGCAAAAATACACAGAGGCTTACACTGGTGATATTGTTTTTGCTGGTAATTGACCTGTGTGTTACGGGCTGCGTTGTCTTTTATCTTTTTAAAAGCCGTAATCAGGAATCTTCCGCTGCCGCCTTTTCCGCCGGAGAACAGACAACACGATATACTCTTTATATCGGCACCAATGACAAAGATACCTATACGCAGCTGATTTCTCTGGAAGACGCAAAAGAGATCGTAAACGAAATCTGCACCAGATATGTAGATGCCTATACCGGCATGGAGGCGCTCGGTACCTGGATGGATGAGACGGGAATCCTAACGGAAGAAAGTACTCTGGTTTACACTTTTACAGGCGTACAGGAAGAGGATATTATTTCTATTATGGACGAGATTCTGGAAGAATTGAACCAGAATGCCATTCTTGTGGAAGTGTCTTCTCCATACAGTTATTATTATTATGGGGAATAAAGGCAGGAAGGAAGAAGCTATGAACAACGAAGAAAACAAAAACAGGCTGACAGAACAGAGTGTTGAAGAAGATAAGGCGGAATCTGCAAAGATACCGGAAGAAGCACTTGATGAGGTGGCAGGCGGCTCCGATGCCAACAAAATCAGATCAAAAAGTTCGGCGCAATTTTCCAAATATGCATAAAGCGAAGGTTGGGCCGGATAGAATGGTCGCCAAAAGCATCATCCCCGGAAAGATTCCTTCCGGGGATGATGCTTTTGATGGTGCGCCGGCGGCGCAAGGAATATTTGATTTCGCCTGCGCATACTCCCGTTCTACTTGCGATGGAAACTCATGCTTCTGGGTCCATCGCGTATACTACTCCATATTTCTTTTTTTGTCTTGATATAGATCGCTGAAACAAGGAATCAGCTAAGCTGCCGCCGCTGACATCTTCCATCATTTCTTCGGAGAGTTCCTGCGCATCAGCTATCGTTTCCTCAGAAGGCTCTGCGCCTTGCCCCCCGGCATCTGCTCTTCGTTCAATACCATATCTTTGTTGTCCATCATGCTTCTCCTTTCTTGTTTTGGATATCTGTATTTTACCACACAATTTGCAGGCTGACACAACAATTGGTGCGTTCAACCTCTACCAGTTGTGCCATATCACGATTTGTCACAACTGGTAGGGTTTGAACGCACCAATAGTCTGTACAGCCGTTTTTTTTTGTGATAAAATAAACATAACAAATAACCGGAAAGGAGATGGAACCTGTGAGTGAAGAAATGGAACTGTCAGCGGAACTGATGCAGAAAATGGCTGAGTGCAGGACGGCGGAGGAACTCATTGCGCTTGCGAAGGCGAATAATATGGAGATCACCGCGGAACAGGCGGAAGCCGCGATTCAGAAACTCAGTCCAGTGAATGGGGAACTGTCTGACGACGAGCTGGATAATGTATCCGGAGGAGGAGTCAGTCTCATGCAGTTTTTCAGACAGATTTTTGGAGGCCAAACAGTATTTAAGAAGGGGAAAATCGTGTTTATTGGCGATACGCTGCCGGATACGGGCGGAGACGACGGGCTGATCATGAGCTGACCTTATAACTGCGCTATGCTTGTGAAAGGGAAGAACATGAAAGAATTTTTAGAAGAAATAGAGAATAATGCGGAACGGAAGGCGAAAGTGGAAGAACAGAACCGGAGGCCGGACGGTACGTCGGCGGATTTTGGAGGAAAGTTTAAATGAAAAAGAGAATGTATTTATGGATTTGCGCAGTGTGTGCGGGGCTAATGCTCTCAGGGTTTCAGGCGGCCGCAGCTGAGGTACAGACGACCGAAGCCGTGCTGGCAGAAGATTCAGAAGGGGAAGCTTCTGCAAAGGAGGGATCGGAAGACGATGAATTCCTGCAGGAATTGGTCGAGCCGAATCTTCTGGACGAACTGGCGGCCCAATACGGACGAGTGTCTCTGACGTTGACCGTATTCTATACGGACGGGACGGAGTCGGACTGGACCATATATCAGGACAACACGTATTATGTAAGCGAGGATGAATATGGTATTATGGTCGATGAAGGCGGCGACGTCTATGGGATCGACTATGAGACGGAAGAGACATACCGTTATCTTTTTGTCGGCGATGCCTATGAGAGTTTCAGAGAAGAGATGGAGCTTCCTTCCTGTTACGCATACAGCGAGAACGAACAGATCGTATCCCGGGAAGTCAGTGACGGGATGATTTATCTGGAAACGGTACTGTATTATGCGGATGCGCCGGTTTATCTTGAAAATCGCGCACAATTTGGTTTTGAGGAATCGGAACTGGTGTATGAGCTGACCGAGTTTGTCATTGATGAGGAAACCAATGAAATCCTTACGGTCAATTCCTATGCGGTATCCAATGAAGAGATGACTCTTTTTATGACGACCACTCTCAACAGAGAACCGGAGGAGTACGTACCGGATGAGGAACTTACCGGGGCAGTATCTGGTGAGGACGTCTCATTGTCAGTGGTCACAGACGCGGGAACGGACGAGGAGGCTGTCTACACGCAGACCATGTCAGAGGGCGGCACGATTATAATTCAGTGCGGAAATGAGTTTGATGCGTATTATTACGCAGATCCGGACTGTACGGAAGTGCTCGAAAGCATCGCGGGATATGATACTGTCTATCTGAAGCGTGTGGATGAGGAATAGAAAGGAGAAGCGAACCATGAACAGCAAAAACAGGATGTATTTATTGATTTGTGCAATGTGTGCGGGGCTTATGCTCGCAGGGATTCCGGCGGCTGCAAAGGAGGAGCAGACGACGGAAGAAGGATCGGAAGAGGAAGTGTCTGCGGAGGATAGCTCGGAAGAGAATGATTTTCTGCAGGAATTGATCGAGCCGAATCTTCTGGATGAACTCGTAGCCAAATATGGACGGGTGTCTTTCACGTTGACCTGGTACTGTGCGGATGGAACGGAGACGTACTGGACCGTATATCAGGACGACACATATTATGTGGATGATGACATAGACGAACTTCAGATCGATACGGCCAACGACGTCTATGGGATAGACTATGAGGCGGATACAATTTACCGTTATCTTTTTATCGGCGAAGACTGTGAGCCCTTTATAGAAGGTATGGAGGCTGCGTCCCTTTTCACATACAACGAAGGGGAGGAGATCGTATCCCGGGAAGTCAGCGACGGGATGATCTATCTGGAAACCGTGGTTTATTATACGGATGATTATACCACGGAGGACCTCATCGATTGCGGATATGATGGAGAGGAATATGAGTACGAGATTGCCGATTATGTCATTGATGAGGAAACCTATGAAATCCTTGAGTTAAGAACCTATGCGGTATCCGGAGAGAAGAAGACTCTGTTTACAGAGGCTGTTCTTGACAAAGAGCCGGAGGAGTTCGTTCCGGACGAGGAGATTACCGAGGTAGTGTTTGGTGAGGGCAGCTCGTTTACTGTGATTACGGACGCGGGAACGGACGAGGAAACGGCCTATACGCAGACCATATCAGCTAGCGGCTCGATTCTGGTTATGTGTGGAGATGAGTTTGATGATTATCTTTATGCGGATCCGGAGTGCACGGAAGTGTTGGAAGACTTCACGGGCTATGATGCGGTGTATCTGATGTATGATACGGTGTATCTGAAGCGTGTGGATGAAGAATAACGGAGAACGATTATTATGGAAGAAACACAGTTTTATCAGATTCTGAAAAACATCGCCCCAGGCGATGCGGACGCTGCTGCCGTCTGCCGGGAACGCTGGAACAGCATCGCAAAGCCGCTCCACAGCCTTGGGTGGATGGAGGATGCGATTGCGCGTATTGCGGCGGCGCAGCACAATTCTGAAATTCGTACCGGGAAAAAGATCCTTGTACCGATGTGCGCGGATAACGGCGTTGTGGAAGAGGGTGTGACGCAGACCGGGCAGGAGGTGACGGCGATTGTCGCGGAAAACTTCCTCGATGAGCAGTCCTGTGCGGCGATCATGTGCCGCCTTGCCGGAGTGGACATCCGCCCGATTGATATTGGAATGGCGGTGGACACACCGCGTGTTGAAAAGCGCAAGATTGCCTATGGGACGAAGAACTTTGCGAAGGAACCGGCCATGAGCCGCGACGAGGCAGTGAAGGCATTGATGGTCGGCGTGTCCCTGGCGGGAGAGCTGATGGGGCAGGGGTATGACCTGATCGCGACCGGAGAGATGGGGATTGGCAATACGACGACCTCCAGCGCGGTGGCGAGTGCATTGCTTCACGTTCCGGCTGTGGAGATGACCGGACGCGGCGCAGGGCTTTCCACGGAAGGATTGAATAAAAAAATACAGGTCATCCAGGAGGCGATTGACCGTTGGAATCTGTTTGAGGCGGATCCCCTCACGGTGCTTTCCTGCGTCGGCGGGTTTGACCTGGCCGGGATTGCCGGGCTGTTTCTGGGCGGAGCCTGTTATCATATTCCGGTGCTGATTGATGGATTTATCTCTTCTGTGGGAGCGCTTCTGGCAGTGAAACTGTGTCCGGCGGCGAGGGATTATATGCTGGCGACACATGTGTCAAAAGAGCCTGCCGCACGCCGGATACTGAAGGAACTTGCTTTGGAACCGGCGCTGGATGCGGGGATGTGCCTTGGAGAAGGCAGCGGCGCGGTAGCCGCGTTTCCGTTGATTGATATGGGAGCAGAGATTTACCACAGGATGAGTACGTTTGAACAGATTCAGGTGGAGGCCTATCAGGAACTGAACTGAGAAAGAAAAAGGAATAGGTAAAGAAAAAGCAGCTTTTGAACCGGCTCTGTACAGGAGCATGAAATTCGAAAGCTGCTTTTTATGCGCAGGGGTGCGTAAGGAATATGACAGCTGTGCTGTCCGCACCCCGCGCGGGCGAGTAGGAGCCGACAAGACGCCTCCTACTCGATTTTACTCCAGATTCCGCACAGCTTCCCTCACCGGCAGGATGAAGGACGGGGAGACGGACAGCTCGTCGATGCCCATTTCGACAAAGGTTTTGGTCAGGGTGGTGTCCGCGCCGAGCTCGCCGCAGATGCCGACCCAGGCGCCGCCTTTGTGGCCGTTTTCGATGACCGTCTGGATGGAACGGAGGACAGCCGGATGGTGGGAATCGTAGATGTTGTCCAGCTTCGGGTTCTGCCGGTCGATCGCCAGCGTATACTGGGTCAGGTCGTTGGTGCCGATGCTGAAGAAATCGACTTCTTTTGCCAGCTCTTCGCTGATCCATACGGCGGCCGGTGTCTCGATCATGATGCCGACTTCCACGTCTTTGTATGGAATATTCTGCTCGCCAAGTTCTGCCTTTACTTCCTCCAGAATTCGTTTGCTCTCCAATACTTCCTGCACGGAAATAATCATCGGGAACATGATGGAAATGTTGCCGAAGGCGCTTGCCCGCAGCAGCGCGCGCAGCTGTGTGCGGAAGATTTCCTGCTGATCCAGGCAGATACGGATCGCGCGGTAGCCCATGGCGGGGTTGTCTTCTTTTTCGAGGTTGAAATAACCGACCTGCTTGTCGGCGCCGATGTCCAGCGTGCGGACGACCACCTTTTTGCCGGCCATATTCTGGGCGACCATTTTGTAAGCCTTGAACTGTTCTTCCTCGGTCGGGAAGGTTTCGGATTCCAGATAGAGAAATTCGCTCCGGAACAGACCGATTCCCTCGCCGTCATTTTTCAGCACCTGGGCGACATCGGAAACACTGCCGATGTTAGCGTACAGGTGTATTTTTTTGCCGCTTTTTGTGATGGTTTCCTTGCCGCGAAGCTCCCTCAAAAGCTGCTGTTTTCGCTCGTCTTCGCGCATTTTTTCACTCATCTGCTCCAGAGTCGCCGCATCCGGGTCGATGATCACGGTTCCGGTATAGCCGTCCACGATGGCTGTTTTACCGGCCCAGTCATCCTGGATATCGATGCCGATTACAGCGGGAATGTTCATCGTGCGGGCCAGGATGGCCGTGTGGGAATTGGAAGAACCATGACGGGTAACGAAGGACAGAATCTTTGACTTGTCCATCTGCACCGTCTCGCTTGGCGCCAGGTCGTCCGCCATCAGGATAACCGGCTCGTTCAGAGCATGCATATCTGTATTGCTGCCGCACAGCACCGCGACCAGACGCTCGGAGATATCCCTTACATCCGCCGCGCGTGCCTGCATATAGGCGTCGTCCATCTGCGCGAACATTTCGGCAAAATTGTCCCCGGTCGTCGCGACCGCGTACTCTGCGTTGATAAGCTCCCCGCGGATCATATTGTAGATGGAATCCAGATAATCCTCGTCCTCCATCATCATTTTGTGCACCTCGAAAACAGCTGCATTGTCCGCGCCCACTTCCTTCAGCGCTTTTTCATAGATCTGATCCAGCTGGGCGAGCGCCGTCTCTTTTGCCGCGTCGAAGCGGGCGATTTCCGCTTCAGCGTCTTCAATGTGTTTTCTTTTTACCTGTGTTTCTCTTTTCTGGTAAAGAAACACTTTCCCAATCGCTATTTTATTAAAAATTGTTTTGCCCTGGTATTGCTCCATGAGAGAATTCCCCCTTCCGCGCCTGCCGCAGAACAGCAGGCCGCAGACCGCCTGTGATGCAGGCTATATGCCGCTAACGCGTCATATGTCTGTGGCTTGATGGGCGTCTCCGTTTCACTTCGGTCGGTGCTAAACGATCGTCCACTGGACGATCAGCACCCGCCCATCCCGAAATGAAAATACAGCCTTTAGCAGGTAAACCTGCACATCTCCGCTACCGCTCCGGTCGGTGCTAAACGAGCGCCACTGGCGCTCAGCACCTGTCTTTTCATTTCGATGCTGTTCTGAACTGTTACTAAATGTCACAGATTCTCCGAGAAAAATGCCTGCATTCCCGCGATTGCCGCATCCTCGTCCTCGCCGTCGGCTTCGATTGTCACGGTCACGCCTTTCTTTACGCCAAGGCTCATGATCATCATCAGCTTGGTAGCGTTTACTTTTCTGCCGTTCGCGTTGATGGAGATGGTGGAGGTGTATTTCTTTGCCTCTTTTACCAGTTCTCCTGCCGGGCGTGCGTGGATACCGAGTTCGTCTGTGATGGTGTAGTCAAATGTTTTCATAGTGTTTTTTCCTTTCTTTTTTTGATAGCTTTGCTGTAATATCTGTTAGTATGTGAAGCTTTTTTGTATATTATTCTGCTGTTGTCTTAACCCGCTTCCTGTGATGGATTTCAGGAAGCGAGGTAAGGCAGAATAAAATTCGCGATTTACGAGAGCTGTGCAAGCACCCAGTCGACATCCTTTGTCGTTTTCAGGATTTCCATGCGTTCCTCATCCTCAAGCATCGTGCAGAGCTTCGCGAGCAGGTCGAGGTGCTCATCGCCGATTCCGGCGATGCCGAAAATCAGCTGTGCTTTTTCGTCTCCGAAATCAACGCCCTCCGGATACTGGAGGAAAACAATGCCGGTCTTCTTTACGGTTCCCTTGGCCTGTGTGGTGCCGTGCGGGATGGCTACGCCCATGCCCATGTAGGTGGTGGTCAGCTTTTCACGCTCCTGCATCGCTTCCACATAATTGTGTCCGACATAGCCAAGTTTTTCGAGAAGTTCACCGGCCGCCTGGATCGCTTCTTCCTTGCTCACCGGTTTTAATCCAAGCTGAATGCCGTCCGCAATGATGACCTGCTTCTTTTCAAAGGGGATATCTTCTTCTGTGTCGGAAGCCATTTTTTCGGCAGAGCTGCTTGCTGCATCTATCTGAGAAGGCGTGTTCACAGACGAGTCTGTTTTTGCTGCTGCGGCTTCTTTTACTGCGGCTGCGTCCGCATCCGTTTTTTGGCTCTTTGCGGCTGTATCAGTCGGGTTTGCGACAGGAGTACTCTTTTCTGCTGTCTTTGCAGATCCGGCAGAGGTCAGCTGCGCGTAGAGCTCATCCAGCGCCGGGTCTGCGAGAAAGTTTCCGATGGTGATCAGCTGTGCCTGCGGCGCGGATTTCTGCGCACGGGCGGCGAGTGTTGTCTGTACAACCGCGATGTCGCAGTCGCCGGGAATGTTGTCTACCGAAGTATTTGTTACTTTAATATCCGGGCGGACGTCCTTGATGCGGTTGCGGAATTTGGTGGCACCCATTGCGGAGGAGCCCATGCCCGCGTCACAGGCAAAGATGATTTTCTTCACTGTGGAAGAGTCCGCGATTTTTTCTGTTGCCGGTATCGCTGCGGTCTGCCCCTTGGATTCCGCTTTCATCGCAGCTACCTGTCCCTGTGCGGCTTCCAGGCTCTTGTCGCCCGCCATCCGCACAATCGGGGCGGCGATGACGAAGGAGACGCCGGTCGCTAACAGCACGCCGATGATGACCTTGAGCATATCCGAGCCGGGCGTCATCATCAGGAATGCGATGATTGAACCCGGGGAAGCCGGTCCTACCAGGCCGCAGTCAGTGATGGTGTACCAGAAAATAGCGGCCATGTTGCCGACAATTGGGGCGATGATGACAATCGGGTTCATCAGGATGTACGGGAAATAAATCTCGTGGATGCCGCCGAACAGGTGGATGATTACAGCGCCCGGAGCGGAATCCTTTGTCGCCTTATCCTTGCAGAAGAACATGTAGGCCAGCAGCACGCCAAGTCCCGGTCCGGGGTTGGTCTCTAGCATATACATGATGGATTTTCCGGCTTCCGCGGCCTGTGCCGTCGCGATCGGTGTGAATACACCGTGGTTGATGGCGTTGTTCAGGAAAAGCACCTTCGCCGGCTCTAGCAGAATCGAGACAAGCGGAAGCAGGTTGTTGTTGATCAGAATGTTGACACCAGCGGTCAGAACGGAGAGGATCGCACTCATGACCGGTCCGATCAGGACATAGCCGAGCATTGCCAGCAGCATGCCGATGATGCCGACTGAAAAGTTGTTGATCAGCATCTCAAAGCCCGCGGGCATATGGCCGTCCATTGCCTCATCAAACTTTTTGATGCAAAAGCCTGCGAGCGGTCCCATAATCATGGCTGCCATCAGCATCGTGACATCTGTGTTGCTCATGATGGCGCCGATGACTGCAATCGCGCCAGCTACGCGGCCGCGTTCCCCGCCGACCATATAGCCGCCGGTGGAAGCGATCAGGATAGGGATCAGATAGGTGAGCATGGGACTGACCATGCTGTTAAAGCCTTCATTTGGAATCCATCCGGTGTCAATAAACAATGCGGCAAGAAAACCAAACGCGATCAGAGCGCCGATATTTGGCATCACCATCGCCGATAAAAATTTGCCGAAGCTTTGTACCTTTGCTTTCATTTCTTTCTCCTTAAAAAATAGGCTGATCGGCTCTGGTCTGCTGTCAACATCGGAGATAACCTTTTGGAACAATGGATTGCCGCCTGGCAGAGCTTTGCTCCGGGAAAGATTGCTTCGAATACGATCGTTTATGTAAATACTACAGAACCGTGATCTGTTGCTCCCTGCATGCTGCAAGAAATTCTTCCGGCAGATTCCCGTCGGATACGATGATGTCTACATCGGAGAGCCGACTGAAGCGGAAGCTGCATTTTACGTTGATTTTGGAGGAATCCATCAGCACAATGACCTGGTCCGCCTGGCGGATCGCTGTCTGCTTTAAAATGGCTTCCTCGCTGATTCCGCAGGTAAAGCCCGCGGAAAAGTCAAAGCCTGTGGTTCCCAGAAATGCCTGGTCGAAATTGACACGCTCAAGCTCGTGAACCGCGAGACTGCCGAATACACTCTGGCTGAAGCGGTTCAGCTGCCCACCTGGAATCATAACGGTAGGGCGGGAGAGGTCTTTCAGCTCCGCCGCGCAGCTTAAGCCGGTGGTATAGATCAGGTCTGCCTGATCGGGAATCCGCTTCGCAAACGCAGTCGTGGTGCTTCCCGAATCCAGAAAGAGGCTCGTCCCCTCATGAAGCAGAGTGAGTGCCTTTTGGGCGATGACCTGCTTCTCGGCGATATTCTGGTAGGCCTTACTGCTTAGCAGACCGTCAGTGCCAAAAACCGTCTGCACGGACTTTGCGCCGCCGTGGATGCGGAGAATTTTTTTTGCCTCATCCAGTGTCTTTAAATCGGTACGCAGTGTCATCTCAGACACATCCGGAAAAGCATCCTTGATCTGTGCGAAGCTCACTGTGCCGTTTTTATTTACAAGTTCGACAATTGCATTTCTGCGTGTTTCCATTGCTTCCATTCTTTGTTTCCTCCTATATTTATTTCTCCGGTTGTATCGGCTGGCAGCTTGCAGAGCCTTTTTTTAAATCCGTATTTTTTACAGGCTCTGCCACGTTTGTGCTAAAAGAAGAATCAGCAGCAAACGCCTGCCGCAAAATACAATTCGCGGACGTAAAGTGTGCCTGGACAGAGAAGATGAGAGAAAAACAAATCATGAAAGAATGCGTTTTGGCACACTTTATTCAGTTATAAAATTCGCCAGCAGATATTCCTCCGCGTCCGGGCACCAGAGCCCGTTGTTTGCATCGACGATATCCGCCAGGGCAGTAAATCTGGCGTCATGCTCCGCTTCTCCTTTGGCGCGCAGGTCCGTCAGCGCGGTCAGCGGCATGGTCAGGTGGGTGTAGATCAGCTTCTTGCCGCCCGGAATCTTCGGCAGATTCAGCGTCGTCTCCGCCGCTGCGTCCAGTCCGCCGATGTGTGTCACCATAACGGCCGGGTTGATGCGGCCCTCCGCGGTCAGGCGCAGGGATTCGATCATGTCGTCGGTATTGCCGCCGGTGGTTCCCATGACATGGGTTGAGTTGTAATGTACATCATAAAAATTCATTGAGGCGGAAAACTGCGTGTCTGTCGGTCCTGCAAAGAAATTCAGGCAGCCGTCGCGTCCGAGAATCGCGCTGCACTGTGTGACCACAGAAGCGACCGGCGCGTAGCAGAGTACATCGTCAAAGCCAGTGCCGCCGGAAATGCTGCGAAGCTCCGCAACCGGGTTCTCACAGTTTCCTGTGTTTACAAAACGCAGGTCGATGCCGTCCTTTGCCGCCTCTGCTGGCGGGAAAAGAGAAGCGGCGCGGTCCAGGCGCTCCTGGTTCAGGTCCGTGACCACAATCATCGAAGGACGCACATCGCGGTGCAGCGCGTAGGTCAGCGCGCCCAGTCCCATCGGACCGGCTCCGGCCATAATCGCCAGTTTGCCCCCTTCTTTGATACCCATAAAATGCGTGTAAACACCCATCTGTGTGTGGTAAGCGGCGTTGAAAGCGCCGATGCTGCAGGACATGGGCTCTGCGAGGGAAGCCTCGTAATACGCACGCCCTTTGTATTCCAGCAGGCAGCCAAGCTCCATGACCTCCGCAGGAATCACGCAGTAGGTGGTATCCCCGCCAAAGAATTCATAGGAATATCCCGGGCTCCACATGGTGCCCTTGTAGTTCAGTGCCGGCTGCAGGGTAAATTTCATGCCTGGCTGGAACTGATCTTGATGATTTTTGCCGACTTTTACGATATCTCCGGCGAATTCATGTCCCATGATCGCCGGATGTTCCGCCACATCCTCGTGGACACGCTTGTGTGCGGTGCCCAGGATCGCGCATTTGTAGGTCGACATGCAGATGCTGTCTGAAACAACCCGAACCAGAATCTCGTCATCGGTGATCTCCGGAAGCTCGAACTCCTCCAGTCTCAGATCGTTTGCCGCGTGAAGCCTTACGCCTCTTGCTTTCATAACAAAAGCTCCTTTCTTATAATAATGAAAATTTACAGGGATTGCAACTGTTACAATAACAATCCACGTCACCGTTTTTTTCCGACAGAAAAGATTTTCTGTCGTATGGCTATGCAGGTCGTGAAATGAGGAACTATAGACAGTGATAGATCACTTTCGGTATCAGCTCCTCGATAATGCTGTACTCTGCCGCCTGCGTTCCGCTGCACATCACATTTGCGGCTCCGGTCGCGGTGGAGAGACAAACCGCATCTGCCAGACTCAGTCCGCGCTCCTCCGCCACGGCGAGCGCTGCGACCACGCTGTCTCCGGCGCCGACTGTGCTGCCGACTGGTACGTGCAGGCCTTCCGCGTAGATGGTTTCATCCGCGGTCACATACAGCGCTCCCGCGCCGCCCATGGAAACGACGATTTTCTGTATCCTGTACTGCGCCATCAACTCCCGTGCTGCTTTTGCAAGCTCTTCTGGGCTGGAGAGAGGAGCGCCCATCAGTTCCGAGAGCTCGCGGTCATTTGGCTTGATCAGATACGGGGATGCGTTCAATCCCGCTTTCAGCAGGTCGCCGTCCGCGTCGAGGAAGACCTTTGCGCCTTTTCCGGAGATGGCTTTTGTCCAGGTAAAATAGGTATCCGCGGGAGACCCCTTTGGCATACTCCCTGAGATCACAACAATCGCATCCGGCGTGATCCGCGCAAGCAGCCGCTGCAGCATCGTATCCAGAACTTCCTCTGAGACGATCACACCGGGTTCATTGATGTCGGTGTTTGTATGCTCCGCCGGATCGATGATCTTCAGATTCGTGCGCGTCTCTCCGTCCACGAAAGTGAAATCTGTCTCAAGCCCCATCTGGGCGAGTGAACTCTGGATCGACTGCCCGGTGTGCCCGCCGAGGACTCCGGTGGCAACGCTCGTCCCGCCGAGCTTCTGGATCACCTTCGAGACGTTGATGCCCTTCCCGCCGGGATCCGTACGCATCTTCGTGATGCGGTTCACCGTATCCACTTTCAGAGAGGGGATCTCGACTGTCTTGTCCAACGCCGGGTTTAAGGTAACCGTGTAAATCATGACAACCCTCCTTGTTTTTAAAACAACAACTTAAAAACTTTTGTTTCAAAAATCTTGATATGAAAATAGCACATTTTTTTCCAGAATGCAAGTACTTTTTTATAAAAATATCAAAAAAGATTGATAAATAATTGTCAAAACGACAATGCTGTTTGAATGGGAAATTGTCGAAACAACAATTGCTGCGGCGGAAGAACGATTCGGTATTGTTTCAGGGAAGAACGATTGCAGGCATGTTTTTTTACCGTTTAACTGAAAAAACGACCGTTTGACTGAAACCTATTGTTTTTTACCGGAATTTCATTTATGATAAGTACCATCATTCAACTGTAACGATTGTGTACGGTTGCGAATTATCCTGGTTCGGAAAGGCCGGGAAAACAAAAAAAGGAGGAAGTGAGTATGAGAAAGAAAATATCCCTTTTTATGACAGCGGTGATGTTGTGTGCTTCTTTGTCAACGACTGCATTGGCAGGTGAGACGGGAGAGATGGCAGCAGATGTAGTACTGACAGAAGAGCTTCTGGCTGTGTCGGAAGATGAGACGGCCGATTCGCCCGGCTCAGGGGAAGAAATTGTGGATGCAGAAACAGAGAACGTGACGGAAAATACCATGGATGAGCCGGGCATTGTGATTGAAGAGATTACAGTTGCAGATTCTTCCGATCCGGATGCCTCAGCGGAGCCGGTGGCGGCGGTCGATGCGGAGACTGCTGCGGGTATGTCGGTCAGCACGATTTCTACGGCGCTGCTTGACGCAACAGCTGGAACTTTTACGACAGAGTATGAGGAATTGAAGGTCGGCGATATGGTTGCTTTTACGGTAACCGTGACGGTGGACGCGGGCACAAGCCTGACGTTTGACACCTCCTGCTGGTCCTGCGGTACCGAAGGCGCGGTCGCGTTTACCGCTTCGACGACACAGGGGCCGGTGGTTTCTTCTGCAGATACGACAAAACAGTCCTATGTAGTTTATGTTACCGCGACTCTGGCTCTGGCCGGAACCAGCACGGTTACCTTTGCGTACCCGGGGGCTGAGAGTGCGGCGGTTTCTACGGAACTGACGGTCGTCGATACTTCGGAAAAGAAGGCGATTATCGTTGTGCCTGGAATTGCGGGCAGCGAGCTGGTCACGACAGGGACCGTCAGCGCGGGCGCATTGACGATTCCGGCGGGGACGACTGTCTGGTCGCCGACACTTACGGCCAGTGTGCTTTCTGACAGCGCCTATCTTGCCGCTTACGCACAGCTTCTTGCTGACACGACAAATGTGACAGCGAAGACCGTTAATGCGACGGATGACAGCATCGGCGCGAACGGTACCTATACGGCGCTGGTGCATGAACTTTATGAAAAGTATGACACAGCCAATGGCGGAGACTATGAAGTACAGTTCTTCTCTTACGACTGGCGTACCTCTATCGCGAATGGCGCGACTGCACTGTATCAGTACATTGAGGCGCAGGGCTACACGGATGTGGTTCTCGTCTGCCACAGCATGGGCGGGCTGGTTGCCAGCGCTTATATTGGAACAGCGGGCGGTGCGAAGGTTGAGAAGCTGATCACAATCGGCACTCCGTATCAGGGTGCGCCGCAGGCGCTGTATGTGATGGAAACAGGTGCTTTCCTGGATGGAACGACCGGTATTCTCACAAAGTCACTTTTTAAATCTGTTGCGCAGAGTCTGATGACCGTGTATGAACTTCTGCCGACGACGGAATATCTGGCGGCGAAATCTGTGATTTACAGTTACACGGATTACTCCTCTCTGGTGCCGAATGGCCAGGCAACGGGTGTGACAGAGACCACTGCGGCATATTCCGCGGAAGCAGTGCTGGCATTTATCACCTCCCGCTATTCGAGCAGCTTTTATTCCGTAGCAGCGGCAGAGATGAGCGCGATATCCGCAGCGAACCCGGTTGACCTGGTGGATTCTTATGTGATCGCAGGTACCGGAGAAAAAACGGTTTCCGGCATTGGCGTGAGCACAGCGGACGGGACCACGGCTCTGGAAGATATTTCCGTGACAACGCTCGGAGACGGCACAGTGCCGCTGTATAGCGCAACGCTTGGCGGACGCACCGCTACCGGAACGAACAGCAACAGCATCAAATATGTAGCGGCGGATCACTCTGCACTGGTACAGAGCGCGGCAACCTACAGCCTGATTGATGCGGCTATTGCCGGGACATGGTCAGAAACGGCTGCTTCTTCCGCAGGAAGCGATCTGTCTGCACTGGTAAAGATTCGCCTGGAAGGCGCGACCGCTTATACTCTCACAGACGCAAACAGCACACCGCTTCTGTATGTGACGGCGGACAATGGCGTCTGGATTGCGGATGGGTATGAAGACTGCTTCTATTTCCTGGGAGACGCGAGCAGCAGCGACACGCTTCTTGGTACCCTTTGCTGCTTCCTGGATGCGGGCGTTTACCAGCTCTTAGTCAGTGAATCAGGCAGCGATGGCTTTGTATGCGATGTGATTCAGTACAGCAATTACAGCACCGGCGCGATTGCGGCGATTACAGAGTACAGCACAGACGGCGCGGCAGCGTTGATTGTGACAGGCCAGTCGACCTACATGACGGACGCGGATGGCGACGGGACGCCGGAGACCCCGGTCAGCGCAGTGACTGGCGGCAGCAGCGAGACGACAGAGAATGGGGAACTGATTCTCGATGAAGACGGCACCTTCCGTTACTATCAGGACGGTACCTTTGCCGAAACCTACAGCGGAGTGGCAACATTTGACGGCGGGCTGTTTTTCATCAAAAATGGACTGGTGGACACGGACGCGAATGGGCTTTGCCTGTATGAGGATGTATGGTATTTCGCAGCATTGGGGCAGGTACAGCTGCAGTACACAGGCCTGGCGCTCTACGATGGGGCATGGTTCTATATCACGAATGGTGTTCTGGATACCTCGAAAAATGGCCTGATCGATTACGAAAACGAGAAATTCCTGGCAGTGGAAGGCCGGCTCTTGCTCACCTACAATGGATTGTGGCTGAACGCCTCAACCATCGGCGGAGATGATCTGTGGTATTTCATCGCTGCCGGTATGGTGCAGAAAGTATCGCAGGTTGTGATGTATGACGGCGAACATTTTGTAGTAACAGACGGTGTGCTGGATTCGGACTATAATGGCACGATCGAGTACGACGGCGCGGAATTTACGGTAGTGGCGGGGCAGCTTTATGCCTGAAAAACGCAGGGAAAGCTTTGCTGACATATCGTGAAAATGAAGCGCAGGCAGATCTACACATAGTGCAGAAGAACTCTAAGATGTGATAAGGCAATGATTCAGGGCAGTGCTTCGCACTTGCTGTGAAATACGTAGGAAAACGTATCGTATGATTTGAATTTGAAAAAACGGGCAGAGGGGATTTTGTTTCCCTTTTGCCCGTTTTGTTTTAGGCGCACGGGCCGTGTAAGGAATATTTATATACGTCTCTGCTATCTGGAATATTTTTTTTCAAGTAAATTCAGAACCGCATAAAGCAGGATCGCGATGATGCACAGGATCACAATCGACAGGAGTACGAGGTCCAGTTTGAAAATTTGACTTCCATAGATAATCAGGTAGCCGAGCCCTTCTCTGGCACCGATGAATTCACCGATGACAACGCCGACGAGACAGAGGCCGATATTGACCTTCATCAGGCTGATTAGCAGCGGGAGGGTGCCGGGAAGGATGACTTTGCACAGCACATCCTTTTTTGTGCCCTGCAGCGTGTAGATCAGCTTCATTTTATCCGGATCCATTTCCCGGAATCCAGTATACAGGTTCAGAATTGTCCCGAAGATCGCTACCGAAACACCAGAGACAATGATGGATTTCAGATTCGCGCCGAGCCAGACGATCAGCAGCGGCGCCAGGGCGGATTTCGGCAGGCTGTTCAGGATAACGAAATACGGTTCCAGAATCTCGGACAGGGTATTGCTGTACCAGAGCAGAACCGCACAGCCGACGCCAAGCAGGACGACGAGCGCGAAACTGATCAGCGTTTCCGCCAGCGTAATTCCTGTGTGCCGGAGAATCGTTCCATCGTTCCACATATTCAGAAACATTTTTGCCATGCGTGACGGGCTGCTGAAAATAAACCCGTCGATCCATCCGGCCCGGACGGCCGTCTCCCACAGCAGCAGAAAAAGGACAAAAATCAAAATCCGGATCGCCCGGATCCGGTTCTGCTGTCGTTTTAAGCCTTTCAGGTAATCCTGCTGAGAGAGGGTCAGTGGTTCATTTTTTTCTTCTTTATTATATGGTCTGTTCATCCGTATTCAGCTCCTTCCAGAGATAATTGAAGTATTCCTGAAACTCCGGTTCGCCGCGCCGTTCAAACGGGGTCAGCCGTGATGGACTCTTATCGGAAGCCTTTCGCTCAAACGGGGGCATCCCGGACGGAGTCCTATCCGGAGTCTCCTGCTCAAACGGGGGCAT
>JAJPXU010000102.1:17731-32958 GCA_021205305.1 Lachnospiraceae bacterium
ACGGGGGCATCCCGGACGGAGTCCTATCCGGAGTCTCCTGCTCAAACGGGGGCATCCCGGACGGAGTCCTATCCGGAGTCTCCTGCTCAAACGGGGGCATTCCGGACAAAGTCTTATCCGGAGTCTCCCGCGCAAATCGGATGGTCAGAATCGTCCGGATGCGGGCAGGACGTTTTGTCAGAACAAGGATGCGGTCGGCCATGCTGATCGCTTCTGACAGATCATGCGTGACAAGGAGCGCTGTTTTTTTCTCCCTGCGCAAAATCGCGGAGACGTCGTCACAGACGGACAGCCTTGTCTGGTAGTCAAGCGCGGAAAATGGTTCGTCCAGAAGAAGCAGCTCCGGATCTGGAGCCAGTGTGCGGATCAGCGCCGCCCGCTGTCGCATTCCTCCGGAAAGCTCGCTGGGTCTGGCGTTGCGGAACTGCTCCAGCCCATAGTCCTGCAGCATTTTATCTACGCGTGCAAGCGCGTTTTCATCCAATCGGTGCTGGATCTCCAGCCCGAGCAGGACATTCCGGTAAATCGTCCGCCATTCAAAAAGGTGGTCCTTTTGCAGCATATATCCGATGCTGCTTTTGTCAGACTGATCGGGCAGGAGACTGTTTTTTCGCTTCTTGCCCGTTGGCGCGGGGCGCGTCCGGTTATATCCGAAAGATTTCCTTACACGCTCCTGTGCATATAAAATCGTTCCGCTCTCCGGAAGGAGCAGACCGGCAATTAAAGATAACAGCGTGGATTTTCCACAGCCACTCGGTCCTATAACAGCGATAAATTCACCGGGGAATACCTGAAACGAGAGATCGGACAGGGCGGCCGTCTCGCCGCTTTCGCTGTGATAGGCATAGCTTACGTGGTTTAGTTCAAGCAACGGCTTCACCGATACACCTCCTGATTCACAATAGTGGGGCGGAGCGTCCATCCGCCTGTAAAACGACTTACGTCGTTTACTATAAAATATGCTTCGGAGTGGATAAAGTCACCGGAAATCATGCGAATTTGCGGGTGGTAAGTTTTTGACGGACGTGGTATACTTTGGAGAGCCGCGCCATGCATAATTGCCTTCGGCAATGGCGCGGCCTGCGTCATAAGGAATCCACCGGCCAGCCGGTTCCCCTTATGACATATTTTGGAAAATCGGAGAAGAGAATCACAGAAAGCGGAAAACAGAAGCCATATGTGAGCGGTGAATAAGGAAAAGAATGAAAGAGGGGAGAAATTAAAAAATGACAGAATCTACGAAAAATTCATTGAAACATATCATCGCTGTTATAGCGCTGATCATCGGAGTGATTTTGATCTATGTCACCTTTCAGTCCGAACGGTCAGGGAGCGCGGGTAATTCTTCCATGGCATATGCTACCATTCTTTCAATTGTGCCGCCGGTTCTGGCAATTGTGCTGGCTTTGATTACGAAAGAGGTGTACAGTTCGCTTCTCGCGGGAATCATTGTGGGCGCGCTGCTTTACGCGAACGGAAATCTGAGAATTGCATTAGAGACGATGCTGTATGATGAAACCGGCGGCCTGGTTTCGAATGTGGCGACTGAGGGGCATTCCGGCGTTTTGATTTTCTGCGGTATGCTTTTTATGCTTGTCTACATATTGAATCAGTCAGGCAGTGCCGAGGCATTTGGAGAATGGGCGAGCGGGCATGTGAAGACCAGGACGGGAGCACAGCTGGCAACGATTCTGCTGGGGCTGCTGATTTTTGTGGATGACGGCTTCAACTGCATGACGGTCGGCTCGGTCATGCGTCCGGTGACGGACAGGGAAAAGATTTCCAGGGCAAAGCTGGCGTATATTATTGATTCCACGGCGGCTCCTATCTGCATTATTGCGCCCATTTCCAGCTGGGCGGCGGCAGTCACGACTTCGGTGCCGGAGGATATGGGGATCAATGGCTTTCAGATGTTTATCCGCCTGATTCCTTTGAATCTGTATCCGCTGGTTACGCTGCTGATGCTTTTTCTGGTTGTCATCTTCCGGCTGGATTACGGCCCAATGGCAAAGTATGAGAAGAACGCAAGGGAGGGAGACTTGTTTACGGTTCCGACCGGAAATGAGGAAGCTGCGCCCAAAAGCGACGGGAACGGCAGGGTAAGCAATACCGTTCTCCCGCTTCTGGTTCTCATCGGATGCAGTATCTGGGGAATGCTTGGTACCGGCGGTTTTTTTGAAGGAGCAGGCCTGATGGAGGCCTTTGCGGACTGCGATGCGGTAAAAGCCCTGGTTACGGGAGCTTTTGTAGCGCTTCTTTTTACTTTTGCACTGTATATGATGCGCGGTGTGATGGATTTCCGAAGTTTTATGGACTGCATTCCGAATGGTCTCAAGACGATGTGTGGTCCCATGATTATTCTGATCCTGGCGTGGAATCTTTCCGGAATCACGCAGCTTCTGGGGATTGGAACCTATATCCATGATCTGGTGGAGGCATCCGCGGGCGGTTTCCAGATGTTTCTTCCATTTATTATCTTCCTGATTTCGGTCGGGCTTTCTTTTGCATCCGGAACAAGCTGGGGAACCTTCACCATTCTGATCCCCATCATTTGCGTGGTGTTTGAAAGCAATGAAACGATGCTCATGATATCTATGGCGGCGTGTCTGTCCGGGTCCGTGTGCGGAGATCATTGCTCGCCAATCTCGGATACAACCATCATGTCCTCCGCCGGAGCCGGCTGCGACCATCTCAGCCATGTCGTCACGCAGCTGCCATATGCTCTGACTGCGGCAGGCGTCAGCGCGGTGGGCTTTCTGCTGGCAGGTATCCTGGGCGCAATAGCAGGAACGGGAGCGGCGCTGGCGGCAACACCGGTGACGTTTGTACTGCTGGTCCTTGTGATTTTGGGGATTCGGAGTTGGAAGCCGGGAAATATTTGAATGTGTGAAAGATCATATAAATGCACTTTTTTCTTGTTTTGATTTCGAAAAACGCAGCAACGTATATTATGTAAAAAAACGCAGAATAAGCCTTAGATTATCTGCAGGAGCTCCTGCGGATATTCAATCACGCGTTCTGCGCCGCACTGGTACAGAAAATCCTTATCGCGGAAACCCCAGCTTACGAGGATGCTGGCAATGCCGGCGTTTCCTGCGGTCTGGATATCGACCTCTGAGTCACCGATGTAAATGGTGTCCTTTCGGTCTGTTTTCAACTGTTCTAAAACCATATAAACAGAGTCGGGCATTGGCTTTTTGCGGATGCCCGGTTTTTCTCCCGTTACCCAGTCGAATTGTCCGGCAAAATAATGGCTGCATAAATCCTGAACCGCATAATCCGCTTTGTTGGAAATAACAGCCGTTTTTATGCCTGTGTTTTTCAGTGCAGCCAGCATTTCAGGAATCCCCTCATAAGCTCTGGTCTGATCGGCACAGTGAAGCTTATAATGCCTGGTGAAGTCTTCAAACACCTGGTTGATCTGCTCCGGGGAAGTATTCGGCTGCACGCTTCTCTCAATCAGTTTTCGTATCCCATTCCCGACAAAATGGCGCACTTCCTCTCTGGAGCGCTCTGGCAGAGAAGATCGGCACAGTGCGAAATTCAGACTGGTCATCAGATCGTCCAGAGTATCCAGAATCGTTCCATCCAAATCAAAAATCGCTAAGCGGTATCCCATGATTGTTTTCCTCCTTGTTTGGCGAAGATGGTATAGATATTTTGTGTTTTACATACCCGATCACGGTCGCAAGGAACTCAAATTCGGCTGAGAGGCTGAAAGATTAGAATTCCGCAGGGATGTCGGTCTCTGCTTTTTTCTGTACCAGTTCTACAAAACGTTTGGCCATGGGCGAAAGATCATTTTGATTCCGATAGCAGAGGTCTACGGATATTGTTGTATGTGGAAGAATCGAAGCAACCGCGAACGGAGCGTTCTCTGGGAAATTGCCGTCCTCCGGCCGGTTTGTCATATATTCCGCCAGGATTGCAATACCCATTCCCTTTGTTACCAGATCCAAAACACTGTCCACGCGATGACAGATAAATGAAATTTTTGGAGAAAACCCGACCCGATAGCAGCTGTCAAGAATGAGTTGATGAATGGTCGTATTTTCTTCGAGTGCGATAAAGGTCTCATCTCGCAATTGCTCCAGACGCAGCTCTTTTTTTTCGGCGAGAGGATGTTTCCTTGGAAGGATGCAGACCAGAGAGTCGTCCAGATAATGAATGCGCTGAACTGTTCCAGCCGTCAGCTCCCGCTCCGGCATATGTGCGAAAATGACATCGCATTTGCGCTCCCGAAGCTGAGAAGCCAGGTCGTTCGGGTCTCCCTCAAACATCTGGATGCTGCTTCCTGGATACTTTCTTTTAAAATCAGCGATCAGGCCGGTAATGCCATATTTTGCAGTGGCGGCGATGGTGCCAACGGTCACACGGCCGCGTTCGGATTCCAGTTCATTTTGCAAGGTAGAGGTGTAGCTATACTGTGTCTGGACGATCGTGTTGGCATAGGGGAGCAGAAGCTTGCCATATTTTGACAGGGAAACCTTACGAGAAGTGCGTTCAAACAGCGGAACGCCCAGTTCTTTTTCCATGGACATAATGTGCTTGGACAGAGTCGACTGTCCGATAAAAAGCCGGTCAGCGGCCTCCAGATAATTAGAGCAGTCCGCGAGGACGGTAAATTCACGAAAGTATTCAATATTCATGTGTAAAAACCTCACAAAGCAAAATTGATTTATAAAAGTAATCCGGATATATTTCACAATTCCATTCTGGAATAAATTGTACAGTAATTCGAATTGCTTGTCAACCTTGTATAGTTTATAATTTGTTTAGATTTTAAAAGAAGTCAGCCGTGACCGAGATATACGGTTGACCCAAATCTATCATTAACAAAAGAAGGAGGTTTTACAAATGAGTACTAACAAAAAAGTCCCGTTGTGGCGGAAAACCGTTTACGGACTTGGCACGGGCGGCGGTAACATTTTCAGCCAGATTGGCGCTGCTTTCCTGTTGAGCTACTACACGGACACCGCACTGATGGGTGCAGCGGCGATCGGCACCATGTTCGTAGTGTGCCGTATCTTTGATGGCTTCAGCGATCTGATAATGGGCATGGTGGTAGACAAGACGAATACAAAATGGGGCAAGGCTCGTCCCTGGCTGATCCTGTCCGGCCCGTTGACTTTCCTGGGTATGGTTTTGCTGATGCATGTGCCTGTAGGGGCGGCAGACGGTACGAAACTGGTTTACGCTTATCTCACCTACATATTCATGTCTGTGATTGTCTATACGATTTTTGGTATCGCGAATACAGCTATGCTTCCGCTGATGACACGTGATCCGCAGGACAGCACGATGCTGGCCACGTTTTCCGCTGTTGGAAACAACATTATCGGCCTGATTGCTGGTTCAGCAATCACTCCGCTGGTACTGGCACTGGGCTGGCACTGGTCGAGTATCATCCTTGGTCTGATTGCGGGAGGCCTGATTTTGATTTCCGGCATGCTTAACAAAGAAATCGGAATGGAAGAGGGAGAATCCAAAGAGAATATAGATGCAGGTCCGAAGCCGACCATAGGACAGCAGCTCCCGTCTGTATTAAAGAATAAGTATTTTTGGCTGCTGCTTCTCATCGGTGTGTTCAGTCTTTTGATGAACGCAAATGCGATTGCTGCACAGACTTATTTCTGCAACGCGGTTTTGAACAACCCGATGTTTATGTCTACCCTGATTGCCGCGGGACAGGCGCCTGGTATCATCATCCTGCTTCTGATGCCGGCAATCTCCAATAAATGGTCGAAGCAATTCTTCCTGGAGATCGGTGCAGTGCTTCTGATTATCGGTTTTGTAATCGCCGGTATGGCGGGAACGAATACCACATTGATTATTATCGGTGTTATTATCCGTTCACTGGGCGCCGGTCCGCTGCTGAGCGCAGTGTTTGCTCTGGTTCCGGACGTGGTTGAGTATGGATACTGGAAGTTTGGTATGCGTTCGGAAGGTTTGATTTCTTCCGCACAGTCGATCGGCTCCAAGATCGGTATGGGCTTTGGCTCCGGTATGTGTGCATGGATTCTGGCCGCAGCTGGTTATGACGCGACTCTGGAAACACAGAGTGAGGCGGCAGTCAACGCGATTCAGTTTAACTACACGTATATGGGCGCAATTTTCGGGGTGATTATTCTTATCCTTGTAGTTCTGACAAATGTGGAGAAATATGCTCCTGAATATCGTGAGGCAAATGCGAAGAAAGATGCGGCTCTTGCGAAGTAACGAAGTAGTTGGAATAGCAAATGCATATTGCAAGTGCATTTCCGGTAACTGTTCAGAATATAGAAAAATGTAAGTTGCACCATTCCCGATGCCGGGACAGCGGAAGCGTTGGTCTTCGGCTGCCCCGGCAGTTACGATGTTTACTATAAAACCTGTGATTCGCGTATCAGACGGTGCAAGACGCATGAGCTATAGGCCGACAGTTTCTTAGAATGTGAGGAAAAAATGAGCGAGGATAAAAAAACGTTTGGCTTAGAGGATTATGACAGCCTGGAGGGCTCCCTTCGTTTTTCTGATGCTCCGGAGGGCGAGCCGGGCGGCGGATTTGAAATGAAGATGGCGGATGTCAGCTGGGTAAAACGTAAATTTCTGGATATTCCGTACGCAAATCAGTCAAAGGCGCAGTGCCTGGATTTGTATTTACCCGAAGAGGGAGATGGACCGTTTCCGCTGGTGGTTCATCTACATGGCGGTGGATTCGGCATGGGAGATAAGCGTGATGACCATATGGATACCTATTTGCAGGGGCTTCACCATGGCTATGCGATCGCTTCAGTGGAGTATCGGCTTAGCGGCGAAGCAATTTTTCCAGCTGCTGTGTTGGACTGTAGAGAGGCATTTCGGTTCCTTCGCAGAAATGCGGCAAAGTATTCGATTGACCCGAATCGGATCTGTGCCTTGGGCGGCAGCGCGGGAGGGAATCTTGCGGCGATCATGGGCATGAACATTCCGAATGGAGCGTTTCCAGGCGAGGAAGGAATGAGCTTTGATGGCGACTGCACCGTGCAGGCGGCGGTTGACCAGTTTGGCCCGATGGATTTTCGGCCGATGGATGACCAGGCGCGCGCGAATGGGGTGAGCTTTGCCGATCATGACACACCGGAATCAGCCGAGAGCAGCTATATGGGAGGAACTTTGCCAGAACTCTCAGACGAATGGCTGGCGAAAGCAAATCCGGCTACCTATATCAGTGAAAAGATGGCTCCGATGCTTGTGGAGCACGGCTGCATGGATCGTCTCGTGCCTTTTATGCAGAGCGTGAACTTTGTCAATGCGATCTGCCAGAAGCTGGGAGCAGGGCGTGTGGAGTTTGTACCGTTGCCAAATGCGGATCATGAGGATAAAGAGTATTCCAGCGACTGGAATATGAAAGTGCTGTGGGGCTGGCTGGATCAAAACCTGAAATAAGTCCCTGGTATTATAGCTGATTTCAAGAGAAAAATAAGATCGTAATCTGTAACTCTTTGTTTCATATTTGGCATCAATTAGCTCTAAATAGAATGAGACAGATGGGGAAAAAGGTAGTATGATAAGGATAATCACTGTTCAGGACAGATAAGCGTGCTTTCCACGTGAATGGTTCTGTCAGAATGAGCAGGTGAAAAAGGAGGGATTTTATAAATGACTCAATCAATTCCCATGATCAATAAAACGATGGATTTAGCGGAGGTTCAGGATCAGTGGTTCTTCGATGAGAAGTATCAGTGCTGGTGCCTCGAGGATGTGCTTTATACGTCAAAAGCGACAACGCCGAAATTTCAGCGGCTCAGTATTTTTGTTCCGGCGCCTTATATGAAGGAAGGCGGCGTGATTGACCCGGAGGGCAGCATGAATGGCTTTACGGCTGCGACAGCTCCGGTGATTATGAACAACAATTCCGCGGGCTATATGGAGATGCCGCATATGTGGCTGGGCGGTCCGCGCTGCTTTGGGCCGCAGTACCTGGAGCGCGGTTTTGTCTATGTGACATGCGGGAACCGCGGACGTGAGTCGAGGGACGCGGACGGAAAACGCTGCGGCAAAATTCCTTCGAACCTGGTGGATTTGAAGACCGTGATCCGTTTCCTGCGCCACAACGCGGCTGTGCTGCCGGGCGATATGGAAAAGATCATTTCTGTCGGCTGGAGCGCGGGTGGGGCGATGTCTTCGCTGCTTGCAGTAACCGGAAACAATCAGAATTATGACTCCTATCTGGAAGAATCCGGCGCATTCATGGATGAGCGTGACGATGTTTATGCGGCGCAGATTTACTGTCCGATCATTGATCTGGAGCACGCGGATCTCGCTTATGAGTGGATGTTCTCGGCAGATAAAGAAAACGAGCCGTCCCCGGCTGGACCGGCTGGTGTGATGACGCCATTTGAGGAAGCACTTTCAGCCAGACTCAGCGATAGCTATATCCGGTATTTCAATAGCCTTGGACTGAAAAATCCGGAAACTGGAGAAGCATTGAGCCTGAATGCCGATGGCAGAAGCGGCAGTGCGTATGACTATCTGATGGCGAGGATTGACGAGTCTGCGACGAAGTTTCTGTCGAAGCTGGAGAAGGGCGAGCTTCCGGAGCAGTATTCGGCGGAAGATTATATCAAAGGAAGCTATACTTATGAGACGATGGCGCCGCAGGGCGGCAAGGACGCAGAGGATGGAAAAGACGAACCAGATGATGTCGATCTTCTGCAGGGTCATGCCGGTCCTGGCGTAGCGTTGAATAAACCGCCTGTTGGCGAACCGGATGGCGATCTGCCTTCGGAACCGCCTACTTTGGGCAATATGCTTTCCCGTCCGCCCAAGGGTGTGCCGACGCCGCCGCCGTTTGAGCCGCCCATGATCACGCTGCAGGGAAAAGATAAGAGCGGGTGGCTCTCCTGGGATGGGGCGCAGGCAAAGGTTTCCGATCTGGATACCTATGTGCTGAACCATCGCCGCAGGATGAAGCCGTGTACCTCTTTTGATATCCTGAATTGCCGGAGCGGAGAGAACGAGGTGTATGGAACACCGGATCAGCCGTCTGTTCATTTCAGCACGGATGTCGCGAAGGCAATTGAATCCCTGAAGACGCAGTTCCCGGAGGAGTACGGAGCATATTATCCGGCGTATGTGCTGGCAACAGGGGATACTGCTTTGACCCGCCAGAAATATCTGAACAATCCGCTGAATTTCATCGGAACAGAGGAGAAATCCGATCAGGCAAAATACTATCGTGTGCGTGTCGGCGCGAGCGACGCAGATACCTCCTTTATGATCGGTATGACGCTGGCGCTGGAGTTGGCAAATGCCGGCAAACCGGTAGATTACGCGCTTGTGTGGGACAAGCCGCACTGCGAGGCAGACTATCCGGGCGAGGTATGCGACTGGATTGAGAGTATTTGCAGATAATGGAAAAGCTTATCTGATCAGCAATGCAGAGAAGGTTTGGTGCTTCAATGCGCCTGATATAGATTCGGTGAATGGGCATCTGCAAAGAAAAATGCTAAGAAACGCGTACAGGAGAAGAAAAAATGGGGATGGATTACAGTAAAATAGACGACTGGATTTTGCGGGAGGACAGTTTTGACGCGGCGCATCTGGGGAAAACGGAAGCAGTCATGTCGCTTGGCAACGGTTATCTGGGTCTGCGCAGTGCTGCAGAGGAGCGGTATCTGAATGAGACCAGGGATCTGCTGATCAACGGAACCTTCAATAAATGCGATCCGACGGCGGTGACAGAGCTTCCGAATGCCGCAGATATGACCGCGATTGAGCTGTGGATCAACGGGGAACGTTTCACGCTGGAGCAGGGGCAGGTGGAAGCCTACTCGAAAGAGCTGAATATTCGGACGGCAGAACTGACGAGGGAGATTGTCTGGATTTCACCGAAAAACGATAAGGTGCATTTGGTGTTTCGCAGGGCAGTATCCCTGACCCGGCTTCACGATTTCGCGAGCCGGGTGGAGATCACGCCGTTTTCCACTGCCGTTGTAAAAATCAAATCCGGTATTGACGGCCGGGTGACGAATACCGGCGCGCAGCATTTTACAGACGGGGATAAACGGTTTTATGAGAATCGCTATATCCAGTATGTTCCGAAAACGACCGAGTCTGGGATTACGTTTGTACTGAACACAGCGCATAGCTTCGCGAAGCGGGCGGGGGTCTCCACTTCTACGAACCAGGAAGAGACTCCGTTTGAAGTCCCGACGCAGATTTATATGGAGCTGCGCAGAGCTTATGGCGGATATGAGATAAAGGTGGAGCAGGGCGAGACACTGGTAATCGAAAAGCACTGCAATGTCTATACCACCCGAGACTTTGACACGCAAAAGATGACAGTTCCGGAATTACAGAAGTATTCGCTGAATGAACTGAAAAAACAGGTGTGTGCAGGCTATGGCCGTCTTGCTGATGAGACTGCCGCGGCCTGGAAAGAACAGGTCTGGGATCGGGTGCCGATTACGATTGAGGGGAATGATGCCAAATGCGTCAGCTCCCTGAAAAATGCCGCTTGTAATGCAGCCGCTTTTGATCAGTTTGCGATCCGGTTTTCTCAGTATCATCTGCGTCTGATGCTTCCGGCGCACGACAACCGGCTGAACATTGGAGCCAAAGGACTTTCCGGTGAAGGATACCGGGGACACTGCTTCTGGGATACGGAGATTTTTCTGCTCCCCTATTACGCGTTTACACAGCCGGAGGCGGCGCGGAAGCTGGAGGAGTACCGTTATTTTTCGCTCCCCGGGGCGCACGCCAAAGCTGCGCACAATGGCTACCAGGGCGCGATGTTCCCGTGGGAATCGGCCTGGCTGGATGACGGCGAGGTGACGCCGGAATATCAGGACGTGGATATCATCACTGGCCTGCCGATCAAGGTCTGGTCTGGGTTTATTGAACAGCACATCACGGCGGATGTTGCATTTGGCGTGTGGCAGTATTATGCGATTACCGGCGACCAGGACTACATGGATTGCTACGGATACGAGCTGATCTTCGATACGGCCCGGTTTTGGGTATCCAGGCTGGAGGACAAGTGCCGGCAGATTCACGAGAGCGTAAATCCGGAGACCGGAGTGACGGAGTTTTCCGAGACAGTGACGGATGACGGACTGTATCACATCTGCGACGTGGTTGGGCCGGACGAGTACAAAGAGCATAAGACCGACAATGCATTCACCAACTACCTGGCTGTCTGGAACATCCGCAAGGCCATGGAATACTATGAGCTGCTGAGCAGGGAGAAGCCGGAGCTGTTTGCCGCACTGAATCAAAAGCTGGAGCTGGACGCATACTACCAGCAGTGGACTTCAAAGGTGGATAAGGTATTTTTGCCGATTCCGAACGAATGCGGCGTGCTGCCGCAGGATTCGACTTATCTGACTCTGAAAGACATTGATCTGTCCAAATATAAAGCGCAGGATTTTGTAAATGGGCTGTTCCGCGATTACAATCTGACGCAGATCAATCAGATCCAGGTCAGCAAGCAGGCGGACGTTCTGGTGCTGTTCTTCCTTCTGGAGGAGCTGTTTCCGCATGAGGTAAAAGCGGCGACTTGGGAATATTACGCGGCGCGGACGCTTCACGATTCGTCTCTGTCGCTGTGTACCCACGCGGTGCTGGCGGCGGATATGCGTCAGATGGATCTGGCATATGATTTCTTCGAAAAATCGGCGCAGATTGATCTTGGTCCGGTGATGACGACCAGCGACGCCGGTATTCACACCGCTTCCTTCGGCGGGATCTGGCAGGGTGTAGTGTACGGCTTCGGGGGCCTGCGGATGCTTGGCGGAAAGCTGCGCATCGACCCGATGCTCCCGAAGGAATGGGGCAGACTGGTCTATACCCTGATCTGGCAGGGGCAGACACTGCAGGTCGAGGTGGCAAAAACAGGCGGAAACGCAGCGTCAGAAGAAACAGACGGCGGTGCGGCTTTCTTGAACCAGAAGGTCACAGTCACGAATCTGACCGGAAACGCTCCGATTGAGCTGGAGCTTTGCGGGGAAACGCGAGTGCTGCATGACGTTTTGACAGCAGGCTGAGGTTTTTATCAAAGTGATCAGACACTTTTGCAGAGATTTCTCTTGCGAAAATAGTGCTGAAACCATAAGGAGGAAACAAAAATGGCAAACAAAGTAACCGATCTTCGTTCGGCGCTGGAGCTTTTAAAATCCATGCCCGGGCAGCTGGTGGAGACGGATGTGGAAGTGGAGCCGATGGCCGAACTCTCCGGCGTTTACCGCCATGTGGGTGCAGGCGGTACCGTACAGCGTCCGACGCAGGAAGGCCCTGCGATGATTTTTAATAACGTAAAAGGCCATCCGGACGCGAAGGTGCTGATTGGGCTTTTGGCGAGCCGCAAGCGAGTCGGAGCGCTGCTGGACTGTGATCCGAAGCGGCTGGGATTTTTGCTCAAAGACAGCGTGACCAATCCGATTCCGCCGGTGGAGATCCCGCGGGAGCAGGCGAAATGTCAGGAAGTCGTTCATCTGGCGACCGATCCGGATTTTGATGTGAGAAAGCTGGTACCGGCTCCGACGAATACCGAAGAGGACGCAGGCCCGTACATTACGCTTGGCATGTGCTACGCAACCAGTCCGGAGACCGGAACGTCTGACGTGACGATTCATCGGATGTGCCTGCAGAGCAAGGATGAGATTTCGATCTTTTTCCAGCCGGGGGCACGCCACATCGGACATTTCTTTGAACTGGCTGAGGCGAAGGGCGAGCCGCTTCCGATTTCGATTTCAATCGGTGTGGATCCGGCGATTGAGATTGCGTCATGCTTTGAGCCGCCGACAACGCCGCTGGGCTACGATGAGCTGCAGGCGGCGGGCGCGATTCGTCAGCAGCCGGTAGAGCTGGTAAAATGTCTGACGATCAATGAGCGCGCGATCGCGAACGCGGAGTATGTCATCGAGGGCGAGGTCCTTCCGGGCAGACGCATCCAGGAGGATATCAATTCCGGTACGGGCAAGGCGATGCCGGAATTTCCGGGCTACTGCGGATCGGCCAATCCGGCGCTGCCAGTGATCAAGGTGAAAGCCGTGACGACCCGCAAAAACCCGATCATGCAGACTTGCATCGGACCGTCCGAGGAGCATGTCTCTATGGCTGGCATCCCGACCGAGGCGAGCATCCTTACAATGGTAGAAAAAGCCATGCCGGGCAAGTTGCAAAACGTTTACTGTGCGTCTTCCGGCGGCGGAAAATATATTGCGATCATGCAGTTTAAAAAATCCATGCCGTCCGACGAGGGACGTCAGCGCCAGGCTGCGCTGCTCGCGTTCTCCGCGTTTGCGGAGCTCAAGCATGTCTTCCTTGTGGATGAAGACGTCGATCCGTTTGACATCAAGGATGTGATGTGGGCAATGACGACCCGCTTCCAGGCAGACAAGGATATCATCATGATTCCGGGCGTGCAGTGCCATCCGCTGGATCCGTCGAACAATCCGAAGTATCATCCGGATATCCGTGCGACCGGCGTGGCGTGCAAGGCGATCTTCGACTGTACCGTACCATACGACCAGAAGGATCGCTTCGAGCGCGCGAAATTCATGGATGTGGATCCGAAGAAATGGTGTACTAACTGGAATTTTTAAAATAATCTCTGTTAGTGCTACCAACTAAAGAAATGGGTACCGGAGCTGTTTTAAATATTCTTGACACACAAAAGGAATGGTTTAGGATGAAAAGAAAGCCGATTGGCGTAATGCCGGTCGGCTTTCGTAATGATGCGCAGGGCCGGGCATGGTGTTTTGCGGCTTAAGCCGCCCCGGCCCGCGCGGGGCGAGTAGGAGCCGACGAGCCGCCTCCTACTCGATCGCACGGCCGCGCATGGAATTTGGCAGTTCTGCTGACGCGGCCGACGCAGACGAGCAGGAACCGGCAAGCTTTGTGATATCACCGATAGGATCATGTTCCGGTTGACTCCGGACAAAATTCTGTTAATATGTTGATAGAAACTGTGAGGAAGGGAAAACTGCACTATGGGACTGCGGATAAAAAATATAGAAGTATTTGAAGATAGTGGAACTTTTGTAAAGAAAGACCTTTTTGTTATGGAAGAGCGGATTACGTCTGCCGAAGCGTATTTTTCCGGCAGCCGGAATCCGGATGAGGAGACGCATACACGCCGGGAAATGTCCGCGGAAGAGCCGTTTTTTGGGGAACCACAGATCGAACTAAGCGGTCTGAAAGCGATTCCCATGCTTGTGGATATCCATTTTCATGGCTGCGACGGGGTAGATTTTTGTGATGGGACGGAAGCCGCACTGTCAAAAATTGCTGCGTATGAACTGCGGCAGGGAGTTGGCGCGATCTGTCCGGCTACCATGACGTACGGAGAGGAGAGACTCTCTCAGATTGCAAGGGTGGCCGCAGCGCATGAAAACCGGGAAGGCGCGGATCTGGTTGGCATTCATATGGAAGGGCCGTTTATCAGCCGGAAAAAGAAGGGAGCACAGAATGACGCGTACATCCACCGACCGGATGCGGAGATGTTCCGGCGTTTGCAAAGAGAGGCAAACGGGCTGTTCAAACTGTGCGATCTGGCGCCGGAAGAGCCGGGGGCAATGGAAATGCTCCGGCAGCTGAAAGGACAGGTGGTTCTCTCGCTTGCCCATAGCTGTGCGGACTACGAGACAGCGAAAGAAGCTTTTGGCACGGGACTTACCCACATGACCCATCTGTACAACGCAATGCCGGGAATTTCGCACAGGATGCCAGGCCCGATCGCTGCCGCGTGGGAAGCAGGTGCGGATGTGGAATTGATCGCCGATGGGATACACATTCACCCGGCTGTGGTTCGTATGACGTTCCAGCTATTCGGGGATGACCATATCATTTTGATCAGCGACAGTATGATGGCGACGGGCCTGCCGGACGGGCAATATTCGCTTGGCGGACAGGACGTGACTGTGACCGGGAACCGTGCGGTGCTGACGCAGGAACCGGAAACGATTGCCGGCAGTGTTACCAACCTGATGGATTGTCTTCGCTCGGCTGTATTATCTATGGGGATACCTCTCGGAAGCGCGGTAAAGGCAGCTTCTGTAAACCCGGCGCGCTGCATCGGCATCGATCGGGATTACGGCAGCCTGCGTCCGGGATGCTATGCGAATATTCTGTTTGTAAATGACAATCTGGAAATCAAATATATGATGTATAAAGGGAAGATGGTAAAAATGCCGTCTGGCCATTCCAAACCGTGAAATACGACACGTATTTCGAGAGCAGGTACAGAAATGGTATCTTATACA
>JAJPXU010000023.1 GCA_021205305.1 Lachnospiraceae bacterium
TGTATTCATAGTAATCCCCCTTTCCGCAAGGTACTCGGATTGGGTGAGAGACGTCCCCCGGCTCCCTGGTTAAATACATTATTCAATTTTTATGATACACAAATAATAAAGACATACACATATATTAACATATGCACGCAAAATGTCAATTGATTTATCGTAGAATATAAAAAAATAATAATTGCAAAATTGTAGGATAACTTTTATAATAGATCCGTTGTGGATTTATTGAAACGATTATGCTACGGCAGTGGTATTTGTCTGCTGTTTCCTATTTACTCAGGGTTTTCCCTGTTTTCATATATATTTTCGGAGGATTTATATGGCAAAATCGCTGTTTATAGCAGAAAAACCAAGCGTGGCGCAGGAGTTCGCGAAGGCTTTGCATGAGGATATGCGGCGCGGCGACGGCTATCAGGAGTCGGATTCCTATGTGGTGACCTGGTGTGTCGGGCATCTGGTGACGATGAGTTATCCGGAGGCCTATGACCCCAAATACAGAAGATGGAGTCTGGATACCCTGCCGTTTATCCCGGAACAGTTTTTATATGAAGTGATTCCTTCCGTGAAGAAGCAGTTCACGATCGTGAGCCATCTTCTGAACCGGAGCGACGTAGATACGATCTATGTCTGCACCGATTCCGGGCGGGAGGGAGAATATATTTACCGCCTGGTGGAACAGGAGGCTAAGGTGCGCGGCAAGAAGCGCCGCCGTGTCTGGATTGATTCTCAGACAGAGGAGGAGATCCACCGCGGGATTGAGCAGGCAAAAGACCTTTCCGCGTATGACAACCTGGCGTCAGCCGCTTATTTGCGCGCAAAAGAAGATTATCTGATGGGAATCAATTTCTCCCGTCTGTTGACATTGAAATATGGGAATGCGATTTCCAGCTACCTCGGTAAAAATCGCGTGGTTGTTTCCGTTGGACGCGTGATGACGTGCGTCCTGGGGATGGTGGTTCGGCGCGAGCGCGAGATTCGGCAGTTTGTGAAGACACCGTTTTACCGTGTCGTGCAGGCAGTGGGGCTGCCGGGCGGGGCACAGTCGTCATCCCTGGAAGGGGAATTCCGTGCTGTAGAGGGTTCTGACTGGTATCTTTCCCCGAAGCTTTACAAAGAAAATGGTTTTTTAAAGCGGGAGGATGCCGCGGCGCTGATTACCTCTCTGATGCCGGGGAGCGCACAGAATGCGGGAACGGCTGGTCAAAGACAGAGACTGACGGATACCGATGTGCTGGCGGCTACCGCAGGAGAAACAGCCCGTATTGATTCGATTGAGAAGAAGAAAGAAAAGAAAAATCCGCCGTTGCTCTATAACCTGGCGGAGCTTCAGAACGAGTGTTCTCGTATGTTCAAAATCAGTCCGGATGAGACGCTGCGGATTGTACAGGAGCTGTATGAGAAGAAGCTGGTAACCTATCCGCGAACCGACGCCCGTGTCCTTTCGACCGCAGTTGCGAAGGAGATACATAAAAATATCGGCGGTCTGAAACGATTTGCGCCTGCCGCGGAATTCGCGGAAGAAATTTTGTCATCCGGCTCCTATAAGGGAATCGCAAAGACGAGATACGTCAATGATAAGCAGATCACCGACCACTATGCGATTATTCCTACCGGACAGGGATTGAATGCGCTTAGCGCACTGAAGGGACACGCTTACGGGGTTTACGCGGCCATCGTGCGGCGGTTTTTAAGCATTTTTTATCCGGCGGCGGAATTTCAGAAAATCACAATGGTGACTGCGATGGGAAAGGAGAAGTTTTTCTTTTCCTTTAAAGTGCTGTTGTCGGAAGGGTATTTTAAGGTTGCCGGCAATCCGAATGACAGGCGAAAGAAAAGCCAGACGCAGAACCAGAATCAGGCACAGGGTATGTCAGCAAACAGCGGCGGAGCAAATACGGATATGCTTCCTGGTGCGGAAAATGGCGCGGGCGGCAATGAGACGGATGGCGGGGAGACGGAGTTTGGCGCAGACCTGCTGGAATCGTTAAAAGGACTGCGCAAGGGTATGCAGCTTCCGGTGCGCTCCCTTGGCATTCGCGAGGGCGAGACGTCCCCGCCGAAGCGTTACAATTCCGGTTCAATGATTCTTGCCATGGAGAACGCGGGGCAGCTGATTGAGGACGAGGAGCTGCGCGCGCAGATTAAGGGCAGCGGAATCGGTACAAGTGCGACGCGTGCAGAGATTCTCAAGAAGCTTGTATCCAATGAATATCTGGCTCTGAATAAAAAGACGCAGATTCTGACGCCGACCCTGCAGGGGGAGATGGTTCACGATGTTGTCTACTGTTCGATTCGCTCTTTACTGAATCCGGAATTGACTGCGAGCTGGGAGAAAGGGCTTACCTACGTTGCGGAAGGTTCGATTACGAGTGACGAATATATGGAAAAGCTGGAGAATTTTATTCGCTCACGGACGGACGGAGTAATGTCCCTGCGGAACCAGACTGCGCTGCGGCCCATGTTTGATGAAGCGGCGAAATATTATAAAAATGGGAAAGTAGCGGATGCGGAAAATGCAGCCGGGACGCGCAAAAAAAATCCCGGACAGGGAAGAGTGCGTAAATTGAGCGCCAAAGGACAGAATAAATGAGAGGATAATCCAGGTATCCTGTGATTCATAATTCATATATAAAGAAAACCGTTTGGAATACATTGTAGTAGGATGAAAACAGAAAAGGAGAGAAAACGCTATGGAATCTTGTAAGATAAAAAATCTGTACAATTTAGATGAAACAATCGCAAAGTCCCTTTTTGACGGCGCGGAGTATCCATGGGAGGTTCTGCCAAAGATCAGTGCGTTTATCATGGAATTGGGGGCGACTCTTTCAGAGGAGGAATATGAAAAGCGCGGTGAGGATGTCTGGATTGCAAAATCCGCAACGGTAGCGCCGACGGCCTACATCCATGGCCCGGCGATTATCGGGAAAAATGTGGAGATTCGCCACTGTGCATTTATCCGCGGCAACGCGATCGTGGGAGAAGGTGCTGTCGTAGGTAATTCGACGGAGCTGAAAAATGTGGTTCTGTTCAATAAAGTACAGGTGCCGCACTATAATTATGTGGGTGATTCGATTCTGGGGTACAAGGCGCATATGGGCGCGGGCTCTATTACATCAAATGTGAAGTCGGACAAAAAGCTGGTCGTGGTGAAGGATGGCACAGAGCGCATAGAGACTGGCCTGAAAAAATTTGGCGCGATGCTTGGAGACGAGGTTGAGGTGGGCTGCGGCTCGGTTTTGAATCCGGGAACCGTGATTGGTCCGCATTCCAATATATATCCGCTTTCCTCGGTTCGGGAGGTTGTACCGGCGAATTCGATTTATAAGAAGCGGGGCGAGATAGCGGAGAAAATGGATGAGTTCTAATTCTTTCGTGGATGGAATGTGTTTTAGATATGCGTAAAGAGCATCTGAACAGACAAAGATGTCTTCTGTACGAAAAATGGAAAATTGGAAGAGGAGTAGCGAACAATGGAAAAAAACAATACCGGAGAGGTCTATGACGCGATCAGTATATCCGACCTGGAGGGGCTGGAGGCGGTTCGCAAGCGCCCCGGCATGTACATCGGCAGTGTCTCACGCAAGGGACTGAACCATCTGATTTATGAGATTGTGGACAATTCCGTGGATGAACACCTGGCAGGGCATTGCAGCCAGATTGAGGTTTATCTGGAAAAGGACGGAACGGCCGTGGTGCAGGATAATGGGCGCGGGATTCCGGTCGGAATGCATGAAAAAGGAATGTCTGCGGAGCGTCTGGTCTTTACCACGCTGCATGCGGGCGGCAAGTTTGATAATACAGCTTATAAGACCAGCGGCGGCCTTCACGGCGTGGGTTCTTCTGTGGTCAATGCGCTCTCGACCTGGCTGGATGTGCAGGTTATGCGGGGCGGGAAAATTCATCATGACCGCTATGAGCGCGGCGTGCCGGTGATTGAGCTGGAAAATGGCCTGCTGCCGGTGATCGGAAAGACGAAGGAGACAGGAACCCGGATCCAGTTCCTGCCGGATCCAGAGATTTTTGAAAAGACACGGTTTTCCGCGACGGAGCTGAAAAGCCGCCTGCATGAGACGGCCTACCTGAACCCGGAGCTGAAAATTCATTTTCAGGATCGGCGCGGGGAAGAGATTGAGGATATTCTTTATTACGAGCCGGAGGGCATCACGGGGTTTGTGCGCGAGATGAACCAGGAATCCGAGCTGGTCTGTGAGCCGGTTTACTTTAAAGGCGAATCAGAGGGCATTCAGGTCGAGGTGGCGTTCCAGTATGTGAATGAGTTTCATGAGAATGTACTGGGCTTTTGCAACAATATCTACAACGCCGAGGGCGGCGCGCACCTGACCGGGTTTAAGGCGACCTTTACCACGGTCATGAATACCTATGCGCGGCAGATTGGCGTTTTGAAGGAAAAGGATCCGAATTTTACCGGAGCGGATATCCGCAACGGTATGACCGCGGTGGTTTCGATCAAGCACCCGGATCCGCGATTTGAAGGGCAGACGAAGACAAAGCTGGACAACCAGGATGCTGCCCGCGCGGTTGGAAAGGTGGCCGGGGATGAGATCGTTCGTTATTTTGATAAGCATCTGGATGCGCTGAAAAATATCCTGGGCTGCGCGGAGAAGGCCGCAAAAATCCGCAAAACAGAGGAGCGCGCGAAGACCAACCTTCTGACAAAGCAGAAATATTCATTTGACAGCAATGGTAAGCTGGCAAACTGTGAGAGCCGGGACGCCAGCATCTGCGAGATTTTTATTGTAGAGGGCGATTCTGCCGGCGGTTCTGCGAAGACGGCCCGCGACCGCAATTTCCAGGCGATCCTGCCGATCCGCGGAAAAATTCTGAATGTCGAAAAGGCCAGCATTGACAAGGTACTCGCGAATGCGGAGATTAAGACCATGATCAATGCCTTTGGCTGCGGCTTTTCGGAAGGCTATGGGAATGATTTTGACATTTCAAAGCTGCGTTATGACAAGATTGTCATCATGACCGATGCCGATGTCGACGGCGCACACATCAGTACCTTGCTGCTGACGCTGTTTTACCGCTTTATGCCAGAACTGATCTACGAAGGACATGTTTACATCGCCATGCCGCCGCTTTATAAGGTCATTCCTTCCAAAGGAAAGGAGCAGTACCTCTATGATGATAAGGCGCTGGAAAAGTATCGTAAAACGCATAAGGCGCCGTTTACCCTGCAGCGCTACAAGGGACTGGGCGAGATGGATGCGGAGCAGCTCTGGGAGACGACGCTGAATCCGGAGACCCGCGTCATGCAGCGCGTGGAGATCGAGGACGCGCGCTTTGCGTCCAGCGTTACCGCGATGCTGATGGGCACGGAGGTGCCGCCGCGCAAGGAATTTATCTACGAGCACGCGCAGGATGCGCTGCTGGATGTGTAACCAGGGTTACTGGTCACAACCCGACCACGCACTTGCTGTGTGGTCAGGGCTTATCCCGCACGAAGTGTGGGATGCCACCCGGCGAGGGTTGAAAACGTAGTGGAAGCAGCATCCGGCCCCTCGCCGGGTGGCATCCTGCCCCAAAATCGGGCAGGATAAGCCATCGCGCAGCGATTTTAATTGGCCGGATGCCGTTATAGGTCACACCTGTAGTGGTTAAAATAATGTAAATTTGGTCATGGTGTGACCTGTAACTAGTCAGGAGGAGGACATGGGAGAACAGATCATCGGAGCGGAATACTCCGAGATTATGCAGAAATCATACATCGATTACGCGATGAGCGTAATCATTGCCCGCGCGCTGCCGGATGTGCGGGATGGATTAAAGCCGGTGCAGCGCCGCACCCTCTACGACATGTACGAGCTGGGCATCCGCTATGACCGCCCGTACCGAAAGTGTGCGCGTATTGTCGGCGATACGATGGGTAAATATCACCCGCATGGAGACAGTTCCATTTATGATGCGCTGGTCGTGATGGCGCAGGACTTCAAAAAGGGACAGGCGCTGGTGGATGGTCACGGCAATTTTGGCTCGATCGAGGGCGACGGGGCGGCCGCGATGCGTTACACAGAGGCGCGGCTTCAGAAGATTACTCAGGTGGCGTTTCTGGCGGATCTGGACAAGGATGTGGTCGATTTTGGCCCGAACTTTGACGAGACGGAGAAGGAACCGATGGTACTTCCGGTGCGGATTCCGAACCTGCTCGTGAATGGCTCGGATGGTATCGCGGTCGGTATGGTGACAAGTATTCCGACGCACAATCTGTCAGAAGTGATCGACGCCGTCAAGGCGCTGATTAAGAATAATAAGCTGACCAATGCGGATCTGATGAAGTACATCAAAGGACCGGATTTTCCGACCGGCGGCATTGTCGTCAATCAGGATGAGCTTTTGCAGATCTATGAGACCGGACAGGGGAAAATCCGCCTGCGCGGCCGCGTAGAAGTGGAGCAGGTCAAGGGCGGGAGAGAACGCCTGGTGATTACTGAGATTCCATATACCATGATCGGTGCGAACATCGGTAAATTTTTAAATGAAGTCGCGGCACTTGTGGAGACCCGGAAGACGAACGATATCGTTGACATTTCCAACCAGTCCTCCAAGGGCGGCATCCGCATTGTGCTGGAGCTGCGCCGCGGCGCGGATGTGGAGAAGCTGAAAAACCTGCTTTATAAAAAGACAAGGCTGCAGGATACCTTCGGCGTCAATATGCTGGCAGTCGCGGACGGCCGTCCGGAAACCCTCAGTCTGCGGAAAATTCTGGATTATAATATCGATTTTCAGTTTGAACTGACGACCCGGAAATATAAAAATCTGCTCGAAAAGGAAGAGAAAAAGAGTGAAATCCAGGAAGGTCTGATCCGCGCCTGCGACATTATTGACCTGATTATTGAGATCTTGCGGGGCAGCCGCAGCCGCGATCAGGTAAAGGAGTGCCTCGTGCATGGTGTGACGGAGGGCATACGCTTTAAGACAGAAAAATCGCGGAAAATGGCGGCGAAGCTGAATTTCACAGAGCCGCAGGCGAACGCGATTTTGGATATGCGTCTGTACAAGCTGATCGGCCTGGAACTTGAAGTACTGATGCAAGAGCATGAGGAGACGCTGAAAAACATTGCTTCCTACAAAGATATCCTCAATAATTACGATTCCATGGCGAAAGTGATTATCAAAGAATTGGACGCGCTGAAAAAAGAATTTGGCCGCCCCAGAAGAACGGCAATTGAAAACGCGGAAGAGATTGTGCTAGAGGAGACGAAGATCGAGGAGCTGCCGGTGGTATTTCTCATGGATCGCTTCGGCTATGTGCGCTCCATGGAAGAGAGCGTCTATGAGCACAATCGGGAGGCCGCAGATGCGGAAAGCAAGTACGTGCTTCATTGCCTGAATACCGACCGCATCTGCATCTTTACAGACAGCGGTAAGGTTCATTTGTTGAAAATGCAGGACGTACCGTTTGGAAAGTTCCGGGCGAAAGGGACACCGGTCGATAATCTGTGCAATTACAACAGCAGCGAGGAGAATTTTATCGGAGTCTTTTCCATGAATGACATTCGGGAAACGGTGCTTACGTTCGTGACGAAGCAGGCAATGGTAAAGCAGGTAGAAGGAAAAGAATTTGACGTTTCCAAGCGCACAACCGCAGCAACAAAACTACAGGAAGGCGACCAGCTGTCTGCGGTATATGCCGCGTCTGAGAGCGCGCATATTGTACTGGCGTCCGAGAATGGATATTTTCTGCGTTTTCCGACGGCAGAAATTCCGACTAAGAAAAAAACAGCGGTCGGTGTGCGCGGAATGAAGCTTGCCGAGGATGATGTGGTTGCAGAGGTATACTGGATCGAAAAAAGCACAGAAAAAGAGATGAAAGAAGTGTCATACAAAGACAAAACGGTCAGCCTGACAAAGCTGCGTGTCGCGTCGAGAGATACAAAGGGAACACGTATCCGGCTGTAAGAGCGCCGAAGTGTCTGCATGGAACTTGCAGATAAAATCCTGTGTCTAGGCTGCGTCGACTGATGACAACGAAGCAGATGGAAATTCAGGCAAGTATAAAGTCGAGAT
>JAJPXU010000149.1 GCA_021205305.1 Lachnospiraceae bacterium
GCACCGCTTTTTTGCAGCAGTTCGTCCAGTTCGTTGGCGGGGGTGGTATAGTACAGCGGTACGCTGGTAGCACCGGACAGGCCGATGGCCACATCCAGGACAAAATAGGTGACACTGTTGATCCCACTGACAGCGACCTTGCTGCCCGAACCGATGCCAAGGGCCTGGAGCGCCTTGAGCGTTTCCTCAATGCGCTCACTGACAGACGAAGCGCTGCTTTCCTGGATACCGTCGCCGGTCACGTCGTAATAGGTGATAGACGTATTCTTCCGGTTCAGGCAAAAGCGCACCTGTTCAAACACAGTCCGGCTGTTGTGGTCGAGGAAGTTCTTACTGGTGGCGTAGTCCAGGAGATTCGGCAGATACTCCCGCCAGTCAAGTTGATATGCCCCCATAAACCGTTCGGTGTTGGTCGTGTCATATGTTTTATTCTCTGTGAAATAGGGTGCCAGAGAGAGCATATTTGTCAGGACGCTCTTTTTCGCAGACTTCTCCTCTGACAGATTGCGGGAAGCTCCGATTTTGCCGAGGAACGGAACGGGGAAAAATAAAGGCTTCGGTAACCGTATGGAGAGATTTTTCTCTGCCCAGTCCCGTACAGCTTCAATCAGTTCCTCCACCGTCGGCTGCGCAGAAGCCGGGGCAGTCAGATGGAAGGTTTTCCCGGCAGCGTTCTCCGCAAAGATGATGCGGACAATAGATTTTACCACATAGTCCACCGGCATCATGTTGACACGCATAGACTTTTTGATTGGGAAAACACGCATTCGCTGCTTCAAATACAGCTTCAGAGGATAATAGAGCGTATTGAAGTTTTTCACGAATCCGGTTCTGGAATCTCCCACGATCTGACCGGGGCGGAAAACAGAGACAGGGAGCTGCCCCATTGCCTGTGCGACAAGGCGCTCTCCCTCAAACTTGCTCTGCTCATACAGACTGGAAAAACCAGCGTCTGTCAGGGAATCCTCCATGATTTGTCCGCTTCTTGTTCCGGCCACATAAGCGGTGGACACATGGGAGAATCGCCGAAGCGGGTGGTCGGCCTGAATACGCCTGGCAAAGTCCAGAACGTGATTTGTGCCGGTGACGTTGACCTCCCAAAACTGCTCACGGCTGTGGTTGATGCCGATAACGGCAGCGGTATGAATGACGTAATCGGTGTGATGGATCAGCCGCTCCTGATCTGAATCAGAAAGGCCCAGGTTTTCTTCTGTGATGTCCCCCAGTACCGGCAGGATGCGGCTCCCAAGATTCTCTGTCAGCTCCGGGCGTCCGTACCAGAGAGCGGTAAGGTTGTTGATTGCCTCCGAGACAGAACTGGCTCTTGTGAGGCCATAGACAATATCGTCCGTCGTCTGCATGAGTTCAGAAATGATCTCTGTCCCCAAAAATCCGGTTGTACCGGTCAGAAATATATTATACATCGGCAATTCCTCCGTGTGTTCTGCATCAAATCGGGCTTTTATGAGAAAGCAACCATGAAATCAGAAAGTCTCCCATCTCTTGCATGATGTTGTCCAGACGTTCATCCATCGAGATCGCCACATTGGGTACTCTTGCATCCATAGACAGCACCTGGGCATGATACCTTGGCAGGATGTACATCTTTGGTTCCTTCTCCAAATCCCCAATGTCCCTATAGTCCACGAAACCAAGTTTTGAGAAAATGGGGGCAAATCGAGATAGGAAAACGAAGAACTTTACAAGAAGATTGATAAGACGATCCATGAGCGTGCGCTTTGCTCAGTGAAGTTCCGCAATCATTTCTGCTGCGAACTTCCCTGCGGCGTTCAAATCCTCCTGATTCGGACGTCCTTTATGAAGCGCAGTAAACTCTCCCCGGCAATAAAAGTTTCTGCTTTCAACCTGAATGCCGCAGCTCTGCAATTTCTTCTGCATTTGCGGAAAAGCCCTCTCCGCCAGTGCGGAGGTAGAGAAAACGACGACCCTGCCAATGTTGGCCTTGTCCAACGTCTGGATGTATTCCTTCATTCCGGAGCTGATGCCGCCCCAGTAAACGGAAGCTCCCAGAAACAGAATATCCACCTTCTCGTTGACAGGCGCAGGGATTTGTTCCGCCTTGCAGCCGACCGTTTTTGCGATTTCCTCTGCCAGCTTTTTTGTATTTCCGGATTTGGAAAAGTAGCGCACAGCTACCTTTGATTTTTCCATGATGTGTTCCTCCAATCGTGCGTATATAAAATCTTGCCTGTTTAGCACTCCTAAAAATACTTTACTCTTAATTTGTTATCTGTTATAATGCATTATAGCTTTGAGGCAAGCACAAGTCAATTACGCAGTTTTTGTGGAGCAGGTAAGAAAAAACTGATTTATGGAGGAGGAAATGAAATGGCGAACGAGCATGTTTGTCCCTGCACTGTGGGATGTCCTTTGCAGAAAGCAATGAATGCGATAGGCGGAAGGTGGAAAATGTCCATTTTATGTTCGCTGTCGAACGACGGTTCCACCAGATACAATGACATTAAGCGAAAAATGGGCAGCATCTCCAACACCATGCTTTCAAAATCCTTAAAGGAACTGGAGGAGGACGGTCTTATAAAAAGGACTGAATATATGGAAGTCCCGATTCGGGTCGAATATGAGATAACAGACTCCGTTCGCTCTTTGATTCCGATTTTGACAGAATTTGCTGTGTGGGGAAGCAATTTGAAATGCGAGTAAAAAGAAATCCGCCTGTTTTAGCTCTATGCTCAAACGGGCGGATTTCGCTTTCCTATTAAGGACTAATCTGATTTACCGGACGGGGCGTTTTCGTTCTGAGAAGCTAAGTCGCAAGCAGGGACTTTGTATAGACAAAGTCTAAAAAACCGCCATTCCGCCTTCCGGCAGTCTGACGGTTTTTTACGAGTGTTCATTATCTTCCCTCCATTCTGGAATCAGTACGCAGGCTGTCCCATGTCGGCGTGGGAACGCCAGCCTTTTTACGCAGTTCTTCAAAATGACAACGAAAATCAGTTCGTACTTATCATCCAGTTCCAATGCGTTGATCGTTTTTAAGCAGTCAACCGTCGTCTTCCTCTGCACATAGTGGCGGATCACCAGACCATTGCTGTCAATGGTTTCCTTCCACTTTCCACGAGCCAGAAGGGTAATGTCATTCTTTTTGCAAAGCATATGAGCAAGCTCACACCCGATGACTCCCGCCCCATAAATCAGAATTCTCATATTTCCGCTCCATAAATATCATGAAAGCAGCACTCCGCAGACCAGCGCCAGCAAAGCGCAGGCGGGGATATACACGATGAAATGTATAATATGCGCCTTCTTGTTATAGCCGAACATCTGCGGCCCCACGATGCCCTTCGTCTCCGGGTAAAAATGAGGGAAGAAGTTGGAGCGGCAGAGCAGATACCAGTCGAAAAAGAGGATGTCGTAAATTTCCATTACATAGAGCATCGTAATAAATCGGGCAAAGTATTTGAGCGGCCCGAAGCCATTTCTTGCGCCGTCCCATATACCAAGAGCAAATGCGCCGATAAACAGTAGTACAGCGAACACAACGATCACCCAGCCGATGACATGCGCTCCCTTGAATCGCTCTTTTCTGTCCGGAATCACGGCTAAGTTTTCTTTAGGCGCAGAGGAGAAAAGCCGCTTGTCCTGGATAAAGCCAACTGCACCGTACAGCATAAGAAAATAACCGAGCATAATCATGAAAATTGAAATAATTGTTATTACCATTGCATTTTCACACCTAAAATAAATACCAACAGCAGCTTTAAACTTTAGCTATCAGGACTGCGCCCTTTTGAATAATTTCTGTCTAACAATATCAGAGGAAAAAAACTGCTGTCTCTGCTTTCTGCACATGATTTTTGGGGTTATTGATACCCATCTCCCTGTTTGAACACCGGCGGCCAATATGGCAAGACAGGGGCTCCAGACTTCAATTTAAAGTCACAATATTCCCCACCGGAGGCACAGGTCTGTTCACGGTACAGTGGCGCACCCAGCACCCCGAACATCACATAGTCCAGATTACAAAGATAGGGCATATATTCCATGTAACCATGTTCTTTAGCGAAGTTCGCCAACGGACATACAAGGTTATGATAGCTGAATGCATACCCTTCTTCCGGCGGGAACATGGTTTTTGTCTCGAAGCTACCCGGATTCTTTTCCGCATTTGCTGCATTCTGCTTATCTTTCTTTTGAAACATTTTATTCAGCATCTTCGGACTGTTGAACATCTTTCCCGCAAGCTTTCGGGCAAATCCCGGAATTCGCAGAAAGGTTCGTTCGTAGGACAGCACCATCAAATGACCGGTCTCATCTAAAGAAACGCCGTAGTTCTTCAAAACCTCACCCATTGCCACGAAATAATATGCTCCAGTCAGGTTCCCGGTACCGCTCACGTCATCCCCACCAATGTAGGGAAAATGCTCAAGCAGATTTTTGTCATAGAAATCCCAGATTTCTTCCAGAAGCTCGGAATACTCCTTTCCGCTGGTCTGCTGCAATTCAGCAGAAATCAGTTTCAGGTATCCATTCATGGACTTCTTTAATTTAGCGTAATTTTTCTGATAGTATTCATGCATGGCTCTGTAATTCTCCCTACAACATATTCTCTGTAAAGAACAAAAACCTTGTCTTTCTCTTGCTTATTTTCTTCCCACCAGCATACGGGAATTGCCAAGCATCATCATATTAGCGCGGCTTTCCGAGCCGAATACAAGCTCCGACATATTCACCAGACGCACATCTTGATAGCCCATATCACGCAGCTTTTGCGCAAATGCCTCCATATCGCCGTACATTTTCGGCTTCATGCAATCGTTGATGGCGAATACTCCGCCCTTTTTCAAAACACGCAGGCTCTCCAGAATCAGCTCATGCACATCTGACCCCATAACGTTATGGTACACATAATTGCTGATTAAGGCGTCAAAGGTTTCGTCCGCAAAATCGAGCCTGTTTGCGTCTCCCTTTTGGAAAGTACACTGCGAAGCAACGCCCTCAGAAGCGGCATTTTTCTCGCAAAGCTGCTTGCTGTAATCCCACATGGCGCCCCAATAATCGATCCCGACCACCTTTGTCTGCGGCCATGTCAGAGCAGCGCGAATGCTTAAGGGACCGGAACCGCAGCCAACCTCCAGCAGCATTCCGTTTCCGTCATAGTCCAATAGCGAGAGCATGGTCTGATGCCCCTTCTCCATCATTCCGCCGCCGCCAAAAGCATACTGCCTGCGTATCCATTCCATCCAGCCGATAAAGGCCATTAGCACTATCAGCGCAATTATAAATACGATGCCAAGTGCGGTAATGTGGAAAACCGTAAACGACAAAACGGCAAGGATCAAAGCCGCAAGCGCAAAACCGCCCATCATATAAAATACGGGATGCGACATCCACGTTCCGTAATTCTCTCCGTGGGTGCCAAGGTGGATCGTGGACTGTGAATTCTTTTTTTGCTTATTCATTGTTTTCTGTCTCCTTTTCTCAAAATAGTTTGTCTCGGCTAATTGCCGTGCAGGATTACTTTAGAAAATGCATGGGCGCTCCAGCTGCGCTTAGGGATACGAATCGTTTTTTTCCATCCCACTCTGCTTCATACACTCTGCATAGGCCAGCGTGATACGGGCAGACATTTCCTCCAGCATTACCACATTCCAGCCGTTTGCTTCTAGGAACGTCCGGTATTCTGCCGTGCTCCACTGGTGTTCCAATTTGATGCCAGCGATACTGATGATCTTCGACCATATGGCGCTGACGGCTCCTTTTTGATGGTTTACGAAGTTAGGCGCGATCAGCAACCCGTCATCCTTCAAAACCCGGCTTATTTCCCGCAGTGCATTCTCCGGGTTCGGAACAATGTGCAGGGCGTTGGCGATAATCACTGCGTCAAAGGAATCGTCTCCGTAGGGAAGATGTTCTGCGTCTGCCACCTCAAAGGTGAGATTGTCGGGATAAGTTCCCTTCTTTGCTTCCCTTATCATCCCATCTGAGTAATCCGTGGCGATCATTTTATGTGCGGCATGGGCGACGTGCTTTGCCAGCAGGCCGGGGCCGGTGGCGACCTCCAGCACGTCCATACCCTGAATGACCTGGGGGATGCGCTCGTACATCAGGCCATATGCCTTCCGGTCTCCCCGCATGGCCTTCTCATAAATCGGGGCGTAGAGGTCCCATATCTTTTTATTCATCTCTATATTCTCTCTCCATTTCATGTCCGACATTGCTTTTTATGTCGGACGAAGGCAATGTCCCGATTTTCAACGGAAATCGAGGACGGTACCGCGCCATCGCCTGCAAGGCGATTCTCATGCGCGGCTTTCCATCGTGTACATCGTTCCGCCGCCCTTTATCGGCGTTTCCGCCGTTTTCTTCATGCCGCAGGAGACGTACTTTTTCACTTTCAGCTCTGTGTCCGTGTCCAGAACGCAGGGGATCTTCCGCTCCCGGGCGATGCGAAACGGTTCTTCCAGCAGCACATGAAGAAATCCCTGCCCCTGAAACTCCCGTCGGACAGCGACCATGGAAATGACCACATAGTCCGGCTCTTTTTGATATAGTTTCTCATACGGGTTGCTCATCAGCGGAAGCAGCTTTTTCAGTGACCCAAAGGGAATCTCCCGCAGGAACCGCCATGCCATATGAAGGGACACTCGCCCCATTTTCATGCTCCATTCCTTCGCTTCTACTTTTCGCCAATAAGCAAGATAGCCCTCCTGCTGTTCGGAGGTTGTATAGAGGACGCCGAGGCGATAGTAGCACTCTGTCATGATCTCCAGCGCCGTTATTGCATCCTCGCGGTCAAGGCGTGTAAATAAGCCCTCGCCCTCATCATAGAACGCCCCTCCAATGCGCCTGCCGATTGTTTTTATTTCTTCGTCGGTGAGGTTTGTCAGTCGAATCATAGTACCTCCTCTACGTTTGTTCCTGCTCCTGATCTCCCACAAACCAGTAGTCGCAAACAGTCCCGCCGCCTGCCAGCGTCTGCTCGCGATAGAGCCTGGCGTGGTACAGCCCTGCCAGCAGGTGATCCAACTCGCACATCACCGGAAGGATCTCCAGATAACCGTAGGCTCTCGCGTAATCGTTTAACGGGCATCTCGTGAAATGATAGTATATGCCGGACTTGTGAAGCGTGTCGTCAAAATGGAAATCCCAGGTTTTCTTCCAATATTCCGGATGTTCCTCCGCCCATTTTGCACATTTATGAAATTTCCTTTTCAGCCTGTCCATATCTCCTGGCTTGTTGACATTCAGGCCGCCGCCCATGACCGTTCGGACGATTTTCATATCCAACAGCTCCCTGGTCATATCCCGCATATCATCCGGCGTAATGGCTCCGTCAGCGGCTTTCCAAATAGCCATGAACACAAAGGACATATAGACGTTGTGCGCCATGAGATTTTTTGCACCGATGTCCTCCGCCTGGGCCAGCATTTGCCGGTAGATTGGCTTTGCTTTCCTGATGTATTCCTTTGCAGCCTTTCTCCCATACTGTTTCGCCAACAGCCTTTTCATAAAGGGAGCAATCATGATCCAGTATTGCCCTGTGTATTTCATGCCGATGCTCCTTCCTTGCAGGTATTTTGAAAGAAACTCATGTTTCGCCCTCCCCGTAATTGACCCACGCTATAAGTTATTTGCTGTTTCGATGTAAGTACGACCATATCAATATACTTCCGAACCACAGCACCATGCTCTCACTCATCAGGCCGTTCATAAATGCCAGACGAAACGCACTGTCCGGCATAAGCCAATCTCCAACGCCAAAACACAAACAGCCCAACAGGCCGCAGAGAAAGGCGAGGGTGATCTTTTTATCGTTTGACATTTTTCATCTCTCTTTTCTCGTCACTTTACCAAATCCACGTCATCATCAGGGAAATGATGACTCCTCCCACGGCAAACACCGGCAGCTGTTATCCTGCACTTTATTTGACCCCAAAAAGGCCACTTTTTCGGAAAAATAA
>JAJPXU010000148.1 GCA_021205305.1 Lachnospiraceae bacterium
TGTTAAAATTACTTTTTCACCTGCTATTCCCGGAAACAACAGAATAAAACGGTTTTAAAAAGAAAAATAATCTGCTATATATTTTGTATCTTTTTTAAAGTTCTCAAAGAAGGAAGCACAACATGACCGACCTGGAAAACACACAATTTGAATCGTTTATCAGTTCCACGCAGTTCCAGGAGCAATTTGCACAGGAGAACTGGCATCTGGAAGAGCATATGCCCGGCCTCTGTTATGGAGGGCGGTTTCGGCAAACCTCCACGTGGCAGATACGTGCGGACGGACTGCCTTGCTACCTGCTGCTCTACGCTTTTTCCGGAAATGGCACACTCTCCCACCCGGATGGAACCCTGTTTTTGCAGGAGCGAAACCTGCTGTTTCTTGACCAAAATATCCCTTTTCAGATGCGCATCGCGCCAGGAGGAATGGATTGCGCCCTATTTTTCCTTCGTTCTGAAGAAGTGACGCCCTACCATCATGCCCTCGGTGAAAAGATATCACTTTTACTCCCCTTTCCGACGGCTTCCGACATGGAATATTACGTGACGCAGCTTCTGAATCTGCTCCCGATCCGCTCCACGGTCTCCGCCGTTGCAGCGTCCAAATGGATCGTCAGCATTTTATCCGAAATCTGTGCTTTTACGCTTTCCGACGACCGCGTGCACAAAGATATCCCGGATTATATCTCCGAAATGAAGCACACGTTCGACACCTCCTATCAGGCAGCCTTCCGGCTGGAGGACTTTGAGATGCGCTATTCTATCCACCGCGACCGGCTATGCCGCGAATTTTCCCAGTGCTACGGCGCGCCTCCACTGCAGTATCTGAACGCCCGCCGCATTGAGGCCGCAAAGGATCTGCTGATTACGACCAATATGCGGGTGTATGAGGTAGGGAATGCAGTCGGAATCGAGAACACAAACCATTTTATCAATCTATTCAAAAAAACGCACAGGGCTTACCCCCATGCGTTTTAAGAAAAGCGCTCCGGCAGCGGTATGCGAGCTGCACTCTCCCCATAAACCAGCTGTCCGTCAACCGTAAAAATCCCCGGCCGATACTGTGCGTCCTCAATTTTCTGAATCATCTTTTCCAGCGCCATCGTGACCATTGCGCGGGTATTCGGCTCAAAGGTCGTAATCCTGGTCCGGCAAAGCCACGGGTACATAAAATTGTCAAAGCCGACAACGGAGACATCCCTCGGAACCTCCAGCCCGCGTTCCTCCAGAATCCGAATCATGTTAGCCGCCGTCAGGTCGCAGTTACACACAAAAGCTGTCGGCATCTGCTCCGGCAGGCGCTGCATCTGCATCTCATCTGCGATACCAGTCGCCGGGTCCCGGTCCCCGATCAGCCAGTCCGGCTGCATGACCACACCGTGTTCCAGCAGCGCATGCTGATAGCCAAAATACCGGTCTGTGATACTCTGTGTGGCAAGCAGGTTCCCCACAAACGCAATGCGGCGGTGCCCCAGCTCCAGTAAAAGATTCGTCAGCGCATAGGTACCATGATAACCATTCGAAATCACCGCGTCGCAGTCTGCCGTATTATCATAAAAATCCAGGTAAAGAATCGGCACCTCACACTCCGCTTTCAGCTTTTTCAGATAACTGCTTTTCAGTTCACCGATGATGATAATCCCGTTTACCCGTTTTTCCACCGAAAGTTTGGGAAGTACCTGCCGGGTCTCCGCCTCCACGGAAACCAGTTCAAGAAGGGTAAAGCAGCCCTCGGCCACCGCCTGGGTCGTCACATCCTGGTACATCTGCCAGTAAAAGGAATCATATTTTCCGAGAAAATGCTCCGCAATCAGTATCCCGAACATATAGCTGCGCATCCGGCTCTGTTTTTTTGCCGCAGACAGGCTCTGATAGCCCATCTCCTCCGCAATTGCCTTGATTTTCGCACGCATCTGCGGGCTGACGCCTTTCTTATCAGAGAGCGCTTTTGACACGGTCACCGTACTGACGCCAACACGCGCGGCAATATCGGAAAGCTTTACTGATTTCGGCATGTCATTCCCTCCTCATTCCATTACAGATCTTTAGCGCTGAGGATTTTATCGCTTGCGCTTCGCGTATTAGGCGGTGCAAGATGCATAAGTTATTTCGTAACAGATCCTTACTCCTCATATGCCAGAATCTCTCTCAGAAGACTAAGCGCCAGTTCTTCATGCTTCACCGACCCGGATATTCCGACAATCACATCGATTCCTTCCGGGTACCAGTCCATCTCGCCCAGCCAGCCCTCGTCCTGGGACAGGCGAATACCCGCAAGTATGGTCTTACCCGCGTTCGAGCCTTCCATCGGCTCCTCGTCCTCATCCTCATTCACCGTGACATAGACGAGCAAATCCTCATCCAGCGCGGCAATCTCCTCTTCCGTCAGATAATCCTCGAGATTGTTGACATAATCCATCGCCGCCATCGACAGGAAATAATCATTATCCGCGAAGAAAAGATCCACCTCCTGCGCTGCAAACAGGGTATAAATCGTCTGCACACTGGTCACACTCAGGGAATCGGAGGAATTGGCATCCACCGTGATCGAACGGTTCACACTCGCCTCATATTTTGTGGTGTCGATGCCGTTTCTTTCCAGGAAATCATTCAGGTATTCCTCTTCAAACTCCTCATTCCCATCACTGTAGGCATTCACCGCCAGGATGTTCAGCGCATACTCATTGGTCGTCACATAATTATAGACAAAATAAATACACACTGCAGCGATCACCGTGACCGCCAGCACCATTTTCGCGTAGTATTCCTTAAAAAACTCCCATCTGTCTTTTCCATGCAGCCCGGCCATCTGTTCTTTGCCGGTCTTCTGCTCATGATGCTGATAAATATAGGCGTCATCTCCCAGCGCGCTTTGAAATTTATCCGCATTTTCCGTATGATTATGTAATTCTGCCATGAAAAATCAAATCCCCTTTCTGAAATGATTTCCCACACGGTCGTTCCAGATATTCCAGAATCCTCACTCTGACTCTTTTCCCATCCCACAGGCGTATTATGGTTCTAGCGTTGCGGATTTCTCCGCACTTCGTGCTCCCGCATCTCTGCGGCCACTCTGGTCAGCACCAACCAGACATTCTCTGGATGTCCAGCGCCCTTGTATCATTAAGTATACTGTCTTTCAAAGTAAAATGTCAATCATAAATCAGAGGAGCTCCCATCCATTACTATTGCCCAGAACACACTCCGGTGCCGTCAAAAACCGGAATGAAGCTCTCGGCAGCAGTTCCGCCCTCCTGGTAAAATCCCTGCTCTATGCCGAGCTGTGCAGCATAATCCAGAAGGCGCTCATACTCCCGCTTTGTCACGCGGCGCGCCAGAAGCGGATCAATCTCCGAAATATCCCATGCCGATGAGCGTTCCAGTGTAACTTTCTTCCTGCAATCGTCCACATTCTCCAGTGATGCCGCATCTTTGGCGTAGCCTGTAACCGCCGCGTTCTCACTGTGGAACGATTGTCCGGGCGGCGTATACTGGTTCATCAGGCTGATATAGATCTGATTTCCATAGGTTTCCCACAGATAGGATACCACCTGCTTTGCTTCTCTGACATGCCCGGGAAGCAGCAAATGCCGCACAAGGACTCCGGCCGTCATCATTCCCGCTTCGTCGAACCGCGGGGTCGGCTGCTGCCGTACCATCTCGCACAGCGCCCGCTTCGCAACTTCCGGGTAGTCCTCTGCATGGGAATAACGCCTTGCCAGCTGCGGATCGAGATATTTAAAATCCGGCAAATAAATGTCCACCAGTCCCTCCAGCATCCGCAGCATCTCAACCTTCTCATAGCCGCTGCTGTTCCAGACAACCGGAAGAATCAATCCTTTCTGCTTCGCCAGACACAGCGCCTCACAGACCTGCGGCGCATAATGCCCGGCCGTCACGAGATTGATGTTATAAGCGCCCTGATCCTGCAGCTCCAGAAAAATATCCGCGAGCCGCTCCACCGAAATCACAGTCCCGGCCTCGCCCCGCGAGATCGCGCGGTTCTGGCAGAATACACAGCCAAGCGGACAGCCGGAAAAAAATACCGCGCCGGAGCCTCTCTTTCCACTGGTACGTCCTTCGCGCGGCGATTTTTCACTGGCGGCTCGTCCTGCCGTCAAGCAAAGAGAAGGCATACTTTCCTCAGTAATATGAGAAGTATTCTCCGGCCCGGAAATACACGGTTCCTCCCAAAAATGCAGTGCGGCGCGCGCAACACGAATCCGGGAATCCACATGGCAGCGCCCTTTTTGTCCGCCCCCGCGGTCTGCTCCACAGACGCGCGGACAAAGAGTGCAGCCTTTTGTTATGATTTTTCTATCCATACCTCTCTCTTTTCCGGAACCGCCAGAACGAATACCGTTGCCACGATCAGCACAAACCCCAGCAGATCCATCGCAACAAAGCTCTCCTTCATGCAAACGACAGACAGCACAGTAGCCGCCACCGGCTCTACGCAGGCAAAGAGACCGGCCTGCACCGGCCCAATCAGCTTTACACTGTGCAGGTAAAGGGAAAAGCTGGTCATCGTGCCTAAAACAATAATGACAAGCAGCACACCGATCAGCTGCGCATCCAACTGAGGCATATGACGCCACGGCCGCATCAGCCCCATCAGCACAATCCCGCCAATCAGCATTCCCCAGGCCAGAACCAGGGGCGCCGGGAACTGCGTAAGCAGCCTTCTCGGCTTTACTGTATAAATCACAAGCGCCACCGCCGAGAGCAGTCCCATACCCAGAGCCCTCTGAGAAAGGGCGAGCGTACCAGGTCTGCCATGCGTCGCAATCAGAAAAATACCGCCAAGAGCCAGAAGTACAGCGAGTATCTCTTTTCGCTTCGGCCTCTGCCGTTCGGAAACGCACACATAAATGACGGTCATTGCCGGTCCGAGATACTGAATGACCGTCGCCGTCCCGGCATTGGACCACTCAATTGTCTGAAAATAAGAATACTGGCAAAGCATCATGCCCGCAATTGCGTAAACCAGAATATCTGCCATGTTGCGGCGTTCCTTCCAGACCGACAGTGCCTTTTGATGATCCCGAACCAGGAAATACAGCAGCAGCAGAACTCCGGCACTTGTCAGCCGGATTGGTACCAGCCAGCTCGCCGTCACGCCCTTATGCTGAAATAAAAACTGCCCGCATACGCCGGAAATCCCCCACAGGATCCCGCCGGTCAGCGCGCACGATATTCCCGTAATCCTTGTCTTTTTCGAATCCATTTTCCTCTCCCCGTTGCCTTCCTCTGTTGTCATTTCACTTTACTGGTCACAACCCGACCACGCACTTGTAACCTTTCACTGCCCGTAATCGTTCCATGCCTTCACAATAGTTACCGCGATTCCTGTTTACGTTTTCTTTTTTCCGGCAGCTGTGCCAGAATGATTGCCGCGAACATCAGCACGCAGCCTGACAATTCTCTGGGCGCCAGGCTTTGTCCGAGCAGCAGCCAGCCAGAAAGCACAGAGAACACCGACTCCATGCTCAAAATCAGAGAAGCGACCGTCGGATCCATCCCTTTCTGCGCCACAATCTGCAGCGTATAGGCCACACCGCAGGAGAGAACGCCCGCATAGCCAATCGGAAGCCATGCCTGCAGAACCGCACCGATGGACGGCGCCTCAAACAGAAGCATCCCCACTCCGGAGAGCAGTCCGCAGACAAAAAACTGAATGCAGGACAGACGCACGCCGTCTGTCAGCGGGGAGAAATGATCAATGATCAGAATATGCACCGCGAAAGCAGCAGCGCACAACAGCACCAGCAAGTCACCGCTGCCAACCGTAATCCCTTCTGTTATGCACAGCAGATAAAGCCCCGCCACCGCGAGAAGAACGCAAAGCCAGATCTTCGCTCCCACCTTTTTCTTCCGGAAAATACCAAAAACCGGCACCAGAATGATGTACATAGCCGTGATGAATCCGGCCTTGCCCACCGTCGTATACTGAATCCCGATCTGCTGCAGAGAGCTCGCCACAAAAAGCGCCGCGCCGCAGCAAACACCGCCAAGTACAAGGGTGCGGCGTTCTTTGTTCAGATCTCCTGCCGGTTCGCCGCATTTTGACCATTCTTCCCCGTCCGGCAGTTCGCTTTTCTTCTGCGTGGAACTCACGCTTTCCCGGCTTTTTTGCTTATCCAGAAACGCAATACACGGCAGCAGCACGATTCCGCCGATGATGCTCCGCACGAAGTTAAAAGTAAATGGCTCTAAATAATCCATACCAACGCTCTGCGCCACAAACGCGGTGCCCCAGATCGCGGCTGTCAAAAGAAGAAGCAGCGGATTCCACAATGATGTCTTTTTCATAATTATAGTCCTCATGCAGTGTTTTTCACCGCACCACTCCTTGTAATGGCTGATTGTGCGGTTCATGCAAAAACACTTTTATCACCCCAGTTCACGGCTGCGCGCCAGAAGATAGCTCTTATTATTGTGCTCCGGAAATTCCAGCACATCATAAAGCAGCTCCCGCAGCAGGGTGCCGAGCGCCGGCCCCGGCTTTCTTCCGTCGGCGAGCAGGTCACTCCCGGAAATCGCCAGCTCTTTCATCGACAGGCAGTCCCCGTGCAGCTTCACATCCAGCCAGATGTGTTCCACTTCTTTTAAATAGTCAAGCTTCTGTTCAATCACATCCGGATGCTGTGCCAGAACATCCGAGCGCTTCACCTGCAAAAACTGCTCAAACAGCTCCGATCCGCCAATCTCATAGGCCGTCCGTCTCACATCAAAGGCATTCAGCTTCGGATACCGGGAATGATTGCGCACCAGAATGCAGACCTTGTCCGTCGTCTCATTGTCAAATTTCAGGCGCCGCATGATCTTTCGCGCAATGACTTCGCTGTGCGCCGCATGCCCGTGAAAATGGTCAATCCCCTGCTCGTCCGTCTCAAATACCTCCGGCTTCCCCATGTCATGGAACAGCATGGTCAGCCGCAGCACCTTATCCGCCGCGATATTCTGCATGGCAACCAGCGTGTGTTCTCCTGTCGTGTACGCGTGGTGCGGATTATGCTGCCGCTGCATCATAATCCGGTCAAACTCCGGCATAAACACGGCTGTAAGTCCGCACTCATAAGCCAGCCGGAGAAAATGCGGCTTCGGCGCGGTCACCATCTTAACCAGCTCTGCCTGGATCCGCTCCGCGCTCACCTTTGCCAGGGTAGGGGAAAGCTCGCGCATCGCGCCCCTCGCACCATCCGACACCGTAAAGCCAAGCTGCGCAGCCAGACGCACCGCCCGCATCATGCGCAGGGCGTCCTCTCCAAACCGCTCGGCCGGATTTCCCACACACTGAATCACTCCCGCACGCAGATCCCGCAGCCCGCCAAAGAGATCCACCAGGCCGGACTCCGGCGAAAACGCCATCGCGTTAATCGTAAAATCACGTCGTTTCAAATCTTCTTCCAGCCTCGAAGTAAAGGTAACCTGCTTCGGATGCCGCCCATCCTCATAAGAGCCGTCAATCCGGTAGGTCGTCACCTCAAATCCTTCTTTTTCGTCCATCACAGTCACGGTTCCGTGCTGAATCCCGGTATCAATTGTCCGCGGAAACAGCTGCTTTACCTGTGCCGGCGAGGCCGATGTCGTAATATCCCAATCTTCCGGCTTTCGCCCCAGCAGGGAATCCCGTACACAGCCTCCCACCACATACGCCTCATATCCATTTTCATGTAAAACCCGCAGAATCCTCTCCGCTTTCGGTGGAATCTCAATTGCTGTCATGGCGTCTCCTTTTGTCTTTCATTATCATGTACCCTAAGTCAGGAATCCGAGCGCAAGCGCTCGATTCCTGACTTTCGACCCTGGCATCATCATATCACAAGCGGGATTTTTAGGAAAGACAAAAGTGAAAAAAC
>JAJPXU010000166.1 GCA_021205305.1 Lachnospiraceae bacterium
ATATTATATAGTAGGTGAAGTTGGACGCGGGTTCGACCAATCAGGCTGATGGAAAGCCAGAAAGGAGAATGAATGGAAGAAGATATGAATGTCAGCGAAATGATCAGAGAACTGGCCGAGGAAAATCAGACCAGGAAAATCCTTGAGATTTTAAACGATTGCAAGGATGTGGAGGAAGCGAAAGAAAAGGTAAAGGCTTTGCTGAATAAGTAAACGGAGTATACTTGTAAAAAGTTCATTTGTTTATAGATCGGGCAGAGATTGATATACAGAAGAAAAAGACCGGCAGTCACTCATCCTGGAAATCTGGCGAGGACTGGGGAAAGAGTAATGAAAAGCAGGCATATGATATGCCTGCTTTTGTTATGCGCAGGACCGGGCAAGGTGTTTTGCGGCTTAAGCCGCCCCGGCCCGCGCGGGGCGAGTAGGAGCCGACCGGTCGCCTCCTACTCGATATTTTACGATTTTAGTCATCAATTTCGAACTCAATGACGGTGCCGGTAACTGCGTTGATTTCGCATTCATACTCGATTTTTCCCTGATAAAATTCGATTTCGTAAACCATGGTTCCGTGTTCCTTATCCAGTTTTGCTTTTTTAAAAGTCACATCTGAACCAGAAAGCCCCGCATATTCCAGAGCAATGTTTTTCGCCTCATCGAGGCTGATATAGGAAGTGGATGAGCTGCCCGCGCTGTCACGCTCAGTGTCGGTAATGTTTGCCAGGTCCTGTGCGGTGAATCTATAATCGATGGACAGTTCCAGAATGTCTCCTGTGCGTGTGCTGATTTCGTATTCATACTTCGCGGTATCCGTATAGAATTCAATGTCATATATGGAAATACCGTCGTCCTCGTCAGACTTTTCCTTTGTGAATGTGACAAGCTCCAGTTCCTCGTCTGTAAGCTCCGTGTCTGCCAGGGCGAGTTCTTTCGCTTCCTCAAGCGTAATGGCTGTGGCGGTATCTGTCTGCCAGGACACTGTTTTTTTCAGCCCCAGATATTCAATGGATTTTTTCAGCACACTGCCCTCATATGCCTGAATCTGATATTCATATTTGGTATCTTCCACGGTGAAGTCGACTTCGTATAAAAATTCTCCGTCGTCATAGTCATACTCGGTGTATACGGTCTCTACAGAGAGCGGATCCACGCCCGCGTCAGCGAATGCAAAATTCTGCGCGGCCTCTGTTCCAATGGCCGTATTTATTGAAGTGCCAGGGACACTACTCTCGGTGTTGCCTGAGCTGGAAGAATTTTCTTCTGTAGCCAGCGCAATCTGGCAGCATGAAAGCGTGAGCATGGCGGCGCAGGTGATGGAAAGGATGGCTTTTCTGGCCAGGTTGAGATAAGTCTGATATTTTTTATTGGTCATAGTGTTGTCCTCCTTTTTTATTCAGGTGCAGCGGTTCGGAATGGATACATACCGTTTTATGGGTTTCCGGTTTCTTTATGAGCCGATGCAAATTCTGTAGTGGTTTGTTTTGTGACAACAGGATAACAGCCAAACATTAAAATAAAATTAGAGCAGGAAAAATTCAAATGTACTTCCGTCCCCTGGTTCGCTTTGCACCCGAATCTCCCCTCCGTGAAATTCTGCGATTTCCTTTACCATGGCAAGCCCGAGGCCATTTCCCTTTCCGGAACGGGAAGGGTCGGCCTGATAGAAGCGCCGGAAGATATTCGGCTGTTCTTCCGGGGCGATACCGATACCGTCATCCTGCACGGAGAGAATAAAAGAATGGCCAGGTTCGGAGCGCAGGCATACCCAAATGTGCCCGTTTGTTTTGCCATAACGGTAGGCATTGCTGATCAGGTTAGTGAGGAGCCGTGTCAGCAGTTCCCGGTTTCCGAGGATGCAGGTATTCGGTTCTGTTTCGCAGGAGAGCGCAATATTATTTTCCCGTATGAGTGCCATGTCGGAGCAGACATCTTCTACGAGCGCGCTCAGGTCAAGCATTTCCTTTTGATAGCGCTCCGGCTGCAGCTCCAGCCGGGCAAAGTCCAGCATATCGCTGATCAGGCGGCTCAGTTTTTGGCTTTGCCGCCGGATGACTTCCAGAGCCTCCCGGTAATCCTCCGGGCTGGCCTCTTCTTCCTCCAGTGTCAGGTCGCATTGCGCGCGGATGACCGTGACGGGTGTGCGCAATTCATGAGAGGCGTCGGATACAAACTGCTGCTGCGCCTGAAAAGAATCATCCAGACGCGAGAACATCTCGTTGAACTGGTGGGCAAGCTGGTGGAGTTCATCGTTCCCTTCATTGAGTTCAATCCGTTTTTTCAGATCATCTCCCTGACGGATCTGTGCGGCGGTATCCGCGATCTGGCGAATCGGGGCGAGAACGCGCCCAGAGATCAGCCAGCCGCCGATGACAGCGATCAGAACCAGGATGGGCTGAAGAATCAGAGAGGTGCGGGAGATGGCGAACAGCTCGGTTTCCCCCTGCTCTTCCGAGACGACGCCCCGCAGCCAGAGCCCTTCCAGTCCGTCGAGTGTCAGCTGACGGTCAAAAACGTAATACAGGGTTCCGTCTACGCGGACACGCTGCACGACAGAATCCTGAAAATCCAGCTCTGACGTGGCGAGTACAATCGGGTTTTCCCCGTAAATAAGGGTTCCGTCTGCCTGACAGAGGGAGGTATAGACATCATTGACTGTGTCCAGAAAATCGTCGTCAATTTCAATATAGCCGTCTCCGTAGCGTATATAATAGTCGATATCGTTGGCTGCCATATCCGAATAAAGAGAAGTGTAGTATTCGATCTCGTCCACATTGTTTTCCACTGCTGTGATCAGAGAATCGCGGATGGTTTTCTGGAGAATCCCCCTGCTGACCGATAAAATGACAAAATAAGTGAGCACCACCACCAGGATTAGGGCGGCGGAAAACCAGAGTGTGATTTTTGTGCGGATGGACTTTTTCTTCATAGGGAATTCTCCATTGTTCCAGGCAGCAGGTTGTATTTGTCATGCAAAAGATGTTTCTTGTTCTCGTTCAGCGGGCATCGCTTAACATATAGCCTCGCCCGCGTAAGGTGTGGATCAACTTTTGTTCATGTCCGTCGTCGATCTTTTTGCGCAGGTAGCTGATGTAGACGTCCACGACGTTTGTGCCGCCTTCGTAATCGTAATTCCAGATATGGTCTTCGATTTTCTCGCGGGAGAGAACCAGACCCGCGTTGTGCATGAGGTATTCAAGTAGCGCGTGCTCCTTTGCCGAGAGAGTGATTTCCTTTCCGCCGCGCGTGACGCGCCCGGAGGCAGTGTCCATCACCAGATCGGCGACTTTCAGCTCGCTGCTCATGCTGCCATGCGCCGTCCGGATCATCGCCCGCACGCGGGCCAGCAGTTCATCAAAAGAGAACGGCTTGACCAGGTAATCATTCGCGCCGCTGTCAAGTCCCTTTACCCGGTCTGAGATGGAATCGCGCGCGGTCAGAAACAGCACGGGGCTGGTCTTTCCGGCACTGCGCAGCGAGCGAAGGACGGCAAAGCCGTCGGCGCCCGGCATCATGATATCCAGAATAATGGCGTCGTAGTCGGCGCAGGCGAGGTGATCGATCGCTTCATCGCCATCAAAACAGCTGTCAACGCTGTAGCCTTCTGAAGTTAGTTTTTTGGTGAGGATGCGGTTCAGATCCCGTTCATCCTCGGCAAGTAAGATTCGCATAATTCCTCCTGGAGAATCTATATCGAAGGATTCTTATAAATGGTATCAGGTCTGTGAATGTGACTGTATTATACTATGGAATTAAGAATATGGCCAAGGGTTTCTTTCAAAGATTTTGATTGTGCTTGTTGTGTCAATGTGTTATAATAGATATGCAAAACACATACAATAGTATTTATAATAATTACAAAAGATACATATAAAAGAACACATACAAAACAGGAGGTTGATTCTTTATGGCAGAACAGGCATTGGTTCAGGTGAGAGTAGATAAATCTTTAAAAGAAGAGGTCACGGAAATCTATGAAGCTTTGGGGATGGACCTGCCCACGGCAGTTCGTATGTTTTTCTCTCGCAGTAAAATGGTGCGAGGGATTCCCTTTGAAACAACTTTACCGGCGGATGTTGTTACCAGGTCGGAAGCGTTAAATGCATTAGAAGAATTGCGAAGGCAGGCAGCGAGTGTTCCGGAGATGTCTCTCGAGGAGATTAACCTGGAAATCAGTGAAGCACGATTGACAAGAAAAGGAGAGAATACATGAAATATTATGCTGTCATTGATACTAACGTTATAGTCTCCGGCCTTATCAGCAAAAACAGTGATTCTGCTGCTGTAAAGGTGCTGCGGGAAGTTCTTGGCGGCAGAATTACGCCGCTTTATCATGACGAGATTATAGCAGAGTATGATGAGGTTTTACATCGAGAAAAATTCCATTTACAAGATTTGACCATACAGGTCGTACTTTCGGCAATCAGAGAGTATGGATTAAAAGTCCTCCCAGCCCCGACAGGAGAGATACTGACGGATATGGATGATTTGATATTTTATGAAGTTGCCATGGAAAAAAGATCTGACAATTCCTGGCTGGTCACAGGAAACCTGAAGCATTATCCAGCCAGAAGCTTCATTGTCACACCGGCGGAAATGATGGATATCCTTGATGGAAAGAATCTGTCATAAAATGGGGTGGATTCCCATGAGGGGAAATTATCTCCCCTCATAAATCACCCAGTCATAATCCGCATAGTTATCAGACTTCTCATGATTGGAGGAAGCGTACATACCAAGATAGGCGCCGGTGAAGCCTTCGTTTACGATCGAACTCAAAAGCCGCTTATCCGCGCGAAGAACGACCGGAACAAAGCTCTGGTCATCCATTCCGTAGTAAAAATGATATCCCTCCTCTGTGGCGGTCACGGTCAGATAGACGCGGTCAGTGGCTGCACCGGGGAGGATTTCTTTTCCCAGGAGCAGCTCAGAAGATTTTTGGCGCGCAAATACGGAAACAACCCGTTTCCCATCTTCCAGTGAAATGGTAAAACGGTAGTGGAAGCGGTCGTCCTGGATCAGGGCGAGTCCGGCTTCTTCGTACTCTGTGCGCGGAACAAAATCAATGGCGGTCTGCATCCGAAATTCCTGGTGCTGCTGGCGGCGCCCCAGGAAGGCGGGGGTGCAGATTTCGCGCAGTGCTTCCGGCAGCAGGGTCAGGCGCAGGCAGCCCGGACGGGCATCAAGCGACCAGAACGGTGTCTCTGCCGGGTGGATGGTGTTCCAGCGGGGATGAAGCTGCGGGGACTCAAAGTTGTCGCTTGATAATTCCGGCTTTGGCAGGAAAAGCGGCAGATCCGGGCGGCGCTCGGTGCGGTTTACCAGTCCGTTTTCGTTGTCCACGCGCAGCCAGCCGTCTTTTTCCCAGACGACTGGGAGCAGGAAGGTCTCACGGCCGAGGTTAAAATGTGCGTCGCCGGGGTGATCCGTGACGAAGTCTCCGGGCAGAGTACGGAATTCCTCTGCCTGACAGTCTGAGTGTTTGCTGCTTTCGGTGAGGTTGAACTGGTCTGCTTCCTTCACAATCTGCGAATCTTTTCCGGTACCTGTGATGGGGGATTGTCCAGCGGCTTTCTGGTATGGCCGCACCCCAAGCAGTACCATCCACCACTCGCCCCGCTGCGTCTGCACGAGATCCGCGTGGCCGACGACGGATATCTCGCGGTGCAGGGAAAGGTGCCGGTGCGAGACGATGGGGTTGCGCGGGCAGATCTCATAATCGCCGTCGATCGTGCGGCAGCGCGCCATCATGACAGAATGGTTTGTAAAGGTGCCGCCTTCCGCCACTACGAGGTAATACCAGCCGTTCTCAAAATAAATATGGGGCGCCTCGATCCATTTACTCCGGGACTTGATTCCATCCCAGATGATTGTGCGCGGGCCTTTGAACTGAAAGGTTTCTGGGTCTAGTTCATTCAGATAAATTCCGTGATGCCCCTCGTAGAGCGCGTCGGCGGAAATATAATTTCCCGCGTACCACATCCGCCCGTCCCGGTCAAAAAACAGACTGGAATCAATGCCGTCCGCGCCCTCTATGAAACAGGCGTTGCTCCACGGTCCGGCCGGATCGGACGCTGTGATGATATAATTATCCCGGCGCGCCTCTCGCCCTTCAGAAACAAAGGTATTTATAATATAGAAGGTTCCTTCATAGTAGCGGATAGTGGGAGCCCAGAGACCGAGCGAGGTCTCGCAGTTCTTATAGTCAAGCTGCTCCGGCCGGGAAATGCCGTGGCCGATCTGCTCCCAATGCACCAGATCCCGGCTGTGAAAAATCGGCAGGCCGGGGAAATACACGAACGAGGAGGTGACCATATAGTAATCCTCTCCAACGCGGCAGATCGAGGGATCCGGATAAAAGCCGGAGAGGATTGGGTTCTGGAAGATGTTTTGCATGATGTATGTCTCCTTTGCAGTGAAAAATATTTGGTTCATATTGTTTGGTTCGAAAATGTTCAAAAAAATTACGGATAAAATTGTATGCTTCCTATATGCAGGACACAGTATAGCATGGCACGCAGCTTTTTACAATTATTATTCCGAATGAACGCAATGTTTCTAGTACATCGTCTTCCAAATAGCTCGACTTTAGACGCAGAATGAATTTTCATATGCAAGGCGGAAGAAGGAGGCGTAGCGGTGGCTACGTCGACTGATGACAACGAAGCAGATGGAAATTCAGGCAAGTATAAAGTCGAGATAATTTGGAGACGAGGTACTAGCCCTGCTCGGGTTTGGCTTGCAGCTTTGCGCGTAACAAAAAGGACACTGTATGTTGTGCCCTCTTTGCAATGGCGCGGCCTGTGTCATAAGGATAGTTTAATCTCGCTCGACTTTTTTCTCAAGAATGCTTCTTGTAATCGCATTGATTTCATAATCGTATTCATAATTGCCGTAGTCAAAGCTGACTTCGTAGACTGCAATTCCATTTTCCCAGTCAAATTCCGCTTCCAGGCCGCGTACCGCGGATTCTGTTACCCCGGCGTCCGTAAGCGCGATGGATTTTGCTTTGGCGATCCCAATGTAGCTTCCGGAATCTGTGGTTGTGGTATTGCTTCCGCTATTGCTCCCAGTGCTGGTATTGCTGCTGTCGGTTGTGGTCGTTGCCACACGGACTTTGCATACGTCTGAGAAATCTCCGTAGTATTTGACACCGTCATCTCCCAGTTTATAAGCACGTACTTTGAATCGGTACGTTGTACCGGAGGTCAGGCCGCTGATTGTCGTGCTGGTGCCGCTTACTGTGGTCTTGCGGACATATTTGCCTTTGGCGCTGTCATACAGATAGACCTGATAGTTCGTAGCGCGTGCAGCCTTTTTCCAGGTGAGTGTTACCGATCCGGATTCTGTACTGGCGGCGGCAACGCCCGTGACCTCGTCGGGTTCTGTGTAGGCGGTCAGAGTGTCTGAGCGGGTGCCGTATACGGTGGTTCCATTGTCGGAGCTGTAAGCTCTGACCTTGAACTTATACTTTTTCGCAGAGCTTAAGTTTTCGATCTCCGCGTAAGTTTTGGATGTCGTTTGAAGAAGCATCCATTTTTTTGATGCGGAATCATATCGATAGACCTGATAGCCGCTGGCTCCTGATACGCGATTCCATGTAAGGTCGATTTCGTCGTCATCCTGATCGGCAACAGCTAATCCAGTGACCTTGGCGAGCTTTGTTGCCGCATTTACCGTTTGCGTTCCCAGGCTGGTTCCGGCTAAAGCAAAAATGATAAGCGCAAATGTCATCAATCTGAATAATGTTTTTTTCATCCTCTTCGTCCTCCTTTGTTTTAGTTGTGACCTTAGTATACGGGGGAAATATTAGAAGAACATTAGAGACTGCATAAATTCAGAAATAACAAAATG
>JAJPXU010000136.1:0-819 GCA_021205305.1 Lachnospiraceae bacterium
AATGAGGGTCAAAATAACAAATCTATAGACGGTCAAGAGAGCAGAGCATTAACACTTGGGGATGAGGAATATCTAAAAAACATTGGGGCGGCTGCTGAATCAAAAGCAGATGGTAAAATGCATCCCACGGCAGCGGGGTTACTGATGTTTGGAAATGAGTATGATATAGTTCGAGAGTTTCCGTATTATTTCCTTGATTACCGTGAAGTACTTGACCCAACGATAAGGTGGACAGACAGGCTTCAATCGAGTTCGGGAGATTGGTCAGGAAATCTTTTTGATTTTTTCTTTCGTGTCAATAGTAAACTCGTGAAAGATGTGAAAATGCCCATTCGTGCTTGAGGGTGCTATGAGAGTGGACGATACTCCTGTGCACAAATCTATTCGTGAGGCGTTGGCAAACTGTCTTGTCAATACAGATTTTTATCTTCCGAGAGGTGTCGTTATTAAGAAAGATGCTGAGACGATTGTTTTTGAAAATCCTTGCAGTATTCGGACAGGAAAGGCTCAGATGCTGAGAGGTGGGATTTCTGATCCGAGAAATGCATCGATTTTGAAAATGCTAAATTTAATCGGTATAGGCGAGAGAGCAGGAAGCGGAGTTCCTGATATTTTTGCCACATGGGAACAGCAGGGATGGACAGAGCCAGAGGTGGAGGAACAGTATGCCCCCGACAGGACGATTTTAACATTGTCATTTCTTAAAAAAGTAATGGAAAGTGATAATGGGAACAAGAATATGTTTGGTGAAGATGCAGAAACCGAACATGAAACCGAACATGAAACCGAACATGAAACCGAACATGAAACCGAACATGA
>JAJPXU010000136.1:829-7634 GCA_021205305.1 Lachnospiraceae bacterium
AACATGAAACCGAACATGAAACCGAACATGAAACCGAACATGAAACCGAACATGAAACCGAACATGACACTGAACATGATACAAGCTATGAAGCGCAAGTGCAGAGATTGCTGGATTTTTGCAATGTCCCGAGAAGCAGGTCTGAAATGCAGGAACATTTAGGGCTTACAAGCAGGAGTTACTTTGCCACAGGATATACAATACCGTTGGTTAATGCAGGAAAACTAAAGATGACTATCCCTGATAAGCCCAAAAGCCGAAATCAAAAGTATATAAAAGCGTGAGACTCTGATATTGCAGTCGAAAGCATGTAAAGCGCGAACGATGCCTGCTTTAAAAAAGATGCAAGGTAGTGTGCGAGAAGGAAGAGTATGTTTCGGAGTCGTAAAGGCACAGAGGATGCATATGAAGGGATGACATTATGCCCTGCGATGCCCCCTGCGCCTGCTCCGGTATGCCAAACGAAGCAGGGCGAGTACGTCTACCGCGATCAAACCCCATATGAGGATTTGCCAGTATGAGATTCCTTTTTGCACGATGGGGCGCAGGGCGGTCTCGTCTCCGATGGATGCGGCGTAGTCGCGGTTGACGACGCGCGCGTTCAGGTACATATAGAGGACGTGTTTCGCGGCGCGGCGCAGGGCCTGCTGAAAACTGTTGGAGTCGGTTTCGTACTGGAAGGTGCCGCCGTAGCCATCCATCCAGAGATCGCCGCCTGCGCGGAGGGCCTGGTCGCCGTTCATGTAGGCGTGGTGGTCGCTGTAGTCGGTGATGACGGTTCCATGGAAGTTCCATTCATCGCGCAGGATTCCGGTCAGCAGTGCTTCGCTGCCGCCGCTCCAGACGGCGCCCAAGCGGTTGTAGGAGCTCATGATGCCGGTCGCGCCGTAGTCTTCGATGGCGATCTGGAAGGGAGTGAGGTAGAGTTCGCGGAGGGTCTGCTCGGTCATCCAGGTGTAGACGCCGTCACGGTAGACATCGGCTTCCTGGTCATTACAGATGAAGTGTTTGATGTAGCAGTAGCAGCCGGATTCCAGGGAACCGGCGACGATGCTGCCGCAGAGTTCGCCGCTGAGCAGGCTGTCTTCGGAAAAGCATTCGTAGTTTCGTCCGCCGAGCGGGGTGCGATGGAGGTTGGCGGTGGGAGCGTACCAGCCGCTGATGCCGTATTGCAGGGCTTCTGTGCCGATGGCACGGCCCATCTGACGGGCTAAATTTGTGTTCCAGGACTGTGCAAGGGTACTTTCACTGGGAAAGCCGGTGCCGCTGTCGGAACCGGCAAAGCCGCCGATCTGGGAGGGACCGTCGAGTTCTTTTGCGGCTTCTTTGCCCACGCTTTCAAGGGCGGCTGTGTGGGAGTAGGCGTGTGTGACGAGCTCGGTCATTTCGTCGATGGTCAGCTGATCAAGCAGGTCTTCCCAGAGCGGATCGTCGTAATCCGCGCCGAGTTGGTAGCCGAGTTCGGTCGTGACGCCGTTTTCTTCGATAAGAAGTCCGTTATCCGCGCCGGTGGTGATGGGTTCATCCTCCGGGTCAATCCAGGCTTCGGCCATTTCTTCGGTGTAAAGATTCAGATTGGCGATGGTTTCGGACATGGCACGGCTGTCGATGTTTTTGGCAGGGAACGTGCCTTCGAAATCTGCCCGCGTCAGCCAGGTGATTTCCTGGCCGGAGTCGCTGCCGTCCAGGCTTACGCCATCGAGGGCGTCCTCTCCGGTGAATTTGTTGCTGACGGTATTTCCGGTCGAGGAGTCGGTCTCATAAAGAATGTTTTCGGAAAGAATGCAGCGGATGACAGACGATTCACAGTCGGCGACTGTGTGCGCGTCGCGGCGGAGCGAGAGCAGGTATTCTCCGGTGTCCAGTTCATACCCGGTGAATCCGTTGCCATTGGCGTCGTAGCAGTCATAGGAGGCCATGTCTTCCACCGCAAAGGCCAGCGTGAGTTCTTCGCTTTCCCCTGGTTCGAGCAGAGAGGTTTTGGCGAAAGCGGCAAGTTCCACGGAAGCTTTTTCGATGCCGCCTGTGGTGTAGGGGGCGGAAAAATACAGCTGTACGACATCTTTTCCGGCTGTATCTCCGGTGTTTGTCACGCGTACCGTGATGCTCAATTCCATATCAGCGGCCAGTATTGTGCTGTCTGTCGGCGCATCGATCACTTCCCATTCAAAACTGGTATAACTCAGACCGTATCCGAATGGGTACTGTACGACTCCGTTATAGCCGCTGCCGTATTCATTTTCCACATCATCCCAGAATCCTTCTTCGTCCGCGGTTTCATACCAGCGGTAGCCGACATAAATCCCTTCTGTGTAATCAATGTAGCTGACCTGGTCGTAGGCAGAATTATCTCCCAGGGTGACATTGACAGTGCCGTCGTCGGGGTAATATCCGGTGGCAAAATCGTCGCCTGTTGCGTAGCTTCCTACCCCGTCTGTGCCGCTGTTTGCGTAGGCTGCGGAGGAGGAAAGGTCATAAGCCCATGTGTCGGCTGTTTTCCCGGAGGGAGACTGTTCACCCCATAGAATGGAAGGCAGGACGGAAGCGCCCGCAGAGCCGGTCAGTCCGACCAGCAGGCAGGCGTCTACGCCGGGGATGGTTTCGATTTCACCGATGGCCATGACGTTCCCGGTATTGAGCAGGACGATTACATTTTCATAGGTGGCGCCGACGTATTCCAGGAGGGCAATTTCCTCTGTGGAGAGATCCAGATAGGTGCGGGAGTCGTCTACGGTGACGGAACCGCTCTGATCGGTGATTTTGTATTGAACGGTTGGCACATCGTTGCTTTCGCCGGAAAAGCGGCCGATGACGACGATGGCTGTGTCAGACCAGTTTTTGGCTTCGGAGAGAAGTTCCTCGCTGTAATAATCCGTGTCGTCGATGGAAGGCTCGTAGAGACGGCAGCATTCTTCGGGTGAGGCGCTCAGAGAATTGGTATAAGTTCGTTTGGACGCAAAGTCCTGATACATTTCGGTCAAATGGGTGTTGCAGGAGATGCCATAATTACTGAGCGCCTGCAGCAGGTCGACTTCGACCTCGGAAATACCGCCGGAGCCGCTGCCGCCGCCCAGCCATTGGGTCGAGGCCCAGCCAAAGACATTGACCTGTGTGACACTTGCGTCCAGGGGTAAAGTATGATTATCGTTTTGGAGCAGCACAGTGGCTTCTGCCTGTATTTCAAGCGCCAGCGCAGCAGAGGATTCAGCGGTGGCTTCTTTTTCACTGGCTGTGGCGGAGGAGGAATAATTCCCCAGATACAGATCAAGCATAGGGGAGTAGTAGGAGGCGACACTATTTATAATAAGAAGAAACACGAGCAGCAGAATGCAGATGACCCGGCGAGAGGGCTTTTTTATATGCTTTGTTTTTGACATATCAATTCTCCTTCGAATCATGTCATATGGCGGTGGCCATTTTATGTTTTGCCTTTGATATTTCCTCATTTTACTATAGTGCGCTTCTTTTTACAATGAAAACTGCAATTTTGTCTTGTCGTATTTCGGATAATGAGATACAATAAACCAGACTTCTTAAGAAATCAGGAAAAATCAGGAGAAAAAATTTATGACAGAGACGAATCTGACTGTAGAAAATACGAAAAAAGAAAACGAAACAGCGGGTTGCGCAAAAAACGCAGCGCCGAAGAGTTTCCGGATCGTCGGCACGGGGAGCTGTGTTCCATCCCGTGTGGTGACCAATGATGACCTGACGGTTTTTCTGGATACGAGTGACGAGTGGATTCGGAGCCGCAGTGGGATTGAGCAGAGACATATCTGCACAAAGGAGACGACTTCCGACCTGGCGATCGGAGCAGCGCGAAATGCGCTTGAGAATGCAGGAACCTCTGCGGATGAGATTGACATGATTCTCTGTGCGACGATCAGTGGCGAGTACATATGTCCTTCGATGGCTGCCCTGGTGCAGCGGGATTTGGGTGCACAGTGTCCCTGCGTGGATTTGAGTGCGGCCTGTACAGGCTGGATTTACCTGATGGATACCGCAGCGGCTTTTTTTGCCCGCGGCGGCATTCGCAAGATGCTGATTATCGGCGCGGAGTCCATGTCACGCATCGTGAACTGGCATGACCGGTCGACAGCGGTGCTTTTCGGAGATGGCGCGGGAGCGGCAGTGTTAGAGCCGGGAGAGAATTATCTGGCTTCTTCTTTCGTCACCGCAGGCGGGGATGAAGTGATTGCCATCCCTACGAAAAACGGGATTTCACCCTGGTTTGAGAAGGAGGAAAAGCTTCCGCTTGTCTTTATGGACGGCCAGGAGACATATAAATTCGCGGTGAGCAATCTGCCGAAGCGAGTGGATGAGGTGCTGGCGAAAGCCGGGCTTCAGGAGGAAGATCTGGACTGGGTGGTTCCGCATCAGGCCAATAAGCGTATCATTGACAGTGCTTCTAAGCGGTTGAAAGGTGTCCCGGCGGACCATTTTTGTGTGAATCTGCAGAAGTATGGCAATACTTCTGCTGCCAGCATTCCGCTTGTTCTGGATGAGTGGAACCGTGCAGGAAAGTTCCGGAGGGGCGATCTGATTGTCATGGTGGCCTTTGGCGGAGGTCTTTCCAGTGCGGCGTGCCTGGTGCGCTGGTGAGTGTGCGTAGTGCGCGGAAAATATTTTTTCCTTTACAAGAGAAAAAAAGTGTGTTAATATAACCTTCGTGCGCGGGAGACCGTGTACGGATTGCACCTGTAGCTCAGGGGATAGAGCAGTGGTTTCCGGTACCACGTGTCAGGGGTTCGAATCCCTTCAGGTGCGTAGGATAGATAGTCCCGGCAGAGAATTGTCCCTGCCGGGACTTTTTTGCTTAATAGGAAAGTTCTTCGAACTTCCCTATCGGACAGACGTATAACACATATGCGGTATATAATCTAAGTCTACTGTCCGGAATAGATAATTATCAAAGAATGACCTGTGCGCAGGAGACGAGGCAAAGTGTCCCCATGGTGCGGCTATAGCGGTAGATGTTGTCACCGAGAATTTCTTCGGTGGGAACGTATTTCTGGTTGATTTCACTGACGATGCTCTGGAGCTTTTGAGGATCTTTGTCGTTCCAGCTGCAGATGGGCAGAATCAGACATTCATGGATACTGCTGGGGAGGACGAAGAAGTCGCCTCCGAATTTGTCACTGAGGGAGCGCAGGATGTCGTCGTAGATTATATTTACTGCGCCGTAGCAGAGCTGCTTATTTGTAAGAATGTAGATGCGCGGTGCGTCCGGATCGCGCGGAGGGAGTGGAATCTGGGTGATGTCTCCCAGCATATCGATGGTTCCGATCAGATGCGGAAGCAATACGCGGGTATTGCTGGCGGCGATGGCATGCAGCTGACTGACGTCGACGTCCCACATCTTCATATGGGTATTCCGCACGAGGATGCTGGAATGCTCAAATTCGCTGTCGTTGGCTTCGATCTCGTAATAATAGACGATCGCCAGATCCAGAAAACGCCGGTGGGGGATGTGCTCAAGAAGCTGCTGATTCATCTCGTAATTCACCAGACGGCAGACAAGGCGTTTCCTGGCCTGCTCGAATTCCTGGTAAAAGGAGAGGTCGCAGATTCCGGTTCTTCGGTTCTCGGTGTGGAAGGTGAGAATCTTCTCCGCGAGGACGGGAAGACTGGCGCCGTCAAGGTATTCCTGATAAAAGGAATCCAGATAGATGGCAGGCGCGGTGTTTTCTCCGGGTAGCAGGATGGTCATGCCGTCCTCTGTCGGCTGATTCATTTTCTGAATCCGGCTGATGTGGATGCTGGCCTGTGGGTCTATGCGCCCCCGGACTTCTTTCGTAATCATTTCTAAAAACTGGCTGTAATTCAATCAATACCACCTTTCTTTTGCTGAATAGTTATGAATGTTGTTTGTTACAGTGCGGATTATAACATATAAGGTTACACAAATCAAGTATAAAAATCAAAAGATAGTATAATAAATAAAATAAGATAATGAAAGAGACAAATAATTATTATGTAAACACATACATAAAATTATTAATGAAATGCACAATACAGAAAATATATGATACACATTTAAAAAGTAAGATGAGAAACAAATAAAAACGGATGAAAACAGAAAGAACAGAATAAAACAGGATAAATAGAATAAAACAAAAAACACCGCATGGAACCGGTATGGTACCACACGGTGCGTTTTCTTTCGTCTGTGCACAATTCGTCAGGTGAAAAAACAATCACACGCGTGAGAGATATTCGCCTGTACGTGTATCGATCTTGAGCTTGTCCCCTGTGTTGACAAACAGCGGAACATATACAGTCGCACCGGTCTCGACGGTCGCCGGCTTGGAAGCGCCTGTCGCGGTATCGCCTTTCAGTCCCGGCTCGGTCTCGGTCACTTCGAGTTCTACGAAGAGAGGCGGCTCTACTGCAAATACATTGCCATTGTGGGAGCAGACTTTCACCATCTCATTTTCCTTTACGAACTTCAGGGAATCGCCGATCGCGTCGCTGTTCAGTCCGATCTGGTCGTAGGTCTCTGTATTCATGAAATAATAGAGATCGCCGTCTGAGTAGAGGTACTGCATCTCTACGCGGTCGATACGGGCTGTCGGGAACTTCTCAGTCGGACGGAAAGATTTCTCTACCACACCGCCGCTGATAATATTTTTTAACTTGGTTCTGACGAATGCGGCACCCTTGCCCGGCTTTACATGCTGGAACTCGATAATCTGGTAAATGCTGCCGTCCATTTCAATCGTAATGCCATTTCTGAAATCACCTGCTACTATCATTTTTTCGTTCTCCTCCATATAGTCATATCGCAATATCTTTTTTATTCTAC
>JAJPXU010000158.1 GCA_021205305.1 Lachnospiraceae bacterium
TTTCCAAATTTAGAGCAGCTCGGCAATAAAAAATCATCAACTTCACGGATTCAGGGTATTTCATAACAGCCTTATCATTTACCTCAATTTCGCGGAAGATTGAAAGAACCTTTTCGTCCAGCACCTGACATATTATTTGCTTTTGACTGCAGGCGGAAGAGCCTTCACGCTGCCGCCGCGGGCAAAAATACGAAGCATACACTTTATCTTTATATTTCGAGTGAGCTACAGCCATCAGTCGCCCGCAGGAGCAACGAAGGACGCCTTTTAACAAAGCGACATCATATTTTTTCTTTTTATCGAATGTATTAGCCTCGATCCTCGCCTGGGTGGAAAGCCATTTCCCGGCCGGAATGATCGGCTCCCAGGAGCCAAGGCACACAAGCCATTTTTCCGGCGGCTGCACCTGGAAGGCGGTCCGGGAATGGGAACCGGGCTTTTTTATGATACGGCCATGGACAAGAACGCCGTGGCTGCCGTCCCACTTTTCACGCGGGGATCCGGGGTCCATCTGGCAACCTTTATTTTCAAAATAATCATAGATATCAGTCGTGGCCTCCACGTAATAAGGCACCGTAAGGTGGCGCCAGAGGGTAGAGGCGGAAAAGAACGCGCCGCCCGGCGTTTTTATATCCTGATTCCGAAAAGCCGTTTCCATTCTTTTCAAGGAATAGTTATTATCAAGAAAAGTATCATATAACCAAGTTATATCTTTCTTTCCATCCGGATCCGGGACAAGCGTCGTATGTTTCCGGCCGTTTGCGCTGACGCGTTCTTTTTTATATCCGATCGGGACGCTCCCGCTGATCCACCAACCCTTTTTAGCAAGTCCTAGCATATTATCAGAAACGCGGTTCGCGATCGTTTCCCGTTCCATCTGGGCGAAGACAACGGTCACATACATCATAGCCCGCCCGATCGGGGTAGTGGTATCAATATTTTCTTTGATTGAGACAAACATAACATTGCGCTCTTCCAGGGTGGAATATATATTCGCGAAATCCCGTACGTCACGGGAAAGCCGGTCGAGCTGGTAGACAACAAGCGCATCCACAAGGCCGTTTTTGATATCATCCATCAGGCGCTTCAGATCCGGCCGGTCCGTATTCGCCCCGGAAAAATCCTCGTCAGAATACCGCTCCCATGATTCAATCTGGCCGGGGAAGCGCATATCGCAGTAATCGCGGGACATCCGAAACTGGTTATCAATGGAATCAGATTTATCAGAAAAGACGGACTTCCGTCCGTAATTCGCAAAGCGCATATAATACCTCCTAAATATGGAAAAATCGTAAAATATGCCCTTGTGGAAAGAAGAAAAATAATGTAGAATGAAGGCGCGGATAGTGATGCATCCGATTTTGTTTTCATTTGCGCCTCGACGTATCTTTCCACAAGAGGCCGGAGCCGTCCAGTGCTGGCTACACTGGGCGGTTTTTCGTATGGTAACTATTTTATTTTACCGAGAACAGTGCATAATTTTACATATGTATCGGCATTAATTTCCCCGGTTAAATAAAGATCTTTATAACGTTCTATTTCGGCTTTTGCATTAAAGGACGACTTACCTTTCTTATAAACCGGCGTATCATCCAAGAGGCCAAGCTCAAGAGCAAGACAATAGATATGTTTACACGGTGCCTGACGAATTTTGAAATCAGGGCACGTACATTCATAAAGCGTTGCTTCATACGGCTCGGCGGCAGAACCTTGTATGTTAATAACGCCATTATCACGGTCTAAAGAAAGGATATCTTTCTTTAATTTACGAGCGGCGTCGATTCTTTTCACTTGTTCATAATCGCAATGAGATTCATTGGGCCACCCTCCAAAATCAATCATAATCAATACCTCCTATATTTTTATTAAAATAGAAGCCGGAACGGATCCGACTTTATTTTCTTTTTAAGCGTCTTTTTCCCCAGATGAAAGAGATCCGGCGTCCTCCGCTTTTTTCTGTTCTACCAAGGTTCGGCGATAATCAGCGACTTCCGCGTCAATATCAATATCAGCTGAAGCCGGAACTTTGACGTTTTTTTTACCGGTTTTTGAAATTTCTTCTGCCGCATCAATCACAAAATCAATCAGTGCCGCACGTATTGCTGGCTTCAGATTCACGAATGATTCTATCAATGAAGCATCGGCGTCGGATAGACCGTAATCCCGAATAAGCATATCAAGCCCGCTTGTTGGAGTGGAAATAAACATATCACCTTCACCAGTACGGAGCCATTCTTCATTAACATGGAATTCGCGGCAAATAAGGGAAATTACAGAATCAGCCGGCATATTTCTCCCTATTTCATAATTAGCTACCGCGCCGCGTTTAATTCCTATACGATCCGCAAATTCCTGCTGAGTGAGATCTAGTTCTTTTCTAATTTTTTTAATTCGGTTTTTCATTTTCATTATTCACCGCCTTTCACGCATGATTATAAATGTATTCGCAGCACGTGTCAAGCAACAAAATCACAAAAAGCAACAAAATCACAAAAATACGGTTGACATATGTGCGTTTGTTGCGTATAATAGCAACGGAATCACAAATTAAGCACTTAGTTGGGAGGTGAAACAGATGTGCGAAGAAAAGAAAGAATGGCTCCGCGAAATCGGAGCCGCGGAGTTTCCAGAGCCGGTCAAGTACATTTATTCTTTCCCGGAATACAGAGGGGCTTTCAATCTCTCGGAGCGGTACATAGACGAAACCCCGCTCGAAGAGCTGAAAGCCCAGTACTTAAAAAACAAGGCTATGGCGGAAGACATGGTCAGATCCGGAACAATGACGGGTGGCTTTCACCTAAATGTTGTACATCCTTAAGGATGCCGCATTTCTCGAAGTAAGAAAGAATCTCGCAAAGAGATTCATGGGAAACATCAAGCCCGTCAAACTCCTGGATTGCGATAAAGCGGCCATTCTTAGAAAGCTCCAGTATCTTCATGTAAACGAGCTTTTGGTCTTCCGTTTTACAGCAATCTTCCAGAAACAGATAAATCAGCTCCTTTCTTTCAGACTCAGCCGCGGCGACGGCCTGCATCTAAAGAATAGGAGCCGAAAGACAGAATGTCAACAAAATCGGAGGTGAAAAACATGGCAGAGTACACGATCGAGCAGATGAAGAGTGCGGAAACATTGGCACAGATCCTGGCTGAGATTCCGGAAGAGACACGCCCGCAGGTAATAATGATGGCGAATTCGTTCCTTCTGGGAGTACAGACGCAGGAGACGCTGGCGGCAAACGCGGCAACAGCATAGGAGGCCGACAATGACAAAGTTGTACTGGGTATCATTCATTATTTTATATGACGGCGCTGATTTTCCGAGCGTGTGCGCATTGACGGGCGCCTGCCTCAGCATCGAGGAAGCGAAAGAAAAGATCCTCTATCAGAGGAAGAACTACACCGTCCTGAGCGCATGGATCGACACGTACACGGAGACGGAGGGCAAAGAGAAAGAAACGGTCTTTCACGAATGTTATTTGACTCCGCTCGGGGAAGTCAAGAAGCCGGAAGAATAGGAGGACGGGATGGCAACAGCAAAGAAGCATATGCTCCGCAGCCATCGGAGCTATAAACAGAAGAACCAGAACCTGGCGAATTTCGAGCGCATCACAATTTCGGACCCGCATTATCAGGTTCAGGACCGGCGGAAATTTTCGGACATGATTGTTAAGCTGCTTACAATAGCCCATCACCGCGGCCAGCGGGGAACGGAGGCCTGACATGAAGCAGCTCCGAAAATTAAAGCGGGAACACAAACAGCAGCTTACAGCCCTCGGCCTGAATTGAAAAGAGTTCGGGTGCGTATCGGATAACGGTAGTATAGCGGTCCTGGCGAATCGCCAGGACCCGACGAAAACCGTAACGGTCGAAACGGGCGGATCATGGAGACGCGAATGAAAGCAAAAGCAGAAATCAAAGTGGAGGTAGTATTTACAGATGGATACCAGGAACGGTTCACAATGGAAAACGAGCAGGAGCAACGGAAAATTTTGAAGTGGCTGCTGAAGCAGACATTCAGGGCGGAACAGCGAAAGCAGCGGCTCGATCAGCGGCTCCTGCTCCTATCGGAAAAGCGGAATTCACCGATCGGCGGGGCCGGATACGATCCGCTTCCGGCTCACACAGGAAACAGCGACGGAGCCGCGGGGATCATTTTTAAAATATCGGAGATCGAAGAACGGATCTACGCGCAAAAAGCCGAAATAGAAAAATGCATTTTACAGGTCATGGATATTATAGACCATCTTCCGGCGGATTCTATCGAGCGGGAAATCTGCGAAATGCGTCATATTGATATGATGTCCTGGCAGGAGATACAAAGCGCGATCCCTATGTCGCGGTCCCAGTGCAACAGGCGCTATAATGCGGCGCTTGATATTCTTGTTCAGAACGAGCACATAGTGCGGCTGATCGAGGAAAACAAAGACCGGTATTATGAGTGGGAACTTGCACGGGGAATTCAGGAAGCCCGCCGGAACGCCTCGAAAAAACAAAGTGGGGGTTCGGATCCGGAAAATAAATCCGGGAAATTTTCTCGGGAAAAATCCAGGAAAGCAAGGAAACGTTAGAACCAAAATTCCCATATTCTGGTTCTATCCGCATAATGGGAAACCAGATACAACCACATTTATTTATTCAAAGGATCCGCAAAGATATTTTATATTCTTTTCTATCCGCCAGAAGACAAGGCCAGAGGCAAGGCTGCAGCTGTTGCGACGTCGCAACAGACCGGGGTAACAAGGCCGAAAATATAAGCCGGTATTATAAGCCCGGGATATATTCCCCAAAAATAAAGACGGGGATATATTCCGGGGAATTTATTTCGGAAATATTCCCGGCCATTTATGCCAGGAAAACAGGGCTTTATGTAAACCCTATATCAGAGGCCATAATATTACCCCGGTATTTATGGCCGGTATCTATGCGGGAACAGGAACTTGAAAAGCAAGCCCCCTATAGGCCTCGGGGATATGCTTTCAGAATATCCCATCAGGCGCACGCACAACGAACAGCGAGGCAACGAAGCAAGCGAACAGCGCGCGAGGCTCAAGGCAAGCGACGAAGCAGCGAGCACGAAGGCTCGAAGCAGGCAACGAAGCAAGGTTCCCAAAGAAAGTAAAAGATGCGACACAATGCGACATTTGCATGTGTTATAATGCTAACATGAGATAGAGGGCGAGAAACTAACGTTTTTTAAGAGGGCGCACCCATGGACGGGCGGTGCTCTTTTTATATGGCAAAATAGCAGGAGGCCGGAAGCGTCGCTTTCACAGGGCGCGGCCGGCTTTTTCGTCGCGGCGAAGGTACTACTAAACGGGAAAAGAATCGCGGCGCGGGGAAGGTCCGGGATTTGACCGGATTTTTGAAAAAAATTTTCGGCTATTTCGTTACGTGCCGCCCCGAAATGGAGGCTTTTAACCATGGAAACCGTGATGAATATAGAAAATCGCAGGTTATCCACCCTGCTCCCGGCGGAATACAATCCGCGCGTGGAATTAACGCCGGATCACCCTGAATATCAGAAGATCAAGCGAAGTATAGAAACGTTCGGCTATGTAGATCCGATCATCATAAACAAAGACGGGGCGATCATCGGCGGGCACCAACGCTATAACGTGCTGGTAGATTTGGGATATTCGACCGCCCAGGTCGTCGTCGTAGATTTGGACAAGCAGCGCGAGAAGGAATTGAATATCGCCCTGAACAAAATAGACGGCGAGTGGGACGAATTAAAATTGAAGGATCTTCTTTCAGAGATAAGCCTGGACGAAGGCGAGCTGGAGCTCACCGGATTCACGCAGCCGGAATTTGAAGATCTTTGCATCCGGCTCGAAGTAGAAAAGGAAGCCCGAGACGACGGCTTCGACCCGGAAGAAATGGAAAAGGACGACACGCCGCCGGTCACAAAGCGCGGGGATCTATGGATTTTAGGCGAACACCGGCTTTTCTGCGGGGATGCGACGGACCCGGACGACATGGCCGCCCTGATGAGCGGCGCGCTGGCCGATCTTATTATCACGGATCCGCCGTATAACGTAGACTATCAGGATAAACAGGAATTTACAACCCGCGCAAAGGATCCGCTGCATCGGCCGTTCGAAGCTATGCAGATCCAAAACGACCATTTGGACGACGAAGCCTTCCTGGATTTTCTACGGGCGGCATTGCAAAACAGTTGCGACGTCGCAACGCCAGGCGCGGCCTTCTATTGTTTTTACGCCGCTATGCAGGCGGATAAATTCATTCAGGCGTTCGCGGATACCGATTTTTCTATCAAGCAGCACCTGGTGTGGGAGAAAAATCATTTCGCGCTTTCCAGCATGGACTATCACTGGCGACATGAGCCGATCATGTACGGCTGGAAGAAGGGCGCCGCGCATTATTTCATCCACGACCGGACGCAAGACACGGTTCTGTTAGAAGATGATATTGATTTTGATTCCATGAAGAAGCAGGAGCTGGTCGATTACATCCGAAAAATGCAGGAGCGGCTCCGGGAATACACAACGGTGCTATATGAGAACAAGCCGCAAAGAAACGACGTTCATCCGACCATGAAGCCGGTCCCGCTGATCGGACGCCTCATGAAGAATTCATCGAAACCAGGTGCGAACGTTTTAGATCCGTTCGGAGGCAGTGGGTCGACATTGATAGCGGCGGAACAATTGGACCGGAAGGCGTTTCTAATGGAGCTGGACGAAAAATACTGCGACGTTATCGTCAGACGCTGGGAGGAATTCACAGGTCAGGAAGCGATCTTGTGGGACGAAAGGAAGATCACACTATGAGTGAAGACTTGAAAAATCTGATCGGGGGGGCGGTTCTAATGGATGAAAACGGCCAGGTTACCAGTCAGGTAAACAGCAACCTGTACCGGGTGGAGGTAATCGCCCAGCTTTTCGGAGTAACCGTTCGGCGGATCCAGCAGCTGACACAGGAAGGCGTGATCAGCACGACGAAGGCCGTAGAAGACGGGCGGACCGTCCGACGCTATGACCTGGTGCCGACGATTCAAAAATATATTAAGTATCTATCAGACAAGGCCTACGGGAAAACAGCCCGGACGGATAAAGAGATTGAGCTGCGGGAACAGAAGATGGAAGCAGATATCGCCCTGAAGGAATCCCAGGGCGAGCTGCACCGATTGAAGACGGAGATCGCGGCCGGAAAGTACATTTCCGTGGAGGAAGTGAAAATTGATTATGAAAAGTTTTTCGTTAACTTTAATAAATTCGCGATGTCCCTCCCGTCAAGAATCATAGGATCTTTTTCCGGCCAGATCGAGCCGCTCGAAGCGCGGCGGATTGAAAAGGAAATTGCAAGCGAAATTAACCTGCTCCTGAATTCTTTTGTGGTCGCCGGGATCGTAGAACCGAAAGATGTAAAGGGGATTAACGATGGCGCAAAAAAGAAGGTGGCGGAAGAAATACCAGATAACTGAATACCAGAAGGAAGCCTTGCGCCAGCTACAGCCGCCGGAAGATATCACGGTATCAGAGTGGGCGGAAAAGTACCGGATCCTCGACACGAAGACGTCAGCGATCCCAGGACCGTGGCGGAATAATAAGACGCCATACCTGAAAGAGGTCATGGACGAATTGCAGAATTACGAGACGGAGGAAATCATTTTCTGCAAGTGTACACAGATCGGCGGATCCGAAGGGCTTTTAAATATGCTCGGCTATGTAATTCAGCAGGACGCGGCGCCGACCATGGTGGTCTATCCGACCGACAAGCTCGCGGAAAGTATATCCGAAAACCGTATTGAACCCATGGTAAAGGCAAGCCGGACACTCCGGGCGCTATACCATGAAACCGCTTCGCAGAAGCTGGAATTGCAGTTTGACGGAATGTATTTGACGCTGGCCGGATCGAATTCCCCGTCCTCGCTGGCATCGAAGGCCATTAAATACCTCTTTTTAGATGAAGTAGACAAGTATCCAGGCGCGTCCAAAAAGGAAGCGGATCCGATCTCACTGGCGCGCGAGCGTACAAAAACGTTTGCGAACCGAAAGATTTACATGACGTCCACACCGACATTGAAAAGCGGACATATATGGAAGGCGTTGGAGGGCGCGGACGTAGAAAAACACTATTTCGTCCCGTGCCCGCATTGCGGGGAAATGATTGAATTGAAATTCAATCAGATCAAGTGGCCGGAAGCTTCCGACGATATGACCGACTCAGACCGCGCGGATCAAGCTGTTTATGTATGCCAGGAGTGCGGGACCGTAATCACGGACGCGCACAAAGACAGAATGCTCCGCTACGGCGAGTGGCGCGTCGTAAGAGAAAACGCCGCGGCGCGGAAGAAGGTCGGCTATTGGATCAATACGCTATATTCACCGTTCGTCCGCTTTTCGGAGATAGCCCTGGAATTCATGAATTCTAAAGACGACCCGGAAAAGCTACAGAATTTTGTAAACTCGTGGCTCGCGGAACCATGGGAAGACACGAAGCTGAAGACATCAGCAGACACGGTGATGGAACGCCAGACGGAGCTGCAGGCGCTAACCGTACCGTCCTGGGCGCGAATGTTGACGGGCGGCGTAGACGTCCAGGAAACCTGCCTTTATTGGAGCATCCGGGCGTGGGGGAATTATATTACATCCCAGAATATCGCGCACGGCCAGGCGACGTCGTTTCAAGATATTGAAATGGTAATGAACCTGGCGTATCAGAAAGAGAACGGCGAGCAAATGGTCGTTTGTTTATGCCTGATTGATTCCGGATATGACGCGGATTCGACTTATGATTTTTGCGCGAGTAATTCAGACTGGGCGCTGCCGGTAAAGGGTTCCAGTAATCCTATGATGAGTCATTTCAAGCTATCCAAAATTAACAGGCCGGATAGCCGGGCGCACGGTATGAACCTCGTTCTGACGGACGGCGACAAATATAAAGACATGATCGCCGCCAGGATGAAGAAGCCGAACGGGCGCGGGTCCTGGATGGTATACGACGGCTGTGACATGGAATACGCGGAACAGGTCACGGCCGAACATAAGGTCAATATAAAATCCGGGAACCGGGTGGTTCAGCGGTGGGTCCCGAAACGATCACATATTGACAACCATTATTTAGATACAGAGGTTTACGCGCTGGCCGCGGCGGACATCATGGGTGTTCGATCCATGCATCTGGACGCGGAAGCGGAAGAAGAAAAAACAAAGCATCAGCCGCCGAAGCAGCCGGAAAAGGCATACACTCCGGAAGAAGAGTGGATCAGCGCAAACGAAAACTGGATTTAGGAGGTGCAGAGGATGAGCACGACATCTACAACGACAATCACGTCGTCGTCGACAATGACGAACGCGGAACTTTTGGAGCAGGTCAACGCAGCCATTTCAAAGGTTCTGATCGGCGGCCAGTCTTACCAGATCGGAAGCCGTGAGCTGACGCGGGCGGATCTGGCGACATTGCGGGACATCCAGAAAGAGCTGATAGCGGAAGAAAATTCCGACAGCTCCTCGAGCCTTTTAGACGACACCTATGTCGCATTTTTTACCGGACGTTGACGGAGGTGGACGAATGAGCTGGCTGGATTCATTTATCAATTTTCTATCCCCGGAATGGGGAGCAAAACGCGCGGCCTGGCGAAATGCTTATCAGGATATGCGGAACTATGACGCCGGGGACGGGTCCCGCCTGAACGCCGGGTGGCGCACGGCGAACTTTTCGGCGGAAGTTACGGACCGGACGTCACGCGATCGGATCCGCGCCCGCGCGCGGGATTTGGAGCGCAACTCCGACATTATGAACTCCGTCCTGGGGGCGTATAAGCGGAACGTTATCGGGACCGGCTTCGCGCTTCAGGCGAAGACGCAGCGTGCAAAACTAAATAAGGACATCGAGGATTTGTGGAAGCGTTGGTGCAAGGCGCGGAATTGCGACGTAACCGGGCAACAGTCACTAAACGAGATCTTGCGGATGGCAGTCGTTCGGAAAAAGGTAGACGGCGGGATTCTTTTCGTGAAGAGATACACGAAAGACGGCATGATTCCTTTTTCGCTGCAGATGATTGAGGTGGACGAACTCGACACAATGTATTCAGCGCCGACGGCAAAAGGACGGCGGGTGGTGGGTGGCATCGAATACAACGAGTATAACCGTCCGGTCGGGTATTGGATCCGTCAATATCAGATTGACGGCTATACAATCGCGGAACCCCAGTATATCAAGGCCGACGACGTGATTTTCTACTACACGAAAAAGCGCCCTTCGCAGATCCGCGAAATATCGGATATGAGTCCGACGGTGACTCGGATCCGCGACGTAAACGAATTTATCACGGCGGTATCCGTAAAGCAGCGGATTCAGGCCTGCTTATCGGTATTCATCAAAAAGGAACTGCCGGTATCCGGGCTGGGGCGGAATACATCCGTTCAGACCGACCGCGTAAGCTATGACGGAAAGACCCTCACGCCCGGCATGATTAAAGAGCTGAACGCGGGCGACGACGTAGAAGTGGTCAATCCGACCGGCCAGTCGGCGGACGCTACCAACTTCACGAAGCTCCAGCAACGGCTGATCGGGGCGGGCCAGGGTATCAGTTACGAGGCCACAAGCCGCGATATGAGCGAAACAAATTATTCATCGGCGCGTCAGGGTGCGATTGAAGACGAATTAACCTACGCGGAAGAACAGGAACAGATTTTCAGCATCCTGGACGAAATCTATGAAACGTTTGTAATATCCTGCGTATTATGCGGACGGCTGGAGATCCCGGATTTTTGGGATAAGAAAGACAAATATCTCCAGCATGAGTGGATCCAGCAGCCGAAAAAATGGATCGACCCGCAGAAAGAGTCGTCCGCGACGAAGACCGCCCTGAATACCGGTCAAAAGACGTTCAAACAGATTGCAGCCGAAAACGGAAGAGACTGGCGGTCGCAGATCGACGATATGGTGGAGGTTTTGGACTATGCAAAGAAAAAGGGGATTGATTTGGGAGGTGTATTTTTTGATGGCAAACTGGCGACAGAAGAAGAAAAGAAAGAAGAACCGCCTGCTCCAGATGACGGCGGCGATCAGGGCGGAAACGATCCAGACGCCGGTGACGGAGCTGCAGAGGATGGCAGCTCCGAAGACGGGGACGACGGAGACGGAAAAAAGGAAGAATGACAATTTCCGGGAATTCATTGACTGCTCTATAAGAGCAGCGGAAGGCGAAGGAAAAGAAAGAACATTCACACTTTCTTTTTCATCCGAAGAACCATATGACAGGTGGTTCGGCCCCGAGATCCTGGACCATTCAGACGGGTGCATGGATCTAAATAGGTTAAATTCTATCGGGGTCGTTTTATACAACCACAGCCGGGACAAGGTGATCGGGAAGATCGACCGCGCCTGGGTGGAAAATGGAAGGGGATGCGCGGAAATCACATTTGATTCGGACGACGCATCCGAAACGATCTACCAGAAAGTCAAGGGCGGGACGCTCAAAGGCGTTTCAGTTGGCTACATGGTAGATAACTGGGAGGAAGTAATGCCCGGCAAGATGTCAGAAGACGGAAGGTTCACGGGGCCGTGCTCGATCGCTAAGAAATGGGTGCCTTATGAGATCAGCATAGTCAGCGTTCCGGCGGATCCGACGGTCGGTGTAGGCCGATCGCAGGAAGAAGCCGAAAGCGGACCGGACGCCGTGTTTGAGACATACGCGCGGCTGCTTCAATACAATATAAACATTTCATTAAAGGGAGGTCAGCACAATGACTATTGAAGAAATCATTGCTCGTCAGAGGGAGCTTCTCAATTTGGCTCAGGGCGAAGGGAGAGCGCTGACGGACGAAGAAAGAAACGAATTCGACTCCCTGCAGCGCGCGCTTGAAAGTATGCGCACCGCGCCGGGCGGCGAGGGTGGCGGTGCTGTAGGCGGCCAGGCTGCCGGGGCCGACGGCGGAAACAGCGGGGACGGCGGTGAAGATTCCGCCCGCCAGATCGAGACGGAAAGAAACCGGATCCGCCAGATCGAAGACCTCTGCCGTGAATTCCATATGGACGATCAGGCACGGGGCTTTATTGATAACGGGAGCACCCTGGAACAGGTACGCGCTGCCGTGATCGAGCATATGCGCCAGACCGGCGCGCCGGTCCATACATCCGCCAGAATCACAGATTCCGCGGAAGATAAGTTCAGACGCGCGGCGTCCGATTCTATCCTGATGCGCGCGGGAATCAAGATACATGGCCCTCGCCGGGTGGTCGGTAGAAGATTCATGTAATTCATTGGAAAGCGTCCTGCGCCTATCAGAAGCGACGGAGCTGGATCTTGCAACGACATCCGACCTGGTAACGGATTCCATGAGTGCGATGGGCGTTTCTATCGACGAACTTTCGAGCTATCTGGATGTATGCGCGGCGGCGAACAATAATTCAAACCAGACGGCAGAAGACCTCATGAATGCAATGATCGGCTGCGGCGGCGCGGCGCGATCCGCCGGGCTTGATTACACAGAGACGGCAACGGCCCTCGGCATCCTGGCAAATAACGGTGTTAAAGGATCCGAGGCGGGCACGACATTAAACTCCATCCTGACGCGAATCAGCGCGAACGATTCCGCGCTATCGGCTTTTGATGAACTGGGCGTATCCGTTTATGACAGTTCCGGCGCAATGCGTGATTTACAGGATATCCTGATAGATACGAATTCCGCGCTGGACGGCATGGCAGATTCAGAGAAAAACGCATATTTGAAGGCTATAGCCGGAACGAACTATTATAGTGACTTCCAGTATTTGCTGGCGGGCGTATCAGACGCGACGGACGAATCTGCCTCGTCATGGGATACCCTGGCGGAATCGTTGGAGAATTGCGACGGTGCTCTAGAATCAATGGCGGAAACGAAGCTGGACAATCTGGCCGGGGATCTATCTATCTTTTCGTCAGCATTGGAAGACGTACAGCTGCGGATCTATCAGGGCATCCAGGAGCCGCTCAGGGACGTCGTGCAGTTCGGAACGGACGAAATATACAAACTATCGGACGCTTTCACGGAAGGCGGCTTTACGGGCATCGTGGGCGCGCTGGGCGACGTTTTGGCGGATTGTCTGGTAAAGCTTGCGAACGCCGCGCCGGAATTTATCAGCATGGCGGGCGAACTCATGGAAGGCCTGATCGGCGGGCTTTTGGCAAATTCAGGGAAACTCACGGATTCAGTAGCGACGCTGATAGCAGCGGCGGTCGAAGAAGTATTTTCTTTCATGGCTGATTTTTATACAGCCGGGGCGGAATTGCTTGCGGAATTTTTAGACGGCGCCGTCACGAAACTGCCTATGCTGATTAATTCTATAGTTGGATCGTTATCCGAAATGTTGGAAGGGATTAATTCATTTGCTCCGGATATTGCATCCTCGGCAATGTTGATAGTAACGGAACTGGTGGCCGGAATCGGTCAGCTTATCCCTATGCTTATCAATGCGGGCGCGGATATCATCGTATCAATTGCGGACGGGCTATCCGGCGGATCGCCGGAACTTTTATCCTCAATGTCAACGGCGGTTGATAATATCATCAGCGCGATTATAGACGCAGCGCCCCGGATCCTCCAGGCGGGCGCAACGTTGGCAAAATCACTGGCGCAGGGCGTGGTCGGGAATATTACGTCCCTGTTTTCAGACATTGGAAGCGGCGACGCATCGTTTACACAGATCGCGGCTACTTTCGGTACAATCGCGGTCGTAGCAGCGAAGCTCGGTTCCAGCATATCCGGATTGATAAAGCCTTTTACAAAATTATCATCCGGCCTGGTAAAGACGGCTTCGTCAGCAGCGAAATTTATAAATAAATCAGGCGGCCTGACGAAAGCTATTTCAGCTCTTACAAAAGGCGGTCTTTCTAAAATTGGATCCGTATTCAAGGCGATGGCTTCCCCGGTCGGAATAGCGGTCGCAGCTATCACAACGCTGGTGGCGGCGTTCACGACACTATGGAACACAAACGAAGGATTCCGGGACGCGATCAAAGGGATCTGGAGCCAGATCACAAGCACAATAAGCGGATTCGTCGAAAGTATCACAGGGTCCGTCGACGGCCTGGGGATATCGTTTTCAGATATCACAAGCACCGTGTCGGCAATATGGAACGGATTCTGCGAGCTTTTGGCCCCGGTATTTATTGGAGCATTCCAGCAGATCTCGAACACGATCAGCGGCGTGCTGGGCGTAATCAGCGGGATCATTAAAACAGTTACAAGCATTATACAGGGTGACTGGGAAGGCGCGTGGGAAGGCGTCCGGGGCGTTATTTCATCCGTGTGGAATTTCATAGCTAATACGATCGACAACGTAGGAAATACGATCACGGGAATCATAAACGCCTTTTTAGGCCTTATCGGATCAGACTGGACCGTTTCGTGGGAAGGGATCAAAGAAACGGTATCAGGCGTATTTTCCACAATATCCGGCGTTATATCCGGCGTGATGTCAGTAATCAGCGGGATAGTAAATACAGTCATGAAGTTCATAAGCGGGGACTGGTCAGGTGCCTGGGAAGGCATCAAGTCGACGGCATCCGGGGCCGCGGACGGATTATCCGGCGCGGTATCGGGCGGGTTCGACCTTTTGACCGGCGCGATTAGCACGGTCGGATCCGGGCTCGGGTCACTTTTAAGCGGCGGCTGGAGCGCGCTGACTTCCGCAGCATCGGACGCAGTAGAAAACCTGCCGGAAACACTATCCGGAGCCTGGGACACTTTCACCGGGGCGGTTAGCGGCGTGGGCGAGACATTAGGCCCGCTTTTGGACACCGGCTGGGAGAACCTGAAAACAGCGGCATCTACAGCAATTGAAGGCGCACCGGAATTTTTATCCGGGGCATGGACGACTTTCACGACCGCAATCAGCGGTGTGGGTGAAACATTAGGTCCGCTTTTGGACGGCGGCTGGGAGAGCTTGAAGACGGCGGCGTCAACCGCTATTGAAGGTGCACCGGAATTCCTATCAGGAGCCTGGAGCACTTTCACGACCGCAATCAGCGGCATCGGCGACACATTAGGCCCGTTATTGGATACCGGCTGGGAAGCTTTGAAGACAACAGCAAGCGACGCGATCCAGAACGCACCGGAAGCCCTGGCTGGAGCCTGGGAGACATTCAAAACGGGGATCACAACGGTCGGCGATACACTCGGGCCATTGCTTGACACCGGGTGGGACGCGTTAAAAACAGCAGCGTCTACAGCGATCGAGGGTGCGCCGGAATTTCTATCCGGAGCCTGGGAGACATTCAAAACGGGAATCACGACGGTCGGAGACGCGCTCGGTCCGTTATTGGATACCGGCTGGGACGCACTTAAAACGGCCGCAAGTACAGCCATAGAAGGTGCACCCGATTTTCTTTCAGGAGCCTGGGACACGTTCACGACCGCAATCAGCGGCGTGGGCGAAACAATAGGCCCGCTTTTGGATACCGGCTGGGAAACCTTAAAGACAACCGCCAGCGGGGTCGCGGACGGGATGTCCGGCCTCGTAGAAACCGGGTTCAACGATATGGTCGACCTGATCAGCGGCATAGATGTCGGCACGGCATTAGATGCCGGATGGAGCACCCTGCAGGGGGCGGCCGAAACAGCCGCGGGCGCGGTACAGACTGCCTGGGAAGGCGTCAAAGGATTTTTCGGCGGCATATGGAATTCAATCACAGGCGGCGGAAGTTCAGATTCAGGATCCACGGAAACGGCATCTGTCTCGAGCGTAGACACAAGCGCTTCGTCCGTAACGATTGAAGTAGATTCCGAACAGGTTGAAACAGCAAACGCGGCTATAGAAGCATTGAATACCGGGCTGGAAACATTGCAGGAAACGCTGGACGTTATCGGAGCATTGACAGGATTCACGGATCTTTCGACGTCCGTAACGGACGGAACGACGGCAATAACAGAGGATCAGTCAACGATTGAGACGTCGGTCGCGGCGATTCAGACGGCCTTCGAGACTGGGGCAACAGGCGCACAAACGGCGGTAGAAACCGGAACGGCTGCGATCCTCGCGGCTTTTGAATCAGACACGGCGAGTTCCCAGACGACGGTGGAAACCGGGATGTCCGCGATTTTGGAAGCGATTACTTCCGGGATGTCGCAGCTCGTAGCGGCGGTTACTTCCGGCGGATCAAGTGCGGTATCGCAGGCGACCTCAATAGCTACCAGCATCCGGACGGCATTTTCAAGTATTAACCTGTATTCGACCGGGGTCAATATGATGCAAGGCCTGATTAACGGTCTGAACGCAATGCGGTCAAGCGTAATGCAGACGGCGTCCAGCATTGCGACCGCGGCGGCGAACAGCATAAACAATGCTCTGGACATCAATTCACCGTCCAAAGTTACGACGGAATCCGGCGAATATACCGGCCTCGGCCTCGTGGAAGGCCTGGCAAACATGGGTTCAGCGATTGAGGCCGCGGCGGCGGATAACCTGGTGGCGCCGATCAGTGACGCAATATCGTCTATCAATGACAGCGCGGCGGGTGAGGCGGAAACCTCCGTAATCGGGGACACGATTAATAATTTTTCCGGAAGCGGATCCGGAAGCTCCGGCGGATTCGGAGGCAGCAGCGAAACGCCGGTTCAGATCACATATAGCCCGACATACAACTTCGAAGGCGAAGCGCCGAGCAAAGACGATCTGGTGTCGGCGGCGAAGATCAGTCAGAACGAATTTGAAAAAATGATGAAGGAATACCTGCGGAAGAATAGCCGCGTATCCTTCGCATAAGATGGGAGGGACTAAAAATGGCATCTACATATACAACGGTTCAGGGCGACACCTGGGACCTCATGGCATACAAGCTTTACGGGGACGAAAAGTATATGAAGAATCTTGCAGAAGCGAACTGGCCCCTCCTCGACGTTTTGATTTTTGCGGGCGGGGTAGAAATCACGGTTCCGGATCTTCCGGAAGAAGTAGATACAGACGCCCCGTTCTGGCGCGAAGACGATACGGAGGACGGAGGGACGTCCTCCGATACCGTAGAAACGGATCAGGGCGGCGAGGAAGACAGTGAAACCATAGAAGACGATGAGGATTACGATCTATGAGTGTAAACGCGGATGTAAGGCGGGCGGTCCCGAGCCTGACATTTAACGGGACGAACGTAGACACGAAGCTGGCGCCCTATCTTGAAAGCGTATCCTATACGGACGTCGCATCCGGAAGCAGCGATTCAATCGACATCCAGGTTCAGAACATTGACTTCAAGTGGCTTGATTCTTGGTATCCGGTAAAGGGTGATAAGATCAAGGGAAGTATCAAGTTCAAAAATTGGAAGAGCGCCGGAAGCGATCTGAAGTTAAGCTGCGGGACATTTATCCTGGATGAAATCAGCTTCACGGGTGGGCCGCTCAGGTTGAAAATGAGCGCGTTGTCCACTCCGGCGGATGAATCTTTTAAATCCAGGGAACGGACGCAGACGTGGAAGAAAGTGACGATCCAGCAAATCGCGCAAACGATCGCGAGCCGGTATTCTTTGAGTTTATCTTATTCAGGCTCTTCGATCACGATAGATGCGCTTGAACAATCGGACGAAACGGACTCGGCTTTCCTATATTCCCTATGTGAAGATTATGGCTTGTCAATGAAAGTTTACAATGAAAAGCTTGTAATCTATGACCAAACGACAAAAGAAACAGAAGGCGCGATCGCGGTCCTGAGACGGAAATCTTTTGTGGGCGACGAATGGACTTATGGCTGATTATGATATTTCTAATTTTGCTTTGAAGGCGTGCTGCCCGAGCAACGAACTGCTTTACGATGATAAGGGACTTCCGTCCGTTATGGTAAAGATCCCCAAATTTAAGCTTTCGGAAGTATTGGACGGCGGCGCGGATGAATATCATCCGGCGTTTATCGTAAACGGAAGTACGCTGGACTATATTTATATTTCCAAGTATCAGAACGTGGTCGAGAATGGCCGCGCATACAGCAAGCCCGGCGTGGATCCGCAGGCAAACATCAGCTGGACGAACGCGAAGGCATACTGCGAGGCAAAGGGGGAAGGCTGGCACCTTATGACCGCCGTAGAATATGCGGCGATCGCGCTCTGGTGTAAGAAAAACGGCTTTATGCCATACGGTAATAATAATTACGGGAAAGACAGCCGCGAAACGCTTTACAAGGCAATTCCGGCCACGTATGACAGTAGCGGAAACATTAGCCATGTACTGACCGGCACCGGCCCGCTCACATGGAGCCATAACGGCGAGCCGGACGGGATCTGGGACATTAACGGCAATGTTTCAGAATGGGCCGGTGCAAAGCGTACCGTATACGGCGAGATCCAGTTCCTAGTGAATAACAACGGCGCGGATCTGAATAACGATCAGGGTGCAAGCTCCGCGGAATGGATGGCGATCGACGCGTCAACGGGCGAATTCGTGACGCCGGACGGATCCGGAACGACGACAAACACGATCAAGGTGGATAATGTTTCATCCGGATATTATGGTATTACGGTCACGACCGAAAGCTCCGATTTTAGCTTTGCGATCGGGTCAGCGACCTGCACAAGTGATATTTCAGACGCCGCGAAAGCGACCCTCCGCGCGTATGGATTGCTTCCGGAAGACGGATCTACGGCCGCGGACTATGATAATGACCGGTTATACTGGAATAACGCGGCATCCGAGCGCATGTTCGGCTCGGGCGGTTACTTTAGCAGCACTACCTACGCTGGAGTTTTCTACGGCAGCGGCATCAGCGGCACCCGTACCATCACTTACACGAGCATAGGCTTCCGCTCCGCTTATGCCCCCCTGCCAACTGCTTAACTGTTTTCCTGATCCGGACCGCGGCAGCGGGCCGCTAACCTAAAGCAAGAAAGGAATGTCATGCAAGAGATACCGAACAATTACACCGAAAACGTCGGCGAAGAATGGGAGCCGCAAGATTCGATCCTTCTAAAGAAAATCATAGATATGATGTTATACGCTTACATAGTATTGCGGAATTTTCCGAAGTCGGAGCGTTACGCGATCGTCGCGGATATCAAGCGGTGTATGGATGAAATGATGGAGCTGGTCATAGAGGCCGATAACAAGCATTACAAGAAATCCACACTTCACGACCTGGACACGGTGAACAAGAAATTGAAGAAGTATATCCTGCTGACATTCAAGTTAAAATTTCTTGCTATGAAACAGTATGAAAACTGGACCGAAAAGGTGACGGAAATCGGCCGGATTATAGGCGGCAGGATCGCGGCGGAAGAGGCCAAAGAGGCAAGAGAAACCAGGTCAAAACAAAGAAACTATAGATAAAGGGAAGCGGATAATGCGCATGTTCAACTCGGGCGGTAACTATAACAACACTACCAACGCTGGAGTTTTCTACAGCAACGGCAACAACAACACCCGTACCAACACTAACACGAACATAGGCTTCCGCTCCGTTTTGCCCACATTATAGGCAGATACCCGGCGGCCACGGCTTCCGGGGCAGTTCCCAGGGGGCAAATGATCCGCTCCCCGTGCCGAAAGGCAGAAAAGCAAAAGAGCGGCGGTCCGCAACCCGGACGAACAATCTGGAGGGCGGCGCAAGTCTGCAAGTAGATCACAGATCAAAAGCCGATCCGCCGCGGAAATAAATAAATGTCAGACGATGGGATTTTTCAGGAATTCACGTCGTTTCCGGCGCTATATACAGCATACTGCGAAGTATCCAAAGGGAAGGCAGAAAAGACCGACCTGCTCCGGTTCGAATATGATTTAGAGGGGAACCTCCATTCAATCAGCGACGGGCTGAGGGCCGGGAACGTCCCGAAAGTGCAGTATAAAAGTTTCTATGTATACATTCCGAAAGTCAGAAAAGTAATATACATAGACTTTCCTAACAAAGTTATACAGCGCGCACTTTATGACGCAATTAACCCGCGCCTGGCGAAAACATTCATTTCGGATACATACGCCTGCATTCCAGGCCGCGGCCAGCTTGCGGCAATGCTCCGCGTAAAAGACTGGATGGCCGAAACAAGACGGAGGCCGGGCGAATGGTATTACTGGAAATTTGACGTAGCAAAATTCTTTTACCGCATCGATCACGATGTCCTGATGCAGATTATCAGGAAGAAGATCAGAAGCCCGAAAACGGTGGATCTTTTGGAATATTATATCTGCGACACCGGGGAACCGTTCGGGATCCCGATTTGCGACAATCAGCTGGACGTGAAAGATTCAGATATGATTTTTGATGTCGGGATACCGATCGGCGGCGGTCTATCGCATACGCTCGGGAACTTGTATTTAGATCCGCTGGATCAGTTTATCAAGCGCGATTTAGGCTGCCACCAGTATATCCGATATATGGACGACGGGCTGATATTTGATAATAACAAAGAGCGATTGCGGGATAACGGGAAACGCGCGGAAGAATTCCTGAACGAGCGATTGAAGCTCGAGTTTAATAAAAAGACGGTCCTGCGCCCGGCCAGGTGCGGCGTGGAGTTTGTAGGGTGCAATATTTACGACGATCACGTCAGGCTCAGGAAAAGCACAACGCTCCACATGAAGCGGGCTTTAAAGAAGACCATGATTGACTATAATCAGGGATCTATCACATTTGAGCGGGCAAACCAGACCGTCCAGTCTTACAGGGCAACTTTGAAACACGTAGACATGGACAAGTTTAACGATTCGCTCTGGTCGTGGTTCGTATTGACAAAGGGCGATCTAAAAGAAGCCCTGGCGAATCCGGCCCCACCTATGAGATTTTAGCAGGAGGCGCGAATTTGAACAGGAAAGAGAACAAATTTATATGCAGCCATAAAACCGGGGACACCTGCAGGCGCACCCTGCGGGCCTGTTCAGATACGTGCGCCGTCCGCAAGGAAGGCAAAGAGTGCGGCGAATGTATCTTTTACCATATCCCGGCGCATCAGGAACCATGCAGCGGCTGCGCATTTTGCCAAGTGAGGTGACGAAATGGACAAGATCGCGGATCTAATAACAGCGGACCAGGTGCTGCAGTGGATAATCATAGCGGCGCTGATCGCGTATTTCATCTATAAGGAATACCCGGAATTTAAGCGGCGCGTTTCATCCGGCGTGACGAAAGAACAGACGGAGGAAGCACACGACGCGGACACAGACAAGCGCCTGGCAGCCATTGAAAAGCGTCTGGACCGCATCGACGAAAAATTGCAGGCGGATTATATCAGCCTGGGGACGCTCCAGCGCGAAGAAAATCGGGACAAGTTACTATTCAAAGAATCCCTGGAAGAACGCGAAATCATAATGAGGGCGCTTCTGGGCGTAATCGGCGGCCTGCAGGAGCTCGGAGCGAACGGCCCGACAAAGGACGCACAATCCGAAATCATGGATTATTTAGCGAAGCGCGCACACGCGCCGAGCGAAGACTGAGGTGATTATTTATGCTGCATCCGGGAAGGAAGGAAGACTTCGACGCCAGGATGAAAGAACTGGATCAGAAGGAAGCCGAGATCAAACAGCAAGAAAAGATCCGGAACCGGGAAAAAGAGCTCGGGATCCGGAAGACATGGAAGAAGCCGACCTGGTCAAAAATCATGCTGGTGATCATGACGATTTTGTGTTTTGAGATCGTAATTTACACGGAAGTCGTTATGTGGGTCCATTGGGATCTATCCGCATTGTACGCCCTGGTCGGCGTAGCGGCCAGCCTGGCCGCGGCGATTTGGAGCTATAACGAAAAAGCGAAGGCGCAAAACACGGCTGGCGGGATCACTTACGATCTTGCTATGAAGCAACAGGAAAACCTCGACCCGGAGCCGGAAGACGCGAAGGACGACGAAGACGGGGTCGGATAATGGAGGGAATGGAGTATGAAGTGGATTATTGAAAACTGGTATATCATTGTAGCTTTCGTGGCGATCGCGGCGCTTATTATCGCCGCCGCTTATACCTTTTTGAAGCTGCCGACATCAGAACAGATCGCGGCTTTGAAAGAATGGCTGAAGTACGCGGTCGCAATCGCGGAAAAGGAACTGGGCGGCGGGACCGGCCAGCTAAAACTTCGCATGGTATACGATATGTTTGTGCAAAAATTTTCGTGGCTTGCGCAATTCGTCTCATTCAATATTTTTTCGGGATATGTAGATGAAGCGCTTGCGTGGCTGCAGGCACAACTGGAGAGCAATCAGGCGGTCAATAGCCTGGTAACGGGAAAATCATCGGAGGGCGGCGAATAACCGCCCTTTAGGGCTAAGGAGGGCGCACAAATGACAAATGCAGAATTTATTAAAACCATGGCGGCACTCGCTCAGGCCGATATGCAGAAAAACGGGATCCTGGCATCCGTAACGATCGCTCAGGCGATTCTTGAATCAGGATACGGGACCACGGAGCTGGCGGTCAATGCGAACAATTATTTCGGAATGAAATGCAGTTTGTCCGGAAATTCATGGAGCGGATCCACCTGGGACGGCGTGTCGAAGTACACGAAGCAAACACAGGAACAGGACTCCGCCGGGAATGTTTCGACGGTAACGGCGGACTTCCGGAAGTATAGCACGGCGGCCGAAAGCGTGGGAGATCATAGCGCATATTTGCTCGGCGCTATGAACGGGACTAAAAAACGGTATGCAGGGCTCCAGGGCGAAACGGATCCGCAAACCGCGATCACGATCATTAAAAACGGGGGTTATGCAACAGATACAAGCTACGTATCTAAAGTCATGAATGTGATTAACAAGCACAACCTCACACAGTATGATTCAATTTCAGGAGGTGGAACTTTGAATATCAATCAGAATAACAATTTCGGGACGCATAACACGTCCGTCAGAAGCGGGGACATTGAATATATAGGTATCCACTACGTAGGGGCTACGGGCGGCGCGGAAGCGAACGTGAACTATTATAACCAGATAACCACGACAGGAGCAAGCGCGGACTTTTTCGTCGGCTTTTCGGGCGAGATCTGGCAGTATAACCCGGATCCGAAAGCACGTTACTGCTGGGCGGTCGGCGGATCCAAGCAATCCACAAAGGGCGGCAGCCTTTACGGGGTCGCGAAGAATGCGAACATGGTTCATATAGAGCTTTGCGTCCGAACGAAGGGCAGCAAGACGGCGAACAGCGCGGACTGGTACTTTGAAGACGCGACGATCACGGCGGCGATTGAGCTGACAAAGTACCTTATGAACCTTTACGGGATCGACGCAGATCACGTGATCCGGCACTATGACGTTAACGGGAAGCTATGCCCGGGCGTTGTGGGGTGGAACGCTGACAGCGGCGACGAATCGGCCTGGGAGAGCTTCAAAAAGAACATCGGCGGAACCGTTTCGGCATCCGCGGGCACGGCCAGCACGGACGACTATTATAGAGTGCGGAAAACCTGGTCGGATAGCAAGACGCAAAAAGGTGCATTCAAGGATCTGGCGAAGGCGAAGAAGTGCGCGGATCAGAATTCCGGATATTATGTTTTCGACCCGTCCGGGAACGCGATCTATCCGGAAGAAAGCTCCGTGCCGTATACGGTAAAGGTGGAGATCAGCAACCTGAATATCAGAAAAGGACCCGGAAAGAGCTATGCAAAGATCGGGAAGTATACCGGCAAGGGGACTTTCACGATCGTAGAAGAATCTAACGGCTGGGGGCTCCTGAAGGCCTACCAGACGAACCGGGACGGCTGGATCAGCCTGGACTATACAACGAAGGTATCGTAAAAGTAGAAGGACGGACATATCTGTGTCCGTCCTTTTCGCATATTTTCATTTCATAGCGTTGGGGATATCGAACATATGGAAGTGGCTGTATGGGCATTACCGGATGCGGGCCGACATGCCTTTCCATGATACTTTGTGGACTCACCGGCACAACTGATTGGGACCCGTACAGTGTCGCTCAATTTTCAGAAGAACATGGATATTATGTGTGGGGCGAGGAAACATCCTGGAATCTGATGACCGAGGGCGCAGAACTGCTTGGCTTACAGGCAACGGTTGGGACTGTAAGTGCGGAATACATACAGGAGAATCTAAGTGCATCCACACCAATGATTGCGAGTATGTATCCGGGAGATTTTACTTATACTGGACATTTTATCGTTTTGACTGGGATCGACGAGGATGGAAATGTCACGGTCAATGATCCGAACAGTCTGTTCAACAGCAGGAAAACATGGTCTCTTGACACTCTTGTGCCGCAGATACGAAGTCTTTGGATTTATACGGTATGAGAAAATCTGAACTATTTATAATCACATCAGTTATGGAGAAAAAAGACGATGAATTGTAAAAGAATGGTTAGGCTTTTTACGGCGGTTTTACTTGTTGTGTCATTGACCGGATGTGCAGAAAACAAGAGCACATCTCAAAGCTCTGTATCCAGTCATGTAGTGAAAACCTATAATGGTCACACGAAAGTACGAACTTCTACAGGTAGTTATTGGACTCCGCCTGAAGGTTCTCAAAAACTGCTGGATGGAACAATCATTGATTCCGAAGGATGTGTGATTGGAAATGATGGAACGGTTCATTATAACCCGGACAGCGTTGGATAAGCGTTTTTTCGGCTGTTTGGAAATATTTATACCAACTTAGCGATGAATATGGCGACACGATCGATTTGGTTGATTTGGTTTGCAGGAAAATTATTTGCTGAAACTTTGCTGAAAATTTAAAACGAAGGGTATTCACAAAACGGACAGGATGATTTACAATATAACTTGCAAGAAGTTCGCCTCGCTTGCGGGAGCGAACTTCGCAAGTTAACGAGCAGCTGGATTTGCTGCGAGCAATATAGCTTACAAGAAGTTCATGCCGCTTGCGGTAATGAACTTCGCAAGTTAACGAGCAGCTGGATTTGCTGCGAGCAATATGACTTATCGGAAGTTCCACAGGGGACTACAGATGAAAGTGGCATAAGCCTCGCCTAACTGATTACAGCAAGTTCGTCACACTTGTGGAAATATTTTTGGAGGGAGGTTTTTTTATGAGTACGATAGAAGCAACCATGTCCATGATGGAAGCAATGCCAGAAGATGCAAGGATTAAAGTGATGGAATATGCCCAGAAACTCTTTACATCCAGAAAACCTGCTAACCCATTTGTTTCGTTGACAACGGAGCAGATTTTGTCGGATCTTGATAAAGCGCATAAGCAGATTGAGGAAGGAAAAGGAGTTTCGGCAGATGCTGCCATGGCAGAAATGGGGAGGCGGCATGGATTCATTTAATGTGATTATGGCGCCACGAGCTATAGAGCAGTTGGATGCTTTTATTGACTATATTCAATATACATTGTTGAATGACCAGGCGGCGAAGAGTGTTTATAATGATGCTTTAGAGACCATAGAAGAATTAAAAACTGTTGCTGCCAGTTTGCAGTATTGCCGAAATACCAAACTCAGACAACGGGGTTATCGGGTGATATATTTTAGACGTCATCAGTATCTTATGTTATATCTGGTGAAAGGCAGTAATGTTTATGTTGAGGCAGTGTACCATCAACAACAAGATTATGAAAACACTTTTGCAGAAAATTTGAAATAAGATATATAAATATTCACATAATTTTAACCGGGTACGTGACTGTATCCGGTTAAAAATTATGAAATTTTTGTAAGCGTAGGCTATGCAGACGGACTCGGCTCCGGTGTCAGAAATTTGTATAAGTTTACAAAAATATATTCCGGAGGAGAGCCAGATCTTGAAGAAGGGGATGTATTCCGTTTGACGGTTCCTTTGATAAATAATAGTTCTGAAAACTCGGCGATTGGAAACGACAATCCGGCGATTGACGATAAAAACCAGGCGTTTGAGACTGAAAAGTTGGCGATTGATGGCAAAAACTCGGCGATTGAAGACGAAAAACTGGTGATTGGAAATGAAAACCCGGCGATTAAAGTGAATGAAAAAATAAATATGGCGATAGAAGAAAATAAATTTAGTGAGCCCACCAGGCTGAGAATTCTGATGATTTATCGTAAGATAGGAGAAGGGAAAGTTTTTGGAACAAGTGATATTGCTCAGATTTCAGGTTGTTCATCTTCAACTGCACATGAATTATTAAGGAAACTTCGTGAAATGAATGTTATTGAGAAAGTGAAAGGAAATGGAAAAGGCCGTTATATGTTCATTTCGGAATGATAAAGCAAGTAGCGTTTTTCCGGATACTTCATATGATAAAGAAAACCATTTTAAAGGATTATCGTATGAATATGAAATCGAAACGAATCATGGTAGCAGCTTTTTCTTTGATACTTGCGATTGGGAATTCCACAGCCGCCTTTGCTATGGAGGAAGAAGCTTCAGAACAGGTGTCTGCTGTAGTAGAAACGGAAGAGGTCCCTGTTGCGGCTGACATAACAGAAGCAGAGCAGAAACTCACCGTCGTCACCTTAAACGAGGTTGCACACTCGATTTTCTACGCGCCGCAGTATGTGGCGATTGAGTTCGGCTATTTTGAGGAGGAGGGCATTGACCTGACAGTCGTGACTGGCTTTGGTGCGGATAAGACAATGACTGCGCTGATTTTCGGTGAGGCGGATATCGGGTTTATGGGTTCGGAGTCTTCGATTTATACCTACAGCGGCGGCGCGGCGGACGCACCGGTCAATTTTGCGCAGCTCACCCAACGCGCCGGGAATTTTGTGGTTGCCAGAGAGGATACCGATGACTTTGAGTGGAGTGATTTGATTGGAAAAGACGTGTTGGGAGGGCGTGTTGGTGGCGTACATATATCAATGTAAATTATGAGACGATTGTAATTTTGTGCAACTGGGTGGAAAGGGTGGAACAAAATGAACGATTTGAAACAAAGGATTCATGATGACAGCAACGGCCTGGACTACGTGCTTGTTGGAGATTATTACATTCCTGACCTGATATTGGACAAGCCAAAAGCAGAGCCGGAAGAACAGCGCTCCATAGGGAAGTGGGGACGGATGCACAGAGAGTATCTGAAGGAATGCCGTCCGGTAGCGTATAATAATGAAAGCCGCGCAATGAAAAATCGCTGCGCGATTGGCGCGGTGCCGTGCTCGATTTTCTCCGAAAATCGGAACATTGCCTGCGTTCATACTCGTTGCACGAGTACGGACATATAATGATCTGCTGCTGTCCGGCAGACTCTGGGCATATCTTGCCGATCTGAATGAGCAGGCACAGGCGCGCCTGGAAGTCATCATTGATCAGATGAAGGATGCTGAAGGTGTGACTGAGGATTTGAAGAGCCGTGATTGGTGGAAGCGCCCCCTCGTTTCACTCGGCGGCAGATCGGGTGCCCCATATAAAAACGCTTCGCGTTGGGGGCACCCTGGTGGGACTGGGTGCAGCGTATGGGAAACATCCAGAACCGTGCCGAGGAAATTATCAGGACAGAAATGATTTATCAATGATTTGTTATTAGATAGCGGAGGCCGTCTCTTTGGAGGCGGCTTTTCTATTCTGTCTGAATGATATAGTTTAAACTGGTAAAGGGTCATATTGCCACCTTACCAGATTAAAAGAGCTGCGTTAAGACTTTTTAAGATTTATACGGACGCTTTTGTTTTGACAGGGATTTGTCTGCATTTAAGGGCTTAGAAAGCCTTATTTTTAAGGAAAAAATGAGAGCAAAAGTGGTATTTGTGGAATTATTATCATGGATGCTCATTTTTGTGTTTCTAAATGCGGACAAAGAATAAAAGACAAGCAGGAGTGGAATGGATTATGACTATGTATTGGAATAGCGGAGTCGTCTTTTTGGAGATGGCTTTTTAGTTCCTGAACTTTTCATTGACAAAACAGTCTATCTTTGATAGACTGACTTTATGAAAGTCTATTCGAAATAGACTAAAGGCTTGTTCTAATAGGCACAAACTAAATGATGCGATATTTAAAAATTATTGGAGGCGGGCAATATGGATGATATGAGACTTGGAACAGTAGAAGCGCATTTTGCGAATCTAATCTGGGAGAATGAACCGATCACATCCGGCGAACTGGTAAAATTGTGTAATCGTGAACTGGAGTGGAAAAAATCAACGACTTACACGGTCTTGAAAAAACTTTGCAACCGTGGAATTTTTCAGAATGTGAATGGGGTAGTTTCTTCCGTGATTTCGAAGGAAGAGTTTACAGGGATACAATGTGCGGAATTCGTGGATAAGAAATTTAACGGATTTCTGCCGGCATTTGTGACCTCTTTTGCGAAGCAAAGGAAGCTGACTGAAGAGGAAGTCCAGGAACTGGAAAAAATTATCAAAGCGTACCGTGAAGAGCAGTAATTTTATGAGAAACAGGAAACAGTGAAAGGAGGAGCGTATGCAAGCGGCTTTTTTATATATTGCAAACAGAAGCATTCTGTCTATAGGACTGATCGTGATTGTGTTATTGTTGCGCTGCATTTTTCGGAATGACTCCAAATTCATCCGCTGCATCTTCTGGGGTTTTGTCGGGGTACTTCTTCTTTTCCCATTGTCGATTCCTGAATTTCTTTCTGGAAACGGTGCGGGTGATGCTTTGGTGGGAATGAAATCAGCCGAAGTGACTTCAGATTCTGGAGATCATTCGGAGAGTTATGACATAAATCTGGATACAGATGGAGCGGAGTCAGTAATAACGGGCTCTGTCATTTCAGGTATGGCTGTGTCAGATGAACAAGATGAAAACAGTGAGGCAGATAGCGAATGGAATACAGTGATTTCTACGGAGATTTTAGATACAATCGCAGGGAATTCGGAAATGGCTACAGACACAGGGAATGTCATTGTAGAAAGGTCTGATGCAACAACGGAGACGGCAGATGCTGGAGATTCTTGGAAGAACTGGTTGCTCCTTGAAATTCAACTGCCGGAATATATTGTTTCTGTCCTGTCTGTTATCTGGCTTGTCGGGGTCGTGTTGTTATGTCTTTACTTGCTTGTTGGTCATGCGGTGATGAAGAAGCGAGTGAGCATATGTATGAGGAAGAGTCGGAAAGACGGTGAAAGTGACGTCTGGCTTTGCGATGATATCGATTCTCCGTTTTTGTTTGGTTATCTGCGGCCCCGGATTTTCATTCCCTCTGATATGGAGGAATGGCAGATTTCATATGTTGCTGCGCATGAAGGGGTACACAGAAAACAGCGTGATTATATATGGAAGACGGCAGCGTTTTTGATCGCGGCACTGCACTGGTTCAATCCATTTGTGTGGGTAGCCTTTCACTGTTTTTGCGCGGATCTGGAACTATCCTGCGATGAAAAAGCGACAAAAGATATGAGCGACGACGACCGCGCTTTATACGCAAAGACACTTGTGGCGTGCAGCAGTCAGAAAAGGGTAACGCCGGTGCATTTGTTGGCTTTTGGCAAAAACGCGGTAAAAGAAAGGATTTGTGTGGTTATGAAAAAGAGAGTATCAAGAAGGAAAAGAATGATCTGTAACCTGCTGACATGCGTACTTTTTTCAGTAAGCTTCCTTGCAGCGGCGGCTGTCGGCACAAAATATGTATCCTGTGCGGAAGAAAGCAGCGGAATTACCACAATTGTCTGGGCGGTACCGGAGAGCAATACCACTATGTTTTACGGGTCTGGATCTGGAGTGAAAAGCTGGTATAAGGAGACAGACCGGTTGAACGCAGATTTGCTGAATGAACAGCTGGAAGCAGATGGATACAGCTTCCGGCTGGAAGTGAAATACATCCCATGGGGCAATAGCCGCAGTGAATTCATCGAGACAGGGGAAAATGAGGCTTATCCGGCAGAGGATTATTATGCTTCCTTAAAAGAAGTTCTGGAGGATGGAACGGCGGATATAGTTTCCTGCGTTTCGATTGGTTCAGACGCGATTTCGGAGCTGGTGCGCGGCGGTTATCTTGCGGACATTTCGGATTATCTGGATTCAGACGAAGGGTTTGCGTTAAAAAACGTATTTTATGAAGAACTTTGGGAAAGTGTCTGTGTGAACAGCTCTCTTTGCCTGCTTCCGACAGAACTTGCTGCGAATGGAACTGACTATTATGCATTTAACAAAACGTATTTTACAGAGGAGGATCTGGCTGCATTTGACGGAACCGCGCAGTCGCTTTTGCAGCTTCTGGAAAATTGTGGAGAGGAGAATCTGAAAGAAGAAAATCTGAAGGTGGTCTGGGGTGCGGATCTGACTTCGCTCGCGTATTCGGCAGGGCAGCAATATACAGATGGTGTGCTGCTTGATCTGGAGACAGGTAAGGTGAGAAGCCTTGCCGGGTCAGAAGCATTTATGGAAGAAGCGGATGCCATCCGTTCGATGCGCGAGAATGGATATTTTGGGGAAGATGGAAGTTCCTGGCAGCCCGGAACAACGTTGTCTGTCACAAAGGCGGGGCTGGAGTGCGGCGTTGCCGTCTGGGTTGGCGTAGACGCAGTGGAGATTTCAGAAGAAGTAAAGGATGATGTCATTCTGGTGCAGATGCCTTACGCATATTCCAATACTCTTGGCTATAATGTTGCGGTGAACAGCCAATCTGACTGTCAGAAGGCGGCATTAGAACTTTTGGCGCTGCTCTATACAAATGAGGATTATGCGAACCTGTTGCTCTGGGGAGAAGAGGGTACAGATTATGAAGTGACAGATGGGACAGCCACCGCATTGACAGAACGGGCGGCGAGCATCAGTATAAAACAGTTCTGGACCGGGCTGTACAAAGAAATCTGGTCTGCTAATCAGGAACCGGAGACCTTGTCTGAAACTACTGGAAGCCTGCTGACGAAAACTGATTTGTATAACGATACAGGAAAGAAAGATTCGACTGTGACAGACTTTTGCATAGATCGCTCGGAATTTGATGAGGAAATGAGTGCCTTTTCCGATATTGCTACACAGGCGGCGTATGCTTATATGAAAGGCAATATTGATCTGGAAGAATTTACGGAACGGCTTGAGGAAGCAGGAGGGGAGAAAGTGCGTAGTCAGATCAGCAGGCAGATGACGAAATGGGAAAAGAGTAAGCGGGGAAAATCTCGTTAACTTTCGAAAGCTATATGTTTTGAAAAAATCGATGAGTTTTACTGTATGTGAGATTTTTTGCAGGCTGCGTAAATAACGCAGCCTGTTTCAATGTATTGATAGTAATGCTTTTGCTGCTTGAATTATAATATGGATAGAATGTTGCAAAAACATAACATATAAAATATAAAAGTTGTAAAAATAGAACATAGCACCTTGACATTTCTAGATTATATGGTAAAGTATAATCTAGAATGGAGGGAAGTTCATGAATGAATTGTTAGGTAATCGCATTAAGGCATTGAGAAAAACTAAGAATCTTACGCAGGAACAACTGGCCGATCAAATTGGAATAAGCAGGCAGAGATATGCGAGAATAGAAAAAGGCACGAATAATATTTCACTTGATATTTTATCCAAGATTGCAAAAGCTTTGGATATTACTGTTAACGATATTACAAAAGTTCTGGATGAAACTCCGGTTGTTTCCCATAGGGTGGGTGATAAAAGTTCTTCTTCTAAAGAAATATTTGATATGTTGGATTTATTTTACGCAAATAAACATTTATTTACGAAATTGCAGGACAATGACCTGAGTAAAGGGGGATTGGGATTACGTGCAGGAGAGTAGAAAAATAGAAATACGAATCAAAGCAGACGATTTCAGAGAAAAATGTAAGGTAAGTCGTTTTGGTATTATTGACTTATTTAAAGATTGTGAGCGTATGGGTTATAAATTACTTCGCTACCCATTGGGGGAGAATGCAGATCTTGGCTTTGCATTGCTGAAAGATGAGGATATTGTAATATTTACAAATTCATCCTGTCGCTTATCGAGAGAAATATTTACACTGGCGCATGAGATTGGTCACGTTGTTTTGCATATATGTGGTGAAAGCCCATATATTGATGATACTATTACAATTTCGGGAAGAAGCATTGATGCAAAGGAGCAGGAAGCAAATTATTTTGCGGCATGTTTGTTGATGCCTGCGGACGAAGTGGATAGATTTTTTGATACGAGATTGCAGGATTTGTTTGATAATAAAATGTCGGCAATGGATATTGCAAGAATAATGTCGGAGTTTAATGTTAGCTTTGATATGGCTTTGAACAGACTGGAATATCTAAAAAAAATAAGTATGGCAGAACGATATAGGCTTGATAACGAGAAAAATAAAC
>JAJPXU010000110.1 GCA_021205305.1 Lachnospiraceae bacterium
AACCGCACATTTTAATTTTTCATACCGTTGTATCAATTTCTCGGTCTACATATCCACATACTCCGAAATCTCACCGTCAAAGTCATCCTGCGCGTCCATATAAGCCTGCAGGAGTTGCCGCTGGTTCTCGATGCTGTTACTCTCGTCTTTATTGTCTTTTCCCAAATCACCGTCTGACAGGGAAAGCCGCAAATAAAATGCGATCATCTTATTCTTCACTTTTCGTCACTCCTTCAAGGCACTCCTGAAATTCACGGAATACATCCTGGAAGCGAAACACAACCTTGATCGTGTTGTCCCCACCCAAATAGATTTTATCCACCAGCGCCCTCACAAGTTCTTCATCAAACTCCCGGCACTCCAAATATTGCTCCAGGTTCTGTGAGAGCTTAATTGCTGCATTCGCTTTTTTCGTCAGCTGCTCTTTTTGACGGGCTGTCTCCTGAAATTGTAGCTGCAGGTTCTGCTTCTCACTAATATAGTGTTCTTTCATGTATTGATACTCTTCCGCATTCAGAAGACCATCCGCATAATCTTCATAAACACCTGTCCTCCGTTCATCCGCCTGTTCCATACGGTATGACAGGGAGTCCATCTTCTTTTGTAAGGAGATCATGCTGCCCTCGCTGTCCTCCGATGAGAGAATCTGCTTCGCCAATTTCCCATAATCAAGCGCGACATGAACCAGATTCCTGATCTGATCCATCACCAGAATCATCAGCATCTTTTCATTCACAGGTGCGGGAGAATTCTGGCACATTCCCCTCAAAGAAGAGCAGGAATAGACCAGGTGCGGCGTTTCCTCATCCATCCGTTTTATCCGGGTGTATTTCATCTCCTGCTGACATCCCGCGCAGAAAAGCAGACGCCCGAAATGATTGACCGATGCGGCACGGTTCTCTGCGTTCCTTTCCGTCTGCTCCTTCACCTGCCTGCACATATCATCCAGTATCGACTGTACCCGTTCAAAATCAGGGCGGGAAACCAGTGCTTCATGGGCATCTTTCCGAACAATCCACTCTTCTTTAGGCATAACCTTTTCCTTCATGCCCTTATAAACTGCCTTTCTCGTCTTGCCGGTCGCCTGCTCACCGACATATGTAGAGCTATGAAGAATCCTCGACACCTTTGCGGCATTCCAACCCGTCAGCTGCCTGGGAGAATCCTTTTCACATCTGGCGCAGGGTGCAGGCACTCCTAAAAGTTCCAGCCGGCGTGCAATATCCCCACAGCTTATCCCCTCTAATGTCCATCGAAAGATTGCCCGCACATATGGTGCAGTCTCCGCGTCAGGAACATAGCAATGCTTTTTATGGTCTATCAGATAGCCGTACTGCGGGCGCGTTGTGGTAAGTTCCCCTTTCTGCCGCTTCATTTCATTCAGCGATGCCACCTTACGTGAAATGTCCTTCGCGTAAAGGCTGTTCACCATATTTTTGATCGGCACAGCCAGGCTTTCCACATCCTCTTTGCGGGAATTATCAAAATCGTCTGTCACAGCAATAAAGCGGATATTCAGCCGTGGAAAGACGGTCTCCATGTAATGCCCGATCTCCAGATAATTTCTCCCGAACCGGGAAAGGTCTTTCACCACAATACACTGAATTTTCCCGGCGTACACGTCCTGCATCATTCGCTCAAATTCCGGTCGGTCAAAATTTGTACCGGAATAACCGTTGTCGATATAGGTGTCCTCCAGCTTCAAATCCGGGCGGCTCTGGATGAAACCATGTACGAGCATGATTTGCGTCTGGATACTGTCCTCCGTCTCATTGCCGCTGTTCTCCAATGAAAGGCGCACATAAGCCGCCGTTGGCGTCTGGTTCAATATCTCTATATTCTGAGTATTTTGCGCAGACTGCGCCTTTTGTTCAGCCGCTTTATTCCGTCTGCTTTTTCTCGCCATCTTCTGCCCCTCCTTCTAAGAACCACTCTGCAGGGAGCCTGTCCCGCCATTCCTTTTCCATCGGTTCAATCTCCACCTGAGCGAAACTGTCCACATATACTGCCGCAATATATTTTGCAGCCACCTTCTTCGTCACTCCGTCCGATAAGTCCATATTCCTGTATAACTTCACCCAGGGGTTCTTCACACTGTATACCTTCCGGATAAGGTCGAACTCCTCCAAAAGCGGACGAAACTGTTCTTCATACTCGGATAATTCATTCTGGTAAGACTGCTCCCTGTCCTCATATGTATTATCATCTATCTTTCCAGCAGTGTATTCCCTGTAGGTTTCCATGCGCCGGACACTTACCGCATCCATTGCGGCAAACAACTCCTGCGCTTTCACCCTGTATAGGGCAATGGCTTTCTCCTCATATTCTTTTGCCTCACCAGAGGCAATCTTCACATTTATGGCTTGCGCTTGCCGCCCTATCTGCTTTAACCTGTCTGTGACAGCCTCAAGGGCATCGACAAAGCGGATTGCATTGACCCCTGCTATATCGGGGACGGTTTTGTAAAATCGCTTCAAGGAGAAAATTTTCTGTCCCGGCTCCGACAGAGAATCGATCAGCATTAGTTTTCCGCCTGTATTCCTGTCAAAGATTTTTCTGGACAGAGGATTCAAAATCTTTTTATGCACGCCGCTCTGTGAAGACTGCTCTGCAAGCAATTCCTGAACCTTCTCATACAGCTCCTCAGAAATGATCCGGTCAACCGATACGTAGAACCCCTTTTCTTTTGAAAGCTTTGTGCTGTCCCCAGCATACACGGAGCTGCTCAGAATCTTTGTTACCGTTGATCTGTTCCATTTCACTTGAAGGGAGTCGGATTCCGCTATGCCAAATACCCACTCCGCATAAGAACGGGGCGTCAGAATTCCGTCTGATTTCAGTCCCGTCGCAATGCTGCCTGCCCCTCTGCCATCCGCATATTCCTGATAAATCCGGCGCACCACTGCGGCGCTTTCCGGGTCAGCCACAAGGCTTCTGCAATCGTCTGACAGCTTATATCCATACCGCACTTGCTTATACGCAAGGGCAGTGTTTCCTTCAGAATACCCAAGCTTTTCAAACATCCTGTCTCCTGCCCTCAGACGGCGCTTTTCAAAAAAATACGCAGTCACTTCATCCTGAGTTTTCCCTATGCTGCAGAAGTGGTCTTCCGCAACAGCGAACTGGATACCGACAGGATAAAATGTCTTGTGTAAAATTTCAATCGCGGCGTGGAGCGCCCTGCCACAGCGAAAAACTGAATCTATAATCACACCATCAAATTCACGGCGCATCCCCGCCTGCACAAGTTCATCAAACCCCTCAGTCGCTTCCAGAGAAAATTTTCTGTCACTGTACTTTTTGCTGACGGTAAACCCCAGCTCCTTCATATACGCTTCGATATTTTCATTTTGTCTGCTGATAATATCCGGAGGGTTCTCTTCTCCTTTACGGCAGGATACCGCCCTCGTATAGCTTACCCATCTCATAGTGCGGCACTCCTTCCTGCCGTCGTCTTGCCAGCGTCATTCAAAAGCTCCTGCATTTCATTACGGAACCGGAACTGAACTTCAATGCTGTCCTTGCTATAAACAATAATCCGATCTACCAATGAGGTCAGCACCCAGCGATCAAGCTGTCTGATCTCTTTGTACTGACAGAAATCTTTCAGCCAGGGCTGCAACACACTGCCGCCGGACAGAAGCTTCTTTCGCTTTGCTTCCGCTTTCTCCCGTTTCTCAAGTGCCTCCCTCATCTTGTTTGAGAACCGTGCGTTAATCTCCTGGTACTCATCCCTACCGACAAGACCATCCCTCATATCCTCATAAAGCTTCTGTTTTAACTCCCGGTAGCGCTCCGCCTCCGCATCGAGCGCAACTATCTGTCTTTTTATGTCCTGCGCGCCAAAGCCGCCGTCTGGAAGGCTTTGTGCCGCCGCTATGATATGTTCCGCATCGACAAGCATTGCCGCCTGCGACCTGATTGCATTAAGCACAGCCTCCGTCAGCTTCTTCTCACTGATAAGGTGGGAAGAACAACCATCGCCGTTTTTGTAGGTTGAGCAGTGATAATAGACATATTTCTTTCCATTTCTCGTCGTGCTGCGCATCACCAGGTTCTGCCCACAGTCCCCGCAACGGAGGAAACCAGAGAACAGATAGACCGTTTCCTCCTGCGGCGCGGTGCGTGTATCCAGGTCAAACATTTTCTGTACCTGCTCAAAAATGCTTTTGGAGACAATCGCGTCGTGTGTCCCTTCCACCCTGATCCATTCCTCTTCCGCCACATCTACGATCTGCTTTACCTTGTAATTGATTTTCTTCCTCTTCCCCTGCACCATCGTTCCTGTGTAGGATTCGTTTCGGAGAATCCGATTGACGCAAACGGCTGACCATTTCTGGTCTGCTTTCGCCCGGAACCCGCTGTTGTAATTCTGGTTGCAGGCGCGCTTGTACTCCATCGGCGGCAGCACACCCATCTCATCCAGCCTCTGCGCAATGCGAAGCAGGCTCATTCCATCCAACCGCCATTCGAAAATCTGGCGGACAATCCCTGCCGCATACTCATCAATGATAAGGTGGTTTTTATTCACCGGGTCTTTTTTATATCCGTAACCGGCAAAGCTTCCAACAAACTGACCATCCCTGCGTTTCACGTCCAGTTGGCTCCGCACCTTGATGGAGATGTCCCGGCAGTAAGCGTCGTTGATTAAATTTTTAAACGGCACAATAATCCGGTCAGATTCATTTTCCTCATTCGCACTGTCATAATGGTCATTGATTGCGATGAAACGGATTCCAAGTGCCGGAAATATCTGCTCGATATACCGTCCGGTCTCGATATGGTTCCTGCCAAGGCGCGAGAGATCTTTCACCACAATGCAGTTGACCTTCCCCTTATCCACATCCTCCATCAGTCTGGCGAAGCCCGGTCTGTCATAATTCGTCCCCGTATACCCGTCATCGACATACTCGTCCACAGGAATCATCTCCGGGTGTTTCTTGTAGAACGCCTTGATCAGTTCCTTCTGGTTGTGGATGCTGTTGCTTTCCGGCTTGTCCCCGTCCTCCTGGGAAAGGCGGACATACCCGGCGCACAATGTTTTTTCTTTTTCTTTCGTCTGAAAACGCATAAAGCCAACGACCTCCTTTTCCTTGTCTTTCAGACAATTACCCGGGAAATCGCTGGCTTCAGATTGCTTTATTCTATTGACCCGCAGATATTCTAACACATACCCCGTCGCGAATCAATACTTTAAAGTGCTAAAGTGTTGTTTCCCGATATGAAATTTTTCTTCCAGCCTGGAATTACTCACCGTTGCCACATATCTCTGATGCGCCACGCCCTTGGTTACGGACATTTTTGTCTGCAACTGGATAACCTGTGTTTTTAACGGATTCAGAACCGCCATTTTGACGGGTCTGGAGCCGCACTTTTGACGGGTCTGTGGCCAGGCTTGTGTTCTGTTGCTTATACTGCTCCACAGTCTGGTTCGCCATCTGGAGCGCCCGCACCACCAAAAGCTCCGGCGTGTTCCACGCTTTTTCGGCCTGAATAAAATACTGATAATACATGTACTCATCCATCCCATCCGTTCCATCTGCCTGTCCTTCGAAGTGTCCGAAATGATTGATAGATTCAGTATCGCTTAATTCAGTATTATTTTTCTCAGTCTTATTTGTGTTTGATTTTCGTGATTCTGGAATCATGGTTTTCATGACCCTTGAATCATGATTTTCATGATCCTGAAATCCTGATTTGGGAATACTACGTCATATTTCTTCACATAAATTACTGCCGGTTTCCCCTGCCCTGTTTTTTCCTTTCAATCAAGCCCTTTGTCTCCAACTCCACAAGCAGCTTTGTTGCTTTCTGGTTCGCACACCTCAAATCTTTCTGTAGAGAAGCACGTCAAACTCAAGCTGTTTTAAAAAACAATCCCGCCAGTGCGCGTATTCATCCATTCTATCCTCATCGTCTTCAAAACCGGATAGATTGATTGATGTATTTATAGCTCTGTAGTTATTATTCTTTTTTTCTTATTAGGGGACAGTTTTCTATCCATATGAGGGATAAAATTCTGTCCATCCATAGGATAACTTTCTGTCTGTCCAGAAGGACACTTTTCTGTCTCTCCAGTTAGAGGGCTCTTATTGCCCTGGCAGTCGGTCAATGCTTCCGCCGCTGCTTCAGTCGGCACCATAATATAAATCCTGTTGGGCCGGTTATATCCCATGCGTTCCCTGCGAATGAGGTTATATCTTTCAAGCTCCGCCAGGCAGTTCTTGACCGTGCCTGTACTCTTATGAAGCTTACCTGCCAGTTCCTTTATCGTGTATATGCAGAAGACATAGCCACACTCATCCGTCCACCCCTCGTTTTTCATGGAAAGCTGTGTCCGGTCATACAGCTGCATGTACAGGAGCTTTGTCGTCTCACTCAACTTACACTCCAACAGGAACCGTGGGAACTTTATGTACGGTAGACACGCCGTATTTTTGGTAACAAATTCCACCTTCATTCTGATCACTCTCTTCCATTTGTCATCCGCCTGACCACAAGCTCAAAAGATATGCTCAATCAGGCAGTCTTCCATCCGCTTTGTGCCACTGAAACAGATTTTCACTTTCATTCCATTGCACAGATAGCAATACGGATTCTTGATCTGACGGACATAGTCCATCACCCGCTCTTTTGCATCCAGGTCTGTTCTAACACAGACATTCCGAATGTCCACCAGTCCATCACTATCATTCACGGCGCTGCTCGTATCCATATCACCGAGGGCGTTAAATATTTTTTCTCCCGCGTGAACTGTCACTTTCCCTTTTCGCTTTTGCATCTCTGTAGTCCTCCAAACAATAATTCGAAGTAGGAAAAGGCTGATGGTCAGTTTTCTCCCCTTCACTAACCTGTGTTTTGAACCCCCGTTTGCCAAGCTGTTCAATTGTTAATTTTTTATGAACAACCTTGCTTTTTCATCCTGAAGTCTCTATAATAGCAAGCTGTAATTCGTCGCTTTAAAGCATTAAAGTCCGTTCAATCAGTATTTTTGAAATATTTTCATGGGAGGGCATGAGTAATGCAATTGACTTATCATCGCAAGGGGGACTATCTATTCCCGAACCTGACAGTGACCGAGGAGGAACCGGTGGTGATCGGCAAGTACGGGATGCTACGGAAGACATATCTGAAGGAACATCATTCTGGCTGGTATCAGAGCATGACACTTACCGGGAAACTGAACCGCCACCTGGCACAGACTGAGACAGCGGCACAGGAACGAATGAATGTTTTGATGGAGCAGCTACTGACCTGCTATCCGGCACCCGACAAACGAAAAGACCAGCTTGCTTGGGCTGCGCACATAGCAAACCTTCAGGCAATGGCTGAAGAAAATGTCCTGGCAGAGATCGTCTACTACTAAGAACCAAAAAGAAAAATAGACAACAAAAAAGCCGCCAGGCTTCCCGCTTACCCAAATGGGCAGGTGAGAAGCCTGGCGGCTTCTTATTTCTGCATATAGATGTCAACTAAAATGAGCGTCTTCACATGACAAAACTCGCTTCTCTTTTTTGAGAAGCAACTTTTCCATGAATTGTGAATGCTAAAATGGACTTGAGCCACTAAAGCAAAAATGACAATGAACATTTG
>JAJPXU010000024.1 GCA_021205305.1 Lachnospiraceae bacterium
CCGCCCATCCCGAAATGAAAATACAGCCTTTAGCAGGTAAACCTGCACAGTCTGTTTTTTCATTTCGATGCTGTTCTGAACTGTTACATGAAAATAAAGCTTGTAAGTTCTCCGAGCTTTCTGATCGGACAAATATTTATGCGTACAAATGCGCAGCGTGATTCAGATTACGGAGCTGACAGGCAAGGTTAAATTATTTAAGCATAAGAATTCGCAGCGCGTTTCGGCGAGAGGGAAAAAGACATGAAATTTCGTGAGCGTTTTATGAAAGGTGAAGCAGCATTTGAAGACATTTTTGATTTGACCGATGAGTGGAACTTCAGCGATGAGGAGTGTACTCTCCGGGAGTACCTTGGTCTGACGGCCGAGGAAGAGGATGTATGGATCAGTGAAAGCGATGAAGCACTGGAAGAACTACTGAATCGTGAACGCGGCCTGGAATAGCCTCTCAAGCTGGTCGGCGGCAGAATGTGCCGTTTGATTGAAAGAAACTCTTTGGTTACTGGTTAGACCCGCACCATGCACTTGCTGCGGGGTGCGGAGTGAAAACGTAGTGTTTTCGGGCATCCGTCCCATCGCGGCGCTGAACGTCCAGTGGACGTTCGCCTAGCGCCGACCGAAGCGGAGCGTAGACGCGATTTTAAATGGACGGATGCCGTTGCAGGTCACACCTGTAGTGACTGAGATAATGCAGAGTTGGTCGTGGTGTGACCTGTAACACTCTTCGTGTTTGGAAGGCAACGGGTAGTGACTAGGAAGGAGAAAGAGCATGAGCAGATTAATGATTATCGGCTGCGGCGGGGTCGCTTCGGTGGCGATTCACAAATGCTGCCAGAACAGTGATGTATTTGATGAGATTATGATTGCGAGCCGGACGGTATCGAAATGCGTTGCGCTGAAGGAAAAGCTGGCGCCGACGACAAAGACGAAGATAACAACGGCGCAGGTGGACGCCGATGATGTGGAAGCGCTGACTGCGCTGATCCGCTTCTATGCCCCGGATGCGGTGCTGAATTTGGCGCTGCCGTATCAGGATCTGACAATCATGGACGCGTGTCTGGCAGCGGGTGTACATTATATTGATACCGCGAACTATGAGGCGGAGGACACATCTGACCCGGCATGGCGCGCGGTTTATGAGGAGCGGTGTAAGCGTCTTGGCTTTTCCGCCTATTTTGACTATTCCTGGCAGTGGGCGTATCAGGAGCGGTATGAAAAGGCCGGCCTGACTGCACTTTTGGGTACCGGATTTGACCCGGGTGTGACGAGCGTGTTTGCTGCGTACGCGCAAAAGCATTATTTCGATGAAATTCACACGATCGATATCCTGGACTGCAATGGCGGCGACCATGGCTATCCTTTTGCTACCAATTTTAATCCGGAGATCAACCTGCGCGAGGTTTCTGCGCCGGGCTCCTACTGGGAGGACGGGCATTGGGTGGAGATTCCGCCGATGACGATTAAGAGGGAGTATGAGTTTGCGGGTGTTGGCAAAAAGGATATGTATCTGCTGCATCATGAGGAAATAGAGGCTCTGGCAAAAAATATTCCGGGCATAAAGCGGATTCGCTTTTTTATGACATTTGGCCAGAGCTACCTGACGCATATGAAGTGTCTGGAGAATGTCGGTATGCTCTCTACGACTCCGGTCAATTTTAACGGGCAGGAAATCGTGCCGATCCAGTTTTTGAAGGAGCTGCTGCCGGATCCGGCGTCGCTCGGCCCGCGGACAGTCGGCAAGACGAATATCGGCTGTATTTTTACCGGCGTGAAAGACGGAAAAGAAAAGACTTTGTACATATACAATATTTGTGACCATCAGGAGTGCTATCGCGAGGTTGGTTCTCAGGCGATCTCTTACACGACGGGTGTACCGGCGATGATCGGTGCGATGATGGTGGTGACCGGTCAGTGGAAGAAGCCTGGCGTATTTACGACAGATGAATTTGATCCGGATCCGTATATGGAGGCCTTGAATCGGTGGGGACTGCCATGGATAGTGGATGAGAATCCGGTGCTTGTGGATTAAGAGGTGGTCGCGAAACGATCGGATGATTTGGCGGACAGTATTGAAAAATCCTGTGCGGAACGTGCGATACAGGCTATCGGCTGATACGCGTATTGCAGATAATAGAATTCAAAGTGCAGCTTACGGGAGAATTGTATGAAAATAAGTGAAATTCCCACTCCCGCTTATGTGGTAGACGAAGGGAAACTGACGAAAAATCTGGAGATCCTCAAAGGTGTCCAGGAGCGTACCGGATGCAAAATTCTTCTGGCACAGAAGGCATTTTCGATGTTCAGCGAATATCCGCTGATCGGGAAATACCTCTCCGGTACGACGGCAAGCGGGCTGTATGAGGCGCGGCTGGGGCATGAAGAGATGGGAAAGGAAAATCATATCTTTTCCCCCGCCTATCGGGAGAAGGAGATCGATGAGATTGCCGATATCTGCGATCATGTGATTTTTAATTCTTTTTCCCAACTGGAACGATTCCGGGAGTGCTGTCAGGGAAAGGCCAGTATTGGTCTGCGCATCAACCCGGAATGTTCCACGCAGGGCGATCATGCCATTTATGATCCCTGTGCGCCGGGTTCCAGGCTTGGGGTTACGCAGGAGATGTTTGAATGGCAATTGAAAAGGGAAGCTGCGCGGAGTAAATCCGCGGAAGCGGAATGCGCAATCACATGGACACCCGGAGGCGGAATTTTGGACGGAGTGGAAGGCCTGCATTTTCACACTCTCTGCGAGCAGAATTCGGATGACCTGGAGACGACGCTTCAGGCAGTGGAACAGCGCTTTGGTACATATTTAAAACAAATGAAATGGCTGAATATGGGCGGCGGTCATCACATCACGCGCGCGGATTATGACATTGGGCGACTGGAACGCTGCATCTGCCATATGCGGGACACTTATGACCTGGATATTTATCTGGAACCTGGTGAGGCAGTCGCGTTAAATGCGGGCTATCTTGTAACGGAGGTTATGGATATCGTGGAGAATGGGGGCATACAGACGCTGATTCTGGATGCTTCCGCGGCCTGCCATATGCCGGATGTACTGGAAATGCCATACCGTCCGCCTCTGCGCGGCAGCGGGCAGCCTGGTGAGAAGCCGTACACCTATCGGCTTTCTTCCTGCACCTGTCTGGCGGGCGATATTATTGGCGATTATTCCTTTGATCAGGAAATGCACCCGGGCGACCGGCTGTATTTCGAAGATATGGCGATTTATTCGATGGTAAAAAATAATACGTTTAACGGGATTGCACTGCCGTCGATCTGGGCGATGGAGCCGGCGGCAGACCCGGCGAAACCGACCGGAGAGTGCCGCCTGGTGAAGGCTTTTCAATATGAGGACTTTAAGGGGCGGTTGTCCTGAAAATTCTAAAAGGCTAGCGGAATGTAAGGGAAAGAAATTTGAAAAAGACAGATTATGGGGAAAACGAAAAGGGAAGCTTATCTACGCCGCTAAAAGACGGTTTTCATATGCCGGGCGAATATGAGCCGCACCGCGGCTGCGTGATGATCTGGCCGGTGCGTCCGGGTTCGTGGCCGTATGGGGCAGAAGAAGCGCAGCAGACCTTTCTGGAAATCGCCTTCGCAATTGCGGAGAGTGAGAAGGTCTGGATGCTGGCGGCGCCCGAAGAAGTGGAAAAAGTGCGGGACGCTGTGAAGCAATATTGGCACACGCGTTCTGACAATTCGGCGAGGGATATCCCGCCCGAAGGGCGAGGATGCCTCCCGGCGAGGAATATCCCGCCCGAAGGGCGAGGATGCCTCCCGGCGAGGGAAGAACATGCCGCAAAGGAGAATTGTCCGGTACATGGCGATGATAAATCACAGTCCTTAACTCCCCCACCAATAGAGGTTCTCCCCATCGAGACAGATGATGCCTGGGCGCGCGATGTCGGCCCGACCTGTGTGGTGAACGAGGACGGAGAGGTGCGCGGCGTCGACTGGCAGTTTAACGCCTGGGGAGGCGTCGTCGACGGGCTTTACGCGCATTGGGAGAAAGACAATCAGGCGGCTGCGGCAGTGTGTAAGGCGCTTGGGCTTTCCTGTTATGATGCGCAAAATTTTGTCCTGGAAGGCGGCTCCATCCATTCCGATGGGCAGGGAACCGTACTCGTGACGGAGACCTGTCTTCTCAGCGCGGGGCGAAATCCGCGAATGACAAAGACAGAGATAGAAAACACATTGAAGCAATACCTCGGCGCGGAGAAAATCATCTGGCTTCCCCGAGGGATCTGGCAGGACGAGACAAATGAGCATGTCGATAACATCTGTGCATTTGTGCGCCCGGGCGAAGTAGTGTTAGCCTGGACGGATGACGAAACAGATCCGCAGTGGGCATTGAGCAACGCTTCTTTACGCGTTCTGGAGCGCGAAACGGACGCCAGAGGCAGAAAGCTGACGGTGCATAAGCTGCCGATACCGGCAAAGCCTGTCTGCATCACGGAGGAAGAACTGGCGGGATTTACCTTCGAAGAAGGCGAAGACATACGCGAAGCAGGGGAACGGCTCGCGGCGAGTTATGTGAATTTTTACATTTCAAATGGAGCAGTGATTGTACCTCAGTTTGGAGATTCGAATGACGCATTGGCGGTGGAAATTATCGGACGCCTTTTTCCGGAGCGGGAGATTGTGCCGGTATATGCGCGGCCGGTTATCGTCGGCGGAGGAAATATTCACTGTATCACGCAGCAGATTCCGCTGGGACGGTTCTGATTTCCTGCCGACATCGGTCAATCGTGCGGATGTGACAGTTGACCTCGGAAGAGGTGATTCGCGGCCTGCATTTTTGACCACTGTGAATTGTGAAACTGCCTGGGAAAACAGCTGCTCTCTGAATGGCGGAAGAGACTGGGAAAATGATATTTCGCTGCAAATGAATTCAAAAATAGAGTTCGTGCCAGAAATTGAGATAGGAGAATGCAGATGAGAAATGTAACAATCGCCGCCATACAGATGCAGTGCGGCACCGTGGTTTCAGAGAATATCAAGAAGGCCGACCGCATGGTTCGGGAGGCCGCGGAGCGCGGCGCCAATGTAATTCTGCTGCCGGAGCTTTTTGAACGGCAGTATTTCTGTCAGGAGCGCCGCTATGAATATTATCATTTTGCAAAGCCATTGCCGGAGAATGACGCGGTGCTGCATTTTCAGCGGGCAGCGAAAGAAGTGGGAGCCGTGATCCCGGTCAGCTTCTACGAGAAGGATGGCTGTTCTCTGTACAACAGCATTGCGATGATCGACGCGGACGGGACGGTGATGGGCGTTTACCGCAAAACCCACATTCCGGACGACCATTATTATCAGGAAAAATTCTATTTTACGCCGGGCGATACCGGCTTTCGCGTATGGGATACCCGCTTTGGCCGCGTCGGCGTCGGCATCTGCTGGGATCAGTGGTTTCCGGAAAGCGCGCGCTGCATGGCACTGCAGGGAGCGGAAATGCTTCTTTATCCTACCGCAATCGGCAGCGAGCCGATTCTCGAATGCGACAGCATGCCCCACTGGCGCCGCTGTATGCAAGGGCATGCCGCGTCCAATCTGATGCCGGTGGCTGCGGCAAACCGGATCGGGCTGGAAAGGGTAGAACCCACAAAAGAGAACGGCGGACAGAAATCTTCCCTGCTGTTTTACGGGTCCTCTTTTATCACAGATGAGACAGGAGAAATCGTATGCGCCGCGCCGCGTGATCAGGAAGAAATCCTTATCGCATCCTTCGACCTGGACGAGATCGAGGACAGCCGGATGAGCTGGGGACTGTTTCGTGACCGCAGACCCGGAAAGTATAAAGAAATTTGCGGCAAAAATGGCTGAAAATGCGGCAAAAACAGGAAAAAAGTGATTGACAGCAAGCCGGATTCTTACTATAATGACAAAGTGTGCTCGCAAGGCACACTGTATTTTATGACGCTTTCGACGCCGTTCGACGCATCACTTTCCAGTGCGTTTTCGACGAGGCTCTGTGGTTATCGTTCGGAGCCACAGCACACGTTTTATTACGGAGCTGAAAGAAAGCAGAGTGAAATCATGGATAGATAAATGTTCGAGCCAAAGCCCCGGTAGAGCATTTTCTTCATAAAATGTCACGTGTCAGCAGATGATGATTGAGCGTTGTTTGAAGACGCGCGGCAGGTCGGGAGGACGGAAATAAGCCTCTGTTTGCCCGTGAGTTAACCGGAAGAACCGCCACAAAGAGAGGGCGGGATCGGCTGTCTGTCCCATACAGGCCGGACGGCGATGAATAAGGAGGAAGACCAATGAAAACTGAGATGGTTAATCCAGCCACGATTGAAAGAAAATGGTATGTAGTGGACGCTACAGATAAGACACTGGGACGTCTGGCGACAGAAGTGGCTAGTATATTGAGAGGAAAGAAGAAACCGATCTTTACACCTCATTTAGACCTGGGTGATTACGTAATCGTTGTAAATGCGGAAAAAGTAAAGGTGACCGGCAAGAAACTGGATCAGAAGATTTACTATCATCATTCTGAGTACGTCGGCGGCATGAAGGAGACCACCCTTCGCGAGATGCTGGCGAAAAAGCCGGAGAGAGTCATTGAGCATGCGGTGAAAGGAATGCTTCCGAAGGGACCACTTGGAAGACAGATGTACACGAAGCTTTACGTATACGCAGGCCCGGATCACAAGCAGCAGGCACAGAAGCCGGAGCTGCTGACATTCTAAGAGGGAGGTAAAGAACATTGGCTAAGGAAAAATTTTACGGAACAGGAAGAAGAAAAAAATCAGTTGCCAGAGTATACCTGGTTCCGGGTACCGGCAAGATCACGATAAATAAAAGAGACATCGACGATTACTTTGGTCTTGAGACCCTGAAGCTGATCGTGCGTCAGCCGCTTGTAGCGACCGAGACCGCTGACAAATTCGATGTACTGGTAAATGTATACGGCGGCGGCACCACCGGTCAGGCAGGCGCAATCCGTCACGGCATCTCCAGAGCACTGCTTCAGGCAGACAACGACTACAGACCGACGCTGAAGTCCGCAGGGTTCCTCACACGTGACCCGAGAATGAAAGAGCGTAAGAAATACGGCCTCAAAGCGGCTCGTCGCGCTCCGCAGTTTTCGAAGAGATAAGGATTACTGCGAATCCAGACAGACAAGAGATTCCGAATGCTTGCATTCAGGAGTCTTTTTGTTTGTCTGGATTCATTGGAATGCAAGAAACGACCGAGATGGAGCGAAGCGGAATCGAGGTGTTGCTCGCATTCGCAGTAATCCTTGTCGGAGATAAATCGACCGAAAAAGAAATGGCTTAAATGCCCGGGAATCCTTTATTGAACTGTTTCTCGTCAAGTAGACAATTAAAAAATATAAATCTTTTCTGTCAGTAGGTATCCATTTACTGACAGTTTTATGCTGCCTGCTGATATATTTCATGTTTTTCCATTGGTGTCATGATATCTAAGTTTCTCTGCAAGCGCTGCAGAAAATCAATTATGTGGAGTACATTCTTGTTGAGGTATTTCTAAATGGCAACGCTGAAGATAAAGCTGTCTTTATCCGTGAACATGGAGATGATGTGCTGGCTCTCGATAAAAGACTTCAGGAC
>JAJPXU010000145.1 GCA_021205305.1 Lachnospiraceae bacterium
TAAACCTGCACAGTCTGTCTTTTCATTTCGATGCTGTTCTGAACTGTTACAAAAACACAGCCTTTAGCAGATAATGAACGGTTGTTATAAAATTCCAACATAAATTCGATAGGAATGTGCAGACTAAGGTAGAGAGAAAATGACAGGACAGATGAGGTCTGTCAGAAAGGCGGCTTTCTACCAATGAAGAATCGATTTATTCGCTGCGGGATGTATGGATGGTGTCTGGAAGTGCTGTGGACGGGTTTGCATTCCCTTGCCCGTCACGATCCGAAGCTGATGGGGTTTTCTTCTCTGCATATGTTTCCCATTTATGGACTGGCCTCTCTGATTGCGCCGCTCTCGGGTGCTCTGAAGCGGTTTAATACCTTTACGAGAGGCCTGATTTACATGGTCGGCATTTTCGCGGTCGAATATTCCTCCGGGATGTGGCTGAAAAAGAGAGATCAGTGTCCCTGGGACTACAGTGATTCCCCTTACCAGGTGAATGGGGTGATTCGGCTTGATTACGCGCCGATCTGGTTTCTGACCGGGCTGTTTTTTGAAAAGGCGGGAAAAGCGGGGGAATAACCATGCTTTCCCGCTTTAATGACATCTGTGGCTAGTGATTTGCCGAAGCAAATCAATGATTTCATGCTCGATCTCAGATGAAAAACCGTCCACGCTGGGGATGGGCTGTTTTGTGACACCGTCCACACAGCCGAGCGCAACGATTCGGCAGAGGTAGCCGGATATGGTTTCATAAGAAGGAAAGAGCGGCTGTTCCTGCAGAAGATCCAGATAAGCGACCAGCGCATAGGCCCCCCAGTTTGAGGTAGTAGCAATGATCAATTCATCGACCGTGATTTCGCAGGGGATGAGTGAAAGTTTTTCAGAAATTACATCTTTGAGGTTTCCCATCCCAATTTCGTTGCCGCCGTCGCCGATCCCGATGGTGAGAATATGGGCGGAGGAGGCAAGCTCAAACATGGTGTCAATGTGAGCAGTCTGCTCGGAGATACTGACACCTCTCATGTTCGCGTATTCATGGTTCTGGTTTCTGCCGCAGCGTTCTACGGAAATCAGGCACACTGGGTGAAAGTGATCTATGAGACTCTGATACCAGGCTGTGTTTGCGTGTACTCCCACATAGAGGACAAAGATACCTTCCGGTTCAAACAGGCCGTCGCAGATGCGGTCTGTGATGATGATGGGGGTAAATCCGAGCTTTTTAAGAGCCAGCGCGATGCTGAAAGCACCGGGCGGGCCGTCCGTTTCCGCATGCCCGGCCACATAAAACCCGGTCGTGAGAAAAACGGTCCCGCGCTCCAGCGAAAGAGGGCGCTCGGCGGCTTTTTTGCAGTAGGCTGTTTCAAGATATTCTTTTAGCTGTGACATCCCGCGTCCGGAGTAGCGCAGCACAATGTCTTCGATGGTGTTTGACGGTCGGTTTGTGTTCATGCCCGTTTCTCCTATATCCTGCCTTGTCTGGTAATTATTTGTTACAAAAATCGGATCCTGCTGACAGCAAACATTGTCGGAATGTTATCGGTCACACTTTGGTTGATTTATCTTATCTTTGTCACCATAGTAATGCAAAGCATCACTTTACACAGGCGATCACATCGTCCATCGGCATGGGCGTAATGCCCTCCGCCTTAAGTGCATCGCGGATGCTTTTCGCGAAGGCAAGCGCTGCCGGATTGTCGCCGTGGATGCAGACGGAATCCGCTTCCACCTCAATTTCCCGGCCGGTGATGGCAGTGACGGTGCCATATTTTACCATTTGAATGACACGGGCGAGTGCTTCTTCCCGGTTGGAAATGACAGCGCCCGGTTTGCTTCTGGCGACCAGGGAGCCGTCTTCTTCATACGCGCGGTCGGCAAAAACTTCCCGGGCGGCGCGAAGGCCGTATTTTTTTGCGGAGAAAACCAGCTGGCTTTTGGCGGGACCAAGTAAAATCAGGCTCGGATTCACCGCTGCGATGCCTTCGCAGATCGCGTCGGCAATGGCTGAATCTTTCACTGCCATGTTGTAAAGTGCGCCATGCGGTTTTACATGCTGTAATGTGACGTCGTTTGCCGCGCAGAACGCGTGCAGTGCTCCAATCTGATACACGACGATGGCGGTGATTTCTTCCGCAGGCAGGCTCATATTGCGGCGGCCGAAGCCAACCAGATCCTGAAATCCGGGGTGTGCGCCGATATGCACCTGGTTTTCCTTTGCAAGACGTACGGTTTTCTGCATAACAAGCGGGTCTGAGGCATGGAAGCCGCAGGCGACGTTTGCAGAGGTGATATAGGGGAGAATTTCTTCGTCCATCCCACATTTGTAGTTGCCGAAGCTCTCTCCGAGATCGCAGTTTAGATCAATGGTTTGCATAGTATTTCCTCCCAGAAGGTGTGGTTATTAACGGTTTAGAACAGCAGGCCACAGGTCTGGCTCTGAACGGTTATCAATACTTCAGTTCCGTATTTCGAATGTCGGTGATGAACATATGTCCCGGCGCGTGTGTGATTGCGAGCGATGGCTTCGATTCCATTACCACATTTTGCGGGGTGACGCCGCAGGGCCAGAAAACGGGGACTTCCCCGGCATGGATGGTCACCATATCGCCAAAATCCGGATGACTGATATCGGCGATGCCGATGGCTTCCGGACATCCGATGTGGATCGGGGCGCCGTGGACGCGGGGCATGGCGCCGGTCACCTGGACGGCCCGCGGAACCAGCTCATAGGGGATGGGGCGCATGCTGACGACCATGCTGCCGTGAAAAATGCCGGCCGGGGTGCAGGGAATATTGGTGCGGTACATGGGAACGTTGCGGCCTTCTTCGATATGACGAACAGGCACTCTTGCGTCGAGCAATTCCGCTTCAAAGGAAAAACTGCACCCGATCAGAAAGCTGACAAAATCCTCCTGCCAGAATTCGGAAACATCGGTGTATTCTCCGGCAAGAATACCATCCCGGAAAACACGATACCGCGGAATTTCGCGCGCGATATCCGCTCCGTCTGCGATCTCTTTCAGGAAACGGCTGCCGGTATCACTGACCTCCAGAAGAGGGCAGGAGCGCGGGTTGCGCTGTGAAAACAGCAGAAAATCATAGGCGTAGGACGCCGGCAGTACGACCAGATTCGCCTGTGCGTATCCGGCGCACATTCCGGAGGTCTGTCCGCTGATCTGCCCATCGCGGATGCGTGCGCGCACTTCGCGCGGGGACATGGTGGTGTAATCCTCTATTTTCATGGAATGACTCCTTTGAATTTTGCTAACAGCTCGTCTGTTAGCAATTACAGTTGCTCCTGTGCCGCCTCAACCGTGATTTTTTGAAAACGCACAGTATACCCAGGCCGTACCTGAGCGAGCGCAGGTAAATCCGCAGTGCAGACCGTGGCGATTTTGGCATATCCGCCGGTCGTCTGGCGGTCAGCGAGCAGAATAATAGGCTGCCCCGCGGGTGTGACCTGGATGGAGCCGAATACGATGGCGTCAGAGACAATATCCGTCCCATGTCTGCTTTCAATGGCAGAGCCTGTCAGCCGGCAGCCCATGCGGTCGCTTTCCTGTGAAACCGTGTAGGCGTTTGTATAAAAGGTCTTCAGCCCCTCGTCCGAGAACAGATCCTCCTGCGGGCCGCCGATCACGCGGACGGTAAGGTCCTCCGGGTATGTATAGGACGGCGCGGAACGGTCTGCGATCTCTTCATATATAACAGAAGAAATTCCCACCGGAAGCAGGTCGCCGGTTTTCAATGTGCGCCCTTCGAATCCGCCGATTGCGCATTTCAGGTTGGTGGAGCGGCTGCCGAGCACGATGGGAACATCGATGCCGCCGCTGAGGGCAAGGTAGCTTCTGCAGCCGGAAAGCGCGGTTCCTGCCATCAGGGTCTGTCCCTTTTTGACCGGAAACGGACGGTTCATTGGACAAGCGGCTCCGTCAAGCAGCGGAACCATATCCGCACCGGTGAGTGCCAGAATGGCGTCGCCTTCAAACTGATAAACGCCGCCGAAAAGAGTAAATTCCAGGACAGCCTCGCCGTGTTCATTGCCAACCAGATCATTGGCTGCCTGGTACGCGCGCGTATCCATTACGCCGGAACAGGGCATCCCAAGTGCCTGATAGCCGGTTCGTCCAAAATCCTGAACCGTAGTCAGTGCGCCGGGATTGAGTACGCGAATTGCCATGCATTTTGCCTCCTTATTTTCAGATTTCCAGCGGCCATTCCCCGCGCGTCTGCATCCGGCGGATGTCATAATAATCGCTGGAGTTAATCGGATAAAAACGGATAGTATCTCCCGCGCGGCAGAGCACAGGTTCTTCCCGCTCCGGATTATAAAAATCCAGCGGAGTGCTTCCGATCAGCCGCCAGCCGCCCGGTGATTCGAGCGGATATACGCCGGTCTGGTTTCCGCCAATGCCGACCGCTCCTTTGGGGATTTTGACGCGGGGAGTGGAGAGCCTTGGCATGGCAATCCGCTCATCGAGTCCGCCCAGGTAGACAAAACCGGGCAAAAAGCCAAGCATGTAGACGCGGTATTCGGTTCCACTGTGGATAGCGATGATCTCATCCCGGTCAATTCCGGTATAGCGTTCCAGATCGGGCAGATCCGGCCCAAAGTGTGAGCCGTAGCAGCAGGGAATCTTAAGAACCCGGCCAGTGCCAGTCCTGGAAGACTGCGGAAGCTGTGCAAGCCGCAGGATTATTGATTTTAACTCGTCAAATTTCAGGATAGACGGCTCGTAAACGACCAGCAGAGAACGGAAGGTCGGTACGAGTTCCGTGATACCGGGGATGGACGCTTCCTGGATTCGTGCGGCGAGCGCATGGACGCGGTCGTTTATGGCCGGATCAATTTTGTCTCCGAATTCTGCTGCCAAAGCGCGGTCTCCGGCGGGCAATATTCGTACAGTTTCTGTCGTAGCTTTCATGATTGAACGATATCCTTTGTATTATCTAAACTCTTATGCCCGATGCGCGGCTGCTGCCAAATATAAAAGTCTTCGCATCTATGCTTCGGCAGCCACTACAGCATGCTGTATTAAACAGGTGCGCCGGGATTTGTCGCCTCATGGAATTCCGCGATCAGGGCCTCGCGGAGTTTCTCTAGCAGCTCCGGCTGTTTCCCGCCGACGGGTTTTCCATCAATTTCATTTGCCCACAGGCAGAGGTTGCTGGAGCTGGTTACAATTACTTCTTCCGCCGCGAACAGGTCGTCAAGCGTGAAAGCGGTTTCATTTACCGGAATGCAGAGCTTTTTGCACATTCGAATCAGATGCGCGCGGGCAATGCCCGGCAGGATCAGATTGTCTGTCGGCGCGGTGCGGAGCATACCGTCCTGTATAATATGAACGTTGCTGTGCGCACACTCGGTCACGCGTCCGCCCGGCCGGTAAAAAACAGATTCCTGGCATCCGGCTTCCTTCGCGCGCTGCGCTGCCATAACGGAAGGGATCAGGTTCAGCGTTTTGATGTTGCAGTGATAGAAGCGGGTATCCTCTGTTGTGACCAGTCGGATCGGGTCTTTCCCGTCTGAGATCTCCTGATGCGTCAGGGTAATCCAGAGGTTTCCGGGACCATCTGTAAAAATATGATTGCGCTGTCCGGTGCCGCGCGTTACCTGATAATAGACAAAGAGGTCGCCGCTGTCCATTTTGCGGACCAGATCATTCAGAAGGTCCTTCAATTCCACCTTCGTAACCGGCATCTGAATTTTCAGCAGTCCGGCGCTGTTGAAAAAGCGGTCAATATGTTCATCGAGCGCGAAAATGTGGTAATTGCGGCAGGGACCGGCATCGTACACACCGTCTCCGAACCAGCAGACCCGGTCATTCATCGGAATCGACATCTCTTCCAGTTCTCCGAATTTTCCATTATAATATCCGAGTGTTTTCATAAAAATCCGCCTCCCTTAAGTTGAACAACAGTAAAAATGTAAAAAAAGAGACGAAGGGAAATCCGGGTTTGATCGTGACTTCTTTGTCGTCTCTGTCTGCCCTGATTTTAGGAACGTTTGCGGAAATTGTCAACCATCTTTTGAAATTCTTAAATAATTTTGCGGAAACAAAAATCGGGAAAATGTTTTTTTGAAAAGAGTTGAAACGACCGAAATAAATTTGGATGGTTTCAAAATTCGGCAATTTCCTTGCGGAAAAACAAAGAAGGGGCAGAGTTGACAGATCAAAAAGATTGGAGTATAGTCGGCGCATGGTCAGACGAACAAAGGCGTTTGGTGGCGAGAAAGCTGCCAGGCGCTTTTTTTATGCGCAGGGCTGCGTAAGGATTATTCTGGCTGATGCCAGACGCAGCCCGCGCAGACGAGTGGGACTTGGAAAGCCGCCTTCTGCTCGATTGTCCGAAATAACAATGACCATATCAGTCAGGATCAGGCAACTGTGAAGATAAGGAATTCTGTTACGGCTACCGGATCAGAAAGCTCAGAAGAGGAGGAATTGTATTATGAAAATGAAAAAGTGGTTGAGTACGGCACTTGCGCTTTCCCTGGCAGCGACTGCGGTCGCTCCTATGACAGCGTTGGCGGAGGAGGAAGAAGATTACATCATCAAAGTTGGTGTGATCTGTGCGATGACAGGTGGTTCCGCAGTGTATGGCGAGGGCGCGCAGAACGCGATCAACATGGCGGTGGAAGAGATCAACGCGTCGGATTCCGAGTATACAATTGAAATCCTGAACAATGGGAATGTGGCAGATGACGCGAAGGACGCAACGGAAGCGGTGAACGCTTACAATTCGCTGATGGCGGAAGAGCCGGAGGCAATTGTTGGCTCCTTCTTCTCGACACCGACCCTGGCAATGGCAGAGCTGGCAGCCGACGATGGGATGCTTCTGCTGGCGACAGGCGCAACGAATGTGAATGTTACTTTGACCGGCGACACGATTTTCCGTAACTGCTTCATCGATCCGTTCCAGGGGGAGATGGCGGCGCAGTTTGCTTCGGAGCAGGGTTATACCTCCGCATACGTGATCTACGCGAAGGATGACGATTATTCTAACGGTCTGAAGGATGCATTTGTAGAAAGCGCGGAGGCGCTTGGCATTGAGATCGCGGGTGTCGCGGAGTGTACGACCACTGATACGGACTTCACTGCGCAGGCAACCAACGCGGTGGCATCCGGCGCGGACTTTGTATTCTATCCATGCTTCCTTGATACGGTTCCGCTTCTGGTGCAGCAGGTAAGAGACGCTGGCTTTGAGGGCGCGATCATGGGCGGCGACGGCTGGGACGGCGCAGACACGACCGGTTATGAGGATTATTTTGACAACTGCTATTTCACAAACCACTATTCATCGGAAGATACCTCTGAGTCGGTTCAGAATTTCGTGACAAAGTATACGGAAGCCTATGGCACAGACAGCCTGAATGCCTGCGCGGCTCTGTATTATGACGCGATGTACATGCTTCTGCAGGCAGCGGAAGACGGCGGCGACTCCGATACCGAATCTCTGGTGGCAGGCATGACAGAGATGGAATTCAGCGGTGTCGCAGGTGATATTTACCTTGATGAGAACGGCGACGCAATCAAGCCGGTGGTCGTAAATACCTATGAAGACGGCCAGATCAAGTGGCTGATGACCATCGAGCCGGCAGAGTAAGGACATATGCGTCTGGCGGTGCAGGGGTGAAATGAAACCCTGAAAGGCATTCCGGCGCAGCCTGACAGAAATGCCGTGTTCGCTGAGAACAGGAATAAAGCCCCGTCATAGTATGGATGGCGGGGCGTTTCCTGTCAGAGCGCAGCCCCCGCGCGAAGCGCATCAGAATGGGCGAAGCGACCTGCATTATTTCCTGTCGGAACAAGTGAGGAGAGGTGAAAAAGAGTGTCGATATTCATACAGAGTTTAATTAATGGGTTGAACCAGGGTGCGATATACGCGCTGATCGCGCTCGGATATACCATGGTGTACGGCATTTTGCGTATGATTAATTTCGCACACGGCGATTTTATCATGGTGGGTGCCTACACCCTGTTTTATACCGTGCCGATGATGGTAAATCACGGGATGCCAGCGTGGCTGGCCGTGTTTGTGGCGATTGTCGTGTGCGTGATTGTAGGCGTTCTGGTTGAGCGCATTGCCTACAAGCCGGTACGGAATTCCGGTTCCATATCCGCGCTGATCACCGCTCTGGCCATGAGTCTGTTTCTGGAAAACCTGGCGATGGTTCTTTTTGGCGGGAATCCGAAAACCATCTCAAAAATCTTTGACCTGCCGATGATTGAGCTTCTGGGAGCAAAGATTCAGGTGAAATACTTGCTGACGCTGGGAATCGGCCTGGTGATCATGGTGGCGCTGACGCTGTTTGTGCGGATGACGAAGATTGGAAAAGCCATGCGGGCAGTGCCGCAGGATCGTGAAGCGGCGACCATCGTGGGAATTAACGTAGACCGGATTATTACGGTCACGTTCGCGATTGGTTCCGCACTGGCGGCGGTGGCCGCGCTGATGTATTGCTCGACCTATCCGCGGGCGACGACGGATATGGGGACGATGATGGGCATCAAAGCCTTTATCGCGGCTGTACTTGGCGGAATCGGTATCATCCCGGGCGCGATGCTCGGTGGGATATTGATTGGACTGATCGAGATCTTCGTCAAAGTGTACCTGGCGCCCGGCTGGTATGAGGCGATCACCTACGCGATTCTGATTGTGGTGCTTTTGATCAAACCATCTGGTATTCTGGGCAAGAATGTCAGCGAGAAGGTCTGAGGGAGGAGTTGAGAATATGCCAAAGAAAATAAAAAGAAATTATCTCATCAACCTGATTGGCCTCATCCTGCTGTTTCTGGTCTTTTACGCGGTTTTCGAATCCGGAATCTTTGGGTCAAGAACCAATTATTTCATGGGAATCGCAACGACGGCCTGCTATACCATCATTATGGTTACCTCGCTGAACCTTCTGGTCGGCATTCTGGGTGAGTTTTCCCTGGGACATGCGGGCTTTATGTCGGTTGGCGCGTACGCCTCGGCAATCTTTACGAACGCGCTGGTGGATTCCGGCATGCCGCGTCTTCTGCTTTTTATCCTGGCACTTCTGATCGGCGGGATTGCGGCAGCCATTACGGGCGTTCTGGTCGGGATTCCGACGTTGAAGCTGCGCGGCGATTATCTGGCGATCGTCACCGTTGCGTTCGCGGAAATTATCCGGGTGGCCTTTACTAATTTTGAGATCACCGGCGGCGGCCGGACCATGTCCGGTATCACCAAGCTTTCGAATTTCTACTGGGTATATTGGGTGATGGTGGTCTGCGTCGCTTTCATGTACATGTTTATCCGTTCCCGCTTTGGGCGCACGGTAAAAGCGATCCGCGAAGACTATATCGCAGCGGCCGCTTCGGGCGTAAACGTGACCTTTTACAAGGTGCTGGTGTTCACGATTTCTGCCTTTTTCGCGGGCGTGGCCGGGGCGGTCTATGCGCATTACATTACAGCTATGATTCCGACGACGTTCAACTTTAATTATTCAGCGGAATTTCTGACAGAGGTGATTATCGGCGGAACCGGATCTATGACGGGTTCTGTGATTGGAGCCGCTTTCCTTTCCATCCTGCCGGAGATGATGCGGAGCTTTGCTACCTACCGCTATTTGGGATACGCCATTGTCCTTGTCCTGATTATGATCTTTCGGCCGAAGGGTGTCTTCGGCGGATGGGAATTTTCGCTCACCGGTGTATTTTCGGGCCTTCGAAAAAGGGGAAGCAAATCCGGAAAGGGGGACGAGTAAATGGGCGCAGAAAAGAAAAATGTTCCCGTACTGCGGGCGTCTCATCTGGGGATTACGTTTGGCGGCCTGAAAGCCGTGGATGATTTTAATATGGAGATTGGCCAGTCGGAGCTGGTGGGTCTGATCGGGCCGAACGGTGCCGGAAAAACGACGGTTTTTAACCTGCTGACCGGTGTTTATCAGCCGACGGAGGGCGCGTATTACCTGAATGGCGAAAAGATGAACGGCAGGAAGACCTATCAGGTCGTAGAGGCTGGGATTGCCCGCACCTTCCAGAACATCCGTCTGTTTAAAAAGCTGACCGTCCTCGAAAACGTCAAGGTGGCAATGAATAAGGATATGAAATACTCGCTTCCGGCCGCAATTTTTCGGCTGGGCGCTTACTGGAAAGAGGAAAAGGAAACCGATGAGCGGGCAATGGAGCTGCTGAAAATTGTCCATCTGGAGGATAAGGCGGATTATGTGGCGGAGAATCTCCCTTACGGACAGCAGCGAAGACTGGAAATCGCGCGCGCACTGGCAACCGGCATGAAGCTGCTTCTTCTGGATGAACCGGCGGCCGGTATGAATCCGGTAGAGACCGCGGAGCTTCTGGAAATTATCAATAACATTCGCTCCGGCTTTGGTATTTCGGTGCTTCTGATTGAGCATGATATGTCTCTTGTCATGAAAATCTGTGAGCGCATCCAGGTGATCGATTATGGGGAAACCATTGCATGCGGCTCACCCGAAGAGATCGCGAATAACCCGCGCGTGATTGAAGCGTACCTGGGCAAGGACGACGACTGAGGGGAGGCGGGCAAATGTTAGAGATAAAGGATTTGTATGTCAATTATGGGGCAGTAGAAGCCATCAAAGGCATTAGCTTTTACGTGAAGCCGGGAGAAATTGTGACGCTGATTGGTGCGAACGGTGCGGGGAAAACGACCACGCTTCATACGATTTCCGGTCTGGTGAAGGCGAAGAGCGGTTCTATTACCTATAATGGAACGGATCTGTTAAAGACGGAGCCGTCCAAAATGATTTCGCTGGGAATTGCGCATGTGCCGGAGGGACGGCATGTTTTTCCGGAGATGACGGTCGAGGAAAACCTGGAGATGGGCGCGTACAGCGGAAAGGATAAGAGTGTGATCGAAGCCTCCATGAAAGATGTCTTTGAAAAATTTCCACGCCTTCAGGAACGCCGCAAACAGCTGGCCGGAACGCTTTCCGGCGGCGAACAGCAGATGCTGGCGGTCGGCCGCGCCCTGATGGGAAAGCCGGGCATCATCCTCATGGATGAACCCTCGATGGGACTCTCGCCGATACTGGTAAAAGAAGTCTTTTCCATCATTCAGGAGATTCACGCGGCGGGAATCACAGTGCTCCTCAATGAGCAGAACGCAAAAATGGCACTGTCTATCGCGGACCGCGCCTACGTGCTGGAGACCGGTACCATCTCGATCAGCGGGGACGCGAAAGAACTGCTGCAGGATGAGCGCGTGAAGAAAGCCTACCTGGGGCAGTAAATCAGACGATGTGAAGTAGTTACAGGAGGAGTAAACATGGGAAAGAAAAATTATGCGCTCTGCATCACCAGAACCTGCGGCTCCGGCGGTACAGAGATTGGGAAAATGCTCGCGAAACAGCTTGGAATTGACCTTTATGACCGCAAGCTTCTGCGTGTGGCGTCGGATGATTCCGGGATCAATGAGGAGCTGTTTGCGAGAGCGGATCAGGATACGAAGAAAACGATTTTATACAAGGTTTCAAAATCGGTCTATAACGGAGAGAAAATACCGCCGGAGAGCGGCAACTTTCTCTCAGACCGCAACCTGTTCGAGTTTCAGGCGAGGGTGCTGCACGGGCTCTTAAAGAAGGAAAGCTTTGTGGTGCTTGGACGCGCGGCGGATTTTGTCCTCGCCGAAGAGCCAACCGCGATCAGCATTTTTCTGACTGCGTCGCCCGAAGCGTGCTTTCAGCGGGAGATGGAGCTGCTGCAGTCCGATGAGCTGGCTGTGAACCGCCATATCCGCAGCATCAACAGCTACCGCAGCGATTACTACAAATATCATACCGGGAAAAAGTGGAAGAATGTCGAGAACTATGATCTGTGTCTGCGCACGGACGTTCTCGGGTATCAGGGCTGTGTGGATGTGATTGTCAACTATCTGGAGACAAGGCTGGGAGGCAAGGCCGCGCGAAAGTGATGAAAGGTAAAATACAGCCGCCAATTCACTTAGAAAAAGTTTCGAAGTTTAGAAAAATTTAAGTTGACGCAAAACGAATGTTTTGTTAAAATTAACGACAAGTAGAAGAAATTTAAAAATTTTTTCAGCTAAAAAGACAGGGGCGTGCAAGAAGAGAGGCTTCATTACCTATCCTGTTTCAGGAGGAATGAGAGCTGATCACTTCTTGTACGTCTCTCTTTATTGTTTAATAGGAAAGCATTCCGACGAAGAAAACTTTTATGCCAGAAGCTGCAGCATGAAAGGAAGGATCAGCTCATAGGTAAAAAGGATGCCGATGACGAAGCAGGCCAGATCAGAGAGGATAACGGCCAGAAAGACCATTTTTTTCTTTCGCTTTAAATCCGGCTGACTGAAAGCCCAGATGTGGTAGATGATGATTGGGAGCGAAATACATCCGCTGATGGCGAAAGAAATGCTGTACTGCTGACGCAGCAGCTGCTGCGGAGTGACGGAAGCGAGCTCGTAGCCATAGCTGGCGGCCATGGTATTCAGAAAGCTGATGATATTCTGCGAGAAAAACAGCGCGATGACAAACGCGATCACCGCACAGAAGACACAGATGGCCACCCGGGAGAGCAGCTCGCGCACCCGCACGGACGTATAGGTAGATGAGGGTTCCTCATCCAGCCATTTGGAAAAATCCATTTTCTTGTCATTAGAAGCGCTGCTTTTGCTGTTCGGGCTTTTATCGGTATTTTTTTTGTTTTTACCAAACATACCTGCGAACTTGGGAATCTGGCTCGGACCGAAAATAAGAATGAGGATTGCGAGAATAATAAGCAGTTCTGTTGTTCCGAATTTCATACAAGGTTCCTCCGTGTATTTTATCTCTTGCGGCAGGTCTTTTTGAACGGTAAAAGGATATTATGTAAACATAATCCTGCCAGAACGTATATTAAATAGGATATCAGTTTTTTACTTATTTTCCAGTTGATAATTTTTACTTTTTGTTTCACAATTTTTATGGTGCGTCTGGTTTTTCTTCCTGCTCCTGAAAGAAAAAAACTGGTAAACAGGAGCAGAAAGATGTTGTTTCGTCCGGAAAAGGATGGACAAACAGTCAGGGACACGGAAAGGCAAAGAGAAGGGAAGGTCGCAGTGGTGCAAACAAAATAAAATCAACAGAAAATAAACGGGTAAACAACATAAAAACGCAATAATAAGAAAGAAAAAGCAGACAAATGGTCAAAAAGGGGCTTTTCAAGAGAAATGTTCTATGTTACAATAACAGACAGAGGCTCCAGATGATATCCCGTACGAAGTGTGAGGTTACTGGTCACAACCCGACCACGCACTTGCTGCGGGGTCAGGGCTTATCCCGCACGAAGTGTGGGATGCCACCCGGCGAGGGTTGAAAACGTAGTGGTAGCAAGCATCCGGCTCCATCGCGCAGCGATTTAATTGGCCGGATGCGGTTATAGGTCACACCTGTAGTGGTTGAAATAAGGTAGATTTGGCTATGGTGTGACCTGTAACAGTGTGAGATATCGTCAGGCGGGGAATGAAAACGCAGCTGCAGTAAAAGAATGACAATGAAATAAAATTCAGTTGAGATAGGAGACTGGCATGGATAACAGAAATGACCAGATTCGGATTGTGCAGGAGACAGTTGCCGGCAAGGAAATCACGCTGGCGCATGTGATGGGAGGTCCCTCACCGATTATTTATCAGAAGCTGGGGATGAATCCGGCGATTGATTATGGCTCATCCGCGATCGGCATTATGAATCTGACGCCGCCGGAATCCGCGGTGATTGCCTCGGATATTGCTGTGAAGAGCGGGGATGTCTACCTGGGATTTGCGGATCGCTTTACCGGTACGCTGATAGTATCCGGGGATATTGCGGATGTGACGAGTGCGCTGACGGAGGTATTGCGGTATTTTCGGGATGAACTCCATTATGTGGTATGCCCTCTTACGAAGAGATAGGGATATTCTGCGGCTGGAAGTTCGAAGCAGGACAGAAGGGCATTTCCAGATGGGTTATGGCAGGTTGGAAAGGAAGCAGCGATCCGGAGAGGCGTCTATGGACAGAAAAATTACCAGAGAAGAACTCCTTCGGGAGATTTTTCATGATTATGATACGCGAAAAGACGGGGAACCGCTGCGGCTTGTGCGTGTTCGGGTGCCGAGCCGGGATGTGAGTCTGGCTCATCTGACTGGTGTGTCGTCGCGGGAGGTCTATCAGACCCTCGGCTTACATATTGGTGTTCATGAGGGAGAAGATCACACGGGAGATACGCTGGGATTCCTGAAATTTACGCCCTGGGAAGCGACGGTGGTGGCTGCGGACATCGCGATCAAGAATGGCAATGTGGAAATTGGATTTCTTGACCGTTTTTGCGGAACCCTGATCCTGACCGGGCCATATGCAGAAGTTCGCTCTGCGGTAGAAAGCGTGGTTACTTTTTTCCGGGATGATTTGCATTTCCCGGTATGTGACATTACGGAGAATTGAGATGAAAAAACTATTCCTGATGGGAAGAAGCGAGGCGGGAAAAACCTCTCTGGCGCAGGTGATGAAGGGAGAAACACTTCATTACCAGAAGACGCAGTATACTTTTGCGGAAGAAGACATGATTGACACTCCCGGAGAATATGCGGAGTCGAAGCAGGTCGGGGTTGGCCTGGCCTGTTTTTCGTTTGAGTCGGATGTGGTAGCACTTGTGTGTGCGGCGGATGAACCGTTTACGATATTCACGACAAACTGCAATGCCTTTCTGAATCGGCCGCTGATTGGGATTATTACAAAGATTGATTCGCCGTATGCGAATGTCCCGATGGTTCGTCAGTGGCTGGAAAACGCGAACTGTGAGCGGATTTTTCTGATCAATAATGTCACCGGCGAGGGTCTGGATCAGCTGCGGGACTATCTGGAGGGAGAGCCGGAGAAGATCACACTCGAAGAGGCAAAAGCGCGACAGAGGCTGGGGCTGCGTGACTGGGATGATGGGCGTACCTGAACTGGTGTCCCAATTTTATGTATTTTTTATATACTTTGTAATAATTCCCTTGAAAAATCGGGCGAAATGTAATATCATAGCACATATGGCATGAAGCCGAAGAACAGTGAACGGATGAATGCGAATAATAAACACTAAAAGACTGGGGGATAAAATCCATTGGAACCAAACAAGAATGAAACAACACCGAATAATAATCCGGCAGCAAATGCCGAAAAGCCGGCGGCAGAGACTGCTGCTGCGAATACTTCTAAACCGGGCGCTCCGAATCCGGTGCCCAGGAATGTGCTGGCGAAGCCGGGTGCAGTGCCGCCGAAAGGCGCGATGCCGCCCAGACCGGGTGCAATGCCTCCGAAGCAGGGGGCTGCAAAGAAGCACAATTATTACAAGATGATGATGACTGTGATTGACACAATCAAGCAGGACTATGCCGGTTTCCAGGAAAAAGAAGAGATCAATGATACCAAGTATCCGATGAATATGCTCGTTTACGCTTATCAGAAGCATATGGTAAACGAAGTTATGTTTCTGCGGATTGTCAGCGAGTATCTGGCATCTTTGGGAGATCCGAACCTGAAGTTCTCTATGATCAATCATGGCAATTACAAGAACAATACCGTCGGCTTCCGGGCGCGCCGTTATGGGGATGATCTGTATGTGACAGAGGTTGGCCGCGATGACAGACTGAAACTCGGCGATAAGATTACGAAGCTGGATAAATACACACCGAGTGAGCACCGTACAAAGATTCCGAAGAACTTTATGACCGGCAATACACCGGAGCGTGAGCAGTGGGGCGGTTTCCTCAAGATGTTCCCGACTTTTGACGTGGAGCATGCGGACGGCACGACTGAGAATATGAAGTTCCGTCACTTTATCATTGAGAAGCCGAAGCGCAAGCTGGAGTTTGAAAGTCTGAATGAGAAGACGTTCTATATTTGTATTGAGGAGTTTTCACAGAACACAGCCGATCTGGAAAAGGCGATTGAGGAGCATGCTTCCGAGCTTACCTCTTGTGAGAACCTGATCATTGACCTGCGTAAGAATGAGGCAGGTACGGAGCCTGGCTTTGTACCGCTTCTGCCGATGATTTTTGATTCAGAGGAAGAGCTGGGAACGCTTCTTTTGAAGGAAGCGATTTACACCAATTACTCCGAGAAAAACTGTGAGCATACGACCACAAAGATCGAGAACATGAAAGCGCGCTACGAGAAAGCGAAGAATGAAGAAGCAGTGGCGCTGGCAGATCAGCTGATTGCAGAGTTTAAGGAAAAATCCGGCAAAGGATTCCAGAAGGATGTGCCGGAGGATGATATTCTGGCAGAGTATCATGAGATTCATGAAGGAAAAGAAGGCCTTTACAATCAGATCAGGAAGGTGATCCTGATTACAGATACCTGGTGCAGAGACGCCGGAGAAGTCTTTGTCAAGATTTGCTCCGCTTCTGATAAGGTGACGGTAATCGGAAGGCCGACGATGGGGACGATTGACTATACCAATTATGTCAACGCCAGCATCGATAAGACGTTTATCCTTTCTTATCCGATGAGCAAACGGCAGAATGTGGTAGACGGACATCCATACAATGAGACCGGACTTCCGGTGGATGTCTATATTCCATGGACACCGCAGGAGTGTACGGAAGATTTGCTGAGACAGAAAGCTCTGGAGCTTCTGGAAGCGTAAATGAAAGCGTTGGGAATTGTAACCGAACCGCTTCCTATGGAATAAATTAAAGTATAATATCAATAAGAAACAGAATCATTTGCACTGCAATCATCTACAGTACAAACTGATCAGGCGTTGGAGCAGGCGAAGGGCGATGCATGATACAGCCCGGACGAGACTTCAATTGCCGGGTCGCAAATCGCGACAGCAGGTAACGAAGCATCTGCGGGACAGTAGTAAGTACTTATTTTACTATCGTCCGCGGATGCTTTTTTGTCCAATAGGAAAGTTCTCCATTGAAATCCAGGGACGAAGGCAAGCTGTAATGAGGGGTAACTGTCAAAGAGAAACGATTTCGTACCTTCACAGTTACACAGTCAGCTGCGATTGCAGAGACAGAAAGGAGTGTTACCTGCCATGAAGAATGAGAATCCTTCCAATCCCCCTTTTATGAAAAAAGCAAAACAGGAGAATACAGCCAGCCGAAACCCTGACCGAGAGGGCAGGCTGAGTGAGGAACAGGAAAAGGCACTGACCGCCAGAGTTTCAGGCGTGAGTATTGTGGGAAATGTTTTTTTATCCGCATTTAAGCTTGTAGCCGGCATTTTTGGCCATTCCAGCGCGATGGTGTCCGACGCGGTACATTCTCTCTCAGATGTTCTGACCACGGTGATCGCACTGATTGGCGTAAAAGTGGCGAAGCGCGGCGCGGATACGGAGCATCCGTACGGGCACGACCGGTTCGAGTGCGTTTCTTCGGAAATCCTTGCCGGGCTTTTGCTGGTTACCGGCGTGGGGATCGGTCTGTCCGGAATCCGCACAATTCTTGCCGGAAATTACGGTGAACTGGAAATTCCCGGGATTCTCCCATTGATAGCAGCCATCGTGTCGATTGCATTCAAGGAGGCCATGTACCACTATACAAAAGCCTGTGCGAAAAAGCTGCGTTCGTCTGCCTTTATGGCGGATGCCTGGCATCATCGCTCGGACGCATTATCTTCCATTGGCTCACTGGTTGGTGTGGCAGGCGCGCGCGCCGGATTTCCGGTGCTGGATCCGCTTGCCAGTGTTGTCATCAGCGCCTTTATTTTGAAGGTGGCGGTTGATATTTTCCGGGATGCGATCCGTAAAATGACGGATACGGCCTGTGATGCGGAATATACAGAGAAAATGCGGCAGTACATCGCCGGGCAGGAGGGCGTCGCGCGGGTCGATCTGCTGCAGACAAGGATGTTTGGCGAGAAAGTTTATGTAGACGTAGAAATTGCCGTGGACGCGCATATGGAGCTGGAAGATGCGCACGCGATTGCCGAGCGGGTGCATGACGGGCTGGAGCAGCAGTTTGACAATATCAAGCATGTCATGGTGCATGTGAACCCTTATGAGAAATAGCAGGTTAGGTAAAAAGAACTTGACCGATTCCCTCCTGTAAGGTATTCTGTTTATGACAAAGAACAATCTGGCTGCGGATGTGCGGCAGTCTGGAACGGAAGGCGGAAGATCGTATATGCGCCTGTTTCAGTGAGATCTGCGCATTCAGAAAGGAAAAATACAATGAAAAAATGGAAAATGGTTTTATCTGTTTTGACCGCCATGGCGATGACGGCTGCCCTGTCTCTCTCCGGCTGCGCGGAAGAAGCCGAAACAGCTGCTGCTGTGCATTTCGGCGTACTCTCCGGTCCGACCGGCATCGGCGCGGCGAAGCTTCTGACAGACAGTGACAATGGCGAAACAGGAAATACCTATGAATATATCATTGCCGCGGATAACAGTGAGATTGTATCCGGCCTGACCACCGGAGAGCTGGACATTGCCTGCATGGCGTCTAATATGGCTCTGAATCTGTATAACCAGACAAAGGACAGTGAGGATGCAGGCATTCAGGTGATTGCGCTCGGCACACAGGGCGTGCTTCATATTCTTGAGAGCGGCGGCAGTGAGGAGATTCAGACCATCAGCGACCTGGAGGGTAAGACCATTTACGCGACCGGCCAGGGGAGCAACCCGGAATATGTTCTCCGCTATCTGTTGGAGTGCAACGATCTGGATCCGGATGAAGATGTAGAGATCGTATTTGCGGAAGCAACTGAGATCAGCGCCGGCCTGATATCCGGAGAGATCGAAGCAGCGATGCTTCCGGTTCCGGCGGCCACAGCGGCGATACTCCAAAGTGACGGCACCGTGCGCGATGCGATTGATGTAAACGATGCCTGGGAGGAGCTGGGAAACGGTTCCTCCCTGATCATGACTGCGGTCGTGGCCCGCACGGAGTTCATCGAGGAAAACCCGGATGCAGTCGAGACATTCCTGGATGAATATGAAGCTTCCATCGGTTATGTGAATTCAAATATAGAAGAAGCAGCCGAGTTGGTGGCAGCGCTTGGCATCACTCCATCCTCTGCGATTGCAGCCGCGGCGATTCCGCAGTGCAACCTCGTATTTATCTCCGGCGAGGCCATGGAGACGGCGATCACCGATTACTATGAGGTGCTCTACGAGGCGAATCCGGATTCCGTCGGCGGTGAGCTGCCGGATGATGAATACTATTATGTTGGATAATTATATGATTCGGAAGAGTGATTTCATAAAGAAATGCGCTAAAATTTTGCTGCCCCTGGCCTTTTGGCTGGGGGTTTGGCAAATTGCGGCTATGACGGCGGGTTTTCCGCTCCTTCTGCCAACGCCGATATCCGTTGGATATGCATTGCTGGAGCTGGCGGCGACCGGAGCATTCTGGCAAAGCGTGGCGCTCAGTCTTGGCCGGGTCCTGTGCGGGATGATTATGGGAAGCATTCTTGGATGTGTACTTGCGCTTATGACCTGGCGCTTTTCGATTGCGGATCTGCTTTTGTCCCCGGCAATTCGGGTCATCCGCGCAACGCCGGTCGTTTCCTTTATTCTCCTGGTGTACCTCTGGGTGACACGGACGCAGATCCCCAGCGTGATTTCTGCGCTGATGGTGCTGCCTGTGATCTGGAGCAGCCTGCGGGCCGGGCTGGATTCCGTCGATGGGCAGCTGTTGGAGATGGCGAAAGCGTATCGTTTTGGACGCGTGAAAACTCTGCGCCTGGTCTGGCTGCCCTCCCTGCGTGCACATATGAGCAGCGGTATCAGTACCGGACTGGGATTGGCCTGGAAATCCGGTATCGCCGCCGAAGTAATCTGCCCGCCGCGCTACGCGATTGGGACAGAACTTTCAAAGGCAAAGACAGCGCTGCAGTCGCCCAGGCTGTATGCGTGGACAATTGTGATTATCATTCTGTCATTGACGCTGGAGAGCATGCTCCGGCGGGCACTGCGAAAGAAAATCCATCCGTAAAAAAATTACGGATTATTCTTGTAAAACAATATATGATTATATATGGTAGGGATATTTTAGAAACAGGCAAGGAATACGATATATGGAAACTCTTTTCATCGAAAATCTCTGCTTTTCCTATGGCGAAAAGTGTGTATTAAATGACTTTTCTCTGAACTTTCTTTTAGAAGGACTGACCGCTATTTCTGGTCCGTCCGGCTGTGGAAAGACGACATTGCTGCGGCTTTTGGCGGGTCTGGAAAAACCATCGGGCGGACGTATCAAAGGAATTGCGCCGGAAGAAACAGCAATTCTGTTTCAGGAGGATCGTCTGCTTCCGTGGAGAACAGTTCGGGAACAGATCTCGGATGTGCTGCCAAAAGAACGGCAGTCGGAGACAGATCAATGGCTTGTTTTTGCTGAACTGGAGCAGGAAAAGGATGTGTATCCGGATGCCTTGTCCGGCGGAATGGCGCGCCGGCTTGCCTTGGCGCGTTGCTGTGCGCTGGGCGGAAAGCTGCTTCTTCTGGATGAACCGTTCGCGGGCGTCGACGCCAGGCGCCGTGCCCGCATGATGGAAAGGCTGAAAGAACTTGGAACTCCCGCGATTCTGGCAACCCATGAGCAGGATGTTGTCGCGGCCTGTCAGAAGGTGGTATGTCTGGATGGGGCACCGCTGCGGGTGGTTTCCGGTGCTATTTCGTAACAAAACCTCAGAGACAGAGTGTTCTGCTGCTGAACAGCTGGATTACTCCGTCTGGATCTGCCGGAGCGCTGCCCGCAGGATCGGATAAAGGACAGACGCGATGATCAGACCGCTTACTCCCTGGACGCAGTTCGCCGGAACACTGGCAACCGCTGCCGGAGCGCCGTACAGGAAGATTTCGCAGAGGCAGTAGCCGAGTGCCACGATGAGAATGTCGATGACACCGCAGAATGCCACGACAATGTGGTCATTTACGGAAGAAACCGCATGGCTGTGATAGAGCAGCCCGCCGCAGAGCGCGACCAGACCTTTGATGACGAAGGTAATCGGGACATAGATGAAGTATCCGCCGAGCAGATCGGCTATTGCCGAGCCGATACCGGCCGCGAAGAAGGCAGTGACCGGATCCAGGAAGATGCCGCACAGAATAACCACGGCGTCACCGGGGTGAATGTAGCCTTGCGTCCCATAGATCGGAATCCGCACTGACATGGTCATGACGCAGGCGAGCGCCGCGAAAAGGGCGGCAAGTACAAGATTTTTTGTCGTTAGTTTTTTCATAACAGAGCCTCCTCATAGATGCTGGTATCTGGCTGACCGATGAGCATTCGTATTGTTCGGAATCGTTAAGCCAGACCCCTGTTCGTATGCTTAGGCTCATTGTATGGCGAAAATGGCATTTTTAAAATAACCAATTAAAAGAAAATCGACCATACCACTTTTAAAAAATCTTATGCGCCTGTGTGCGCATAATCGAGAATCGGCGTCAGCCGTATACTCGTGCGCCAGGCGCAGACAGCGGCAGCTGTCAGCTTCCTTATGCGCCTGTGTGCATCATAAAAGTGCTTCGTCGTAGACTGCCCGGCTTCCGCCGACAAACTTATAGCGTGTCCGCGCACATACGACATGGGCTTCACCGATTGTTTTCTGTGTAATCCGCACGGGAACGGCGACTTCGCGCAGATGCATTCCGATCAGAGTGTCGCCGATATCGATTCCCGCGTGGGCGCGGATGTGCTCTACCGCTACCGGGTTTGAAAAATGGTGATAGGCCGCGGTAGCGAAGGAACCGCCTGCTTTTGGCTGCGGGATGACGTTGACCGGCTCATAGCCGTAACGAAGCGCAGCTTCTTTTTCTACGATCAGCGCACGGTTCAGGTGTTCACAGCACTGCGCCGCGAGATATACGTCTTTTTCCTTTGCGGCTTTCATAATCCCGTCAAATACCGCTTCCGCCATCTGCGGGCTGGAGTACGAGCCGATGCGCGCCCCGGCGACTTCACTGGTGGAGCAGCCTATGACAAGCAGCTCCTTTGCCTGCAGCTTTGCTGTTTCAAGCAGCTCTTTTGCTGCCTGATATGCTTCCTGCGTCAATTGTAAAAGCTCCTCTGGTGTTTCCTCTGTTGGATTGATACCGTTTATTGACATTTCTATATTGGCCTCCTTGAAATGATTTTGTGTAACAATTCAGAACAGCATCGAAAAGAAAAGACAGACTGTGCAGGTTTACCTGCTAAAGGCTGTATTTTCTTTTCGGGATGGGCGGGCGCTGGACATCCAGTGGGTGTCCGTTTAGCGCCGACCGAAGTGGAACGGAGACGCCCATCAAGCCACAGACATATGCCGCGTTAGCGGCATATAGCCTGCAACGCAGGCGGTCTGCGGCCTGCTGTTCTGAATAATTACATTTTGTGTAACAATTCAGAACAGTGCATTGCATGCACTGGGGACTGAACAAATGGATTTTAAACTGTATCATAAGCAGGTTTATCGTTTCCTGTCAAGTCCCTTTGTAAAATATGTGTAACGATTCAGAACGCCGACCGAAGCGGAGCGTAGACCTGCTGTTCTTAATTGTTACAAATATGTCTTGCGGCTATGAACGGAAGATGGCAGATAGGGATTGCTTTTTCTGCGCAAATGGTTTATAAAAGAAAACGAAGTAAAACAAAACTATGTATTATGACAGGAGAGAACACATATGAGCGAATGGAAACCAATCAAAGAAGGAAAGGTACGCGAAATCTATGACAACGGTGAGAGCCTGATTATGGTGGCGACCGACCGCATCAGCTGTTTTGATGTGATTCTGAATAATGTTGTTTCAAAAAAAGGTACGGTATTGACCCAGATGTCCCGTTTCTGGTTTGATTTGACAAAGGATATTTTGCCGAACCACATGATTTCTGTGGATGTAAAAGATATGCCGGAATTTTTCCGGAAACCGGAGTTTGACGGCAACAGCATGATGTGCCGGAAGCTCACGATGCTTCCGATCGAGTGCATTGTCCGCGGCTATATCACAGGCAGCGGCTGGGCAAGCTATCAGAAAAATGGTACAGTATGCGGCATTACGCTTCCGGAGGGGCTCAAAGAGTCCGACCGTTTGCCGGAGCCGATTTACACACCATCCACGAAAGCGGAAATCGGTGACCACGATGAGAACATTTCCTACGAGCAGAGTATCGCGCATCTGGAAAAATATTTTCCGGGCAAAGGCGAGGAGTATGCCTCGAAGCTCCGTGATTACACGATCGCGCTGTATCAGAAGTGCGCGGATTACGCGCGAAGCCGCGGGATTATTATTGCGGATACGAAGTTTGAGTTCGGACTGGACGAAGAGGGGCGGATTGTCCTCGGTGATGAGATGCTGACGCCGGACAGCTCACGCTTCTGGCCGGCAGACGGCTACGAGCCGGGGCATTCGCAGCCGTCCTTTGACAAGCAGTTTGCGCGCGACTGGCTGAAAGCGAACCCGGGAAATGACTGGACGCTGCCGGAGGATATTGTGCAGAAGACCATTGACAAATATCTGCAGGCGTATGAATTGCTGACGGGGATGAAATTGTAAGCAGTAATCCATAGGAGAGGGAAAAGTGTAATTTCGAATGCGCTCAGGCGAAGCTGGCAACAAGCATATCTGCATCACCCGGCCGAGGCGTTTCGGCAAGTCAGTGATGGCGGCGATGGTTGGGGCTTTCTTTAGCAAGGGCATTGACAGCAGCAGTATATTTGATTCTTTGAAAATAGCGCAGAAATCGCAGGAAAGTTCGACTGAATCAGCGGCAGAAGAGGAACTATTTGACTATCGGGAGTATATGAATCAGTATAATGTGATTTATGTAAATTTCATTAAATCGGTTAATACCAGTAAAAGCTATGATGAATTTATAAACAGCATTGAGGCATTTTTAATCCAGTTCGGAAAAAGGATGAGGGTGATTTCGCCTGATGAGGTGGTTAAGGAATATCGGGCACGGTTAGAGAAAGTGCTGGAATAGAAATTCAGGAATATAACAAAAACACACCACGGTGTGGGGCAAATTGGAATGATGTTTGTGAGTGAGATTTTAAAGGAAGGTAATGGCTGATGGCAGAAAGTCAAAATATAGAATGGAAGGAATCCTGGCGGGATGAATATTTAAAGTGGATTTGTGGTTTCGCCAATGCACAGGGCGGCAGAATTTATATTGGCACAAGCGATGATGGAACCGTAATCGGTGTAGAGGAAAGCAAAAAATTGCTGGAGGATATTCCGAATAAGATACAAAATACATTGGGAATCATAGCAGATGTAAATCTGCTATCGAAAAACGGTCTTGATTATATTGAAATTGTCGTGAGTCCAAGCTCCTACCCTGTCAATTATAAGGGAGAATATCATTATCGCAGTGGCAGCACAAAGCAGCAGCTTCGTGGCGCGGCGCTTACTCAATTTATCGGAGAAAAGACGGGATTACTCTGGGATGCAGTTCCTGTCGATAACATCAGCGTAGCTGACCTTGACCAGCGCAGCCTCGATATTTTTCGCAGGGAAGCTGTGAAAAAGGAACGGATGACTAAAGAGGATTTGGACATTCCAAACGAAGAACTATTGGATCATCTTGACCTATTGACGAATGGAAAACTGAAGCGCGCAGCTGTAATGCTGTTTTATAATAAGCCGGGAAAGATTATAACCGGATGTTATGTAAAAATCGGGAAATTCGGCGAAGGCTCTGATCTCCAGTATCAGGACACCGTCGAAGGCTCCCTTTTCGACATTGCGGACCGGGTGATTGACTTGATTTATACCAAATATCTCAAAGCCGCGATTACCTATGAGCATGATGTTCGGGTGGAAACTTACCCATTCCCCAGGGATGGGGTGCGTGAAGCTGTCTATAATGCCTTGGGGCATAACAATTACGCTGACAGTGTCCCGATTCAAATCCGCATCGAAGATGACGCCATGTATATCAGCAATAACTGTATACTTCCAAAGGACTGGACGACAGAAACACTGATGAAACCGCATAAGTCCATGCCATTCAATCCATCTATCGCCAATGCATTTTACCGAGCCGGATATATTGAGGCTTGGGGACGCGGTATACAGAAAATATGCGAAGCATGCCAGGAACTTGGCACACCAAATCCGGAATATACTGTGTTTGGCAATGACCTGACCGTGAAATTTACTGCTCTTGAAAGCGCAAAAATTTCTGATTTTAAAACGCCAAACCGCCAAAATGGCGGTTTAAGTGGCGGTTTAAGTGGCGGTTTAGAGGAAGAAACGCAGATTATATATAGGAAAATACTGGAAATTATTGCAAATGATTCCAAAGTCACACAAAGGGAAATAGCGCAAAATTCCGGCATTCCTCTCCGAACAGTACAACGAGCCATGAAAGAACTCACTGCACGAGGACAGATACATCGGCAAGGCGGTAAGCGGTATGGATATTGGAAAATAACTGGTTAAATGGGGAGGTGCAGGAAGTGGGGTACTATCTGAATAGCACACAGGTATACTCACTTTATGAAAGTGAGACGAAAAAGCCATACTTTGTAGATAAAACAGCCATGCTGAAAGAACTGAATCCGTTAGTGGAAGAAGGAAAGAACCATATCTGCATCACCCGGCCGAGACGTTTGGCAAGTCAGTGATGGCGGCGATGGTTGGCGCTTTCTTTAGCAAGGGGATTGACAGCAGCCGCATTTTTGATTCCTTGAAGATAGCGCAGGATTCTCAGAAAAGTTCGGTTGGGTCAGTAGCAGCCGATGAATCATTGGACTATCGGTAGTATATGAATCAGTATAATGTGATTTATATTAATTTTATTAATCCTGCCAATTTAAGCAAAAGCTATGATGACTTTATAAGTCGCGTGGAAAAGCCGCTGACGAGGGACTTACAGCGGATTTTTCCAGAGGTTGATTTTTGGGAGGGTGCTTCTCCGATAGAAGATATGGCTCTGATTCATGAGGAAACGGGGGCGAATTTTATCCTCATATTTGACGAGTGGGACTGTATCTTCCACAAGTCTTATACTTCGAATGAAGACAGAAAAAGCTTTATCAACTGGCTTGCGGCCATGACGAAGGATACAGGTTATGTCGCTTTAAGCTATATGACAGGAGTCCTTCCGATTGCGAAATACTCAAGTGGTTCCACAATTAATAACTTTCAGGAATATACAATGGCCACGGACGACCTGTTCAGTGAATATTTTGGATTCTCAGAGGCCGAGGTTGACGTGCTTTACGCCAGGTATCAGAAAAGGACTCTGCATTGCGAGATGGCAAGAGAGGATTTGAAATACTGGTATGATGGTTACCACACTCCTTCTTCCGAGCGGATGTACAATCCAAGATCCGTGGTAGAAGCGCTCACGCGCAACCGTATCCGGAGCTACTGGACAGCAACGGGCACCTATGGTGAAATAGCCACGTACATTGCAAATGACCGTGCTGATGTGAAAAAAGAAGTAGCCCTGATGGTCGCCGGAGAGGGCGATTGCCCAGATCAAAGATCGGAACTATATTCTCAAATACAGGGGAAAGATGGCGGAGAAGAAGCGTCATAGCGGACGGGTTTTGCTAGTCGGGATCGGGTATGACAAAAAAGAGAAAGAGCATCACTGTAAAATAGAAATTGTACAGAGTGTATAGTGTAGGATTGTCATTCGCTTATTTCACGAAACGTCGGTTTTATGGCACAAATGGTAGGGGTTGCTCGCACGAATAGTTGTGCCGTATGACGGCAGCCTGTTCTTCATCAAAAACGGCCTGATTGATTTTGATGCAAACGAACTCTGTCTGTATGAGGACGTGTGGTATTACGTATCCCTGGGGCAGGTACAGCTGCAGTACACGGGACTGGCGATGCACGACGGCGCGTGGTTCTACATCACCGACGGCATCTTGGACACCACGGTAAACGGCCTGATCCCATACGACGGCGAGCGCTTTCTTTTCGCCGCCGGCCGGCTGGTAAGCGAGCACAACGGCCTGTGGCTGAATGCCGCGTCCATCGGCGGGGACAGGAAATGGTACTTCCTGGCCGAAGGCAGGGTCTGCAGCGTATCGCAGGTCGTGATGTATGACGGGGCATGGTTTGTGGTAAAGAACGGGATTTTTGACAGCAGCTATAACGGGACAATCGAGTACGATGGGGCGACGTTCAAAGTGGTGAACGGGCAACTCTACGGGTAATCTCCAATACGATTCTAAAAATGCGGAGTAATTGGCTACCGCATTGATTCGTTCCGAAACGGAACGGCGACCTGCTGTTTGGATCGTTACAAAATTTGCGAAGACATAATAGAATAGGAAAAAATACAACAGGAAAAGAAACAGGCTCCCGGTACGCTTCGGCGTATCAGGAGCCTTTTGCAGTCTTATGTGCAGGGTCGCGAGAGGTATTTTCCGGTTGAATTATAGAGAATATCGTGGTAATCTATACGTAAAGGAAAAGTGTAAATTCGTATACGGCCAGGTGAAACTGGCAAAATGGGGAGGTGCAGAAAATGGGATATTATCTGAACCCGGAAGATGTTCTCGATATGTACAGAAGAGAAACTGTAAAACCATACTTTGTAGATAAAACGCAAATGTTAAACGAACTTATCCCTCTCGTGGAGCAGCAGGGCAGTTACATTTCTGTCACAAGGCCGCGGAGATTTGGAAAGTCTGTGGTCGCCGCGATGATTGGCTCTTTTTTCGGTAAGGGTGTGGACAGTTCTGAGGTGTTTGCTCATCTTAAGATTGCAGAACACGATGGCTTTGAAAAACATATGAACCAGCATAATCTGATTTATATTGATTTCAGCAGGGATGTAGCAGAGTGTAAGTCTTATACGGAGTATATCAGTACGATTAAAATTCGGCTGTTTGCTGACTTAAGGAAAGCTTATCCGAATGCAGAGATATGCAAAGACGATTCGATTGGAGCCACTTTGCGCATTGTATCATTGGCAAATAGGAATGAAAAGTTCCTGCTGATTTTTGATGAATGGGATTATGTTTTTCACAAAGACTATTTTACGGAATCGGACAGGGGAAAATACACCGCCTTTTTAGGGGATATGACCAAGGGCAGAGCTTATGTCGAAATGGCATATCTGACGGGCGTCCTTCCGATCAAAAAATACTCTGCCAGCGACACGATGAATCATTTTGCAGAATACAATATGGCAAATAGTATTCGCTTCCGGGAGTATTTTGGATTTACGAACGCAGAAGTAGATGAGCTGTATCAGCGTTATCTGAAAATAACCCCGGCTCCGGACGTGTCCCGTGAGGAATTGACGGACTGGTACGACGGCTATCACAAGGAAAGAAAAGAAAGTATTTATAATCCGAATTCCGTCGTACTGGCCCTTACGGAAAATATGATTAGTGATTACTGGCCGAAAGCCGGTGAGTATGAGGAACTCAAAGATTATGTTCTGAACGATATTGATGGTGTGAGGGAAGCTGTGATGCTGTTGGTGGCTGGTGAACCAGTGAAAGCGGATATTTCCGAATATGCTACGACGGCCTCAGTTCTCAAGAGGCGGAATGAGATTTTTTCAGCTATGACAGTATACGGTTATCTGAATTATTATAATGGCTGTGTACGGATTCCCAATAGAGAACTGTGGGAAGAATTTGACCGCATCATCCAGGAAGAGCCGAAATACAGTTATATGCGTGAGCTGGAAAAAGAATCCGCTCGTATCCTGCAGGCAACCTATGACGGGGATGAGGATACCGTTGGGAAGGTATTGGCGATTGTACACACGACAGAATCACCGCTGAAAGCATACAATGACGAAGCAGAATTATCTGGAAGTGTCAAGCTTGCTTACATTGCCGCAAGAAATAAATATAACATAGAACGAGAAGACCAGGCAGGTATTGGTTATGTAGACTATATTTTCTATCCACATAATCTTTCCGACGACGGCATTATAATAGAATTAAAGGTAGACGATTCTCCCGAGACTGCTCTACAGCAGATCAAGGACAAGAATTATGCTTTGAAATTTCAAGGGAAAATGGGAGAACCGCCCAAAACAACCGGCAGAATTATTCTGGTCGGGATCGGGTACTATCGTAAGGACAAAGTGCATAAGTGCAGGATTGAGATTCTTTAGAAGGTTTGGCTGGGAAAGCTGATCGCGAAGGAAAAGCGCAGGTAATGGAGATGCAAAGATTCCATACACGGTCGCGTGCATAGAAACAGTCACCCGGTACGTAATTTATGTATCGGGTGACTGCGTTTGATGCGCAGGGCTGCGAGCGGTATTTTCCGGCTGTCGCCGGACGCTGTCTACGCTCCGCTCCGGTCGTTGCTAAACGTGTGCCACTGGCACACAGCAACCGCGCGGGCGAGTAGGAGCCGACGAGCGCCTCCTGCTCGATCACACGACCGGGTATGGAGTTTTGCGGCTGATATAGTTTTACGGCTGCATCGCGCAGATCACATGGTTTTCGATTCCGTCTACCCACAGCTGCATCCCATCTGCCCGATAGACGCGCACGATGGAGGAAAGCTCCGCGCGGTCGGGACAGATCTGCGGGAAGAGGTTTGGCTGCTCTTCAAAAAAGTCTCTCTGGTAGGAAAGGGTGCGGCGGTCGCCGAAGATCGCGCCGTAGAAGATGTTGGCTTCTACGAGATCCTGGAACATATGGCTGCCGTAGCTGAGCTCCGGCATATATCCGGCGCGGTTGTCGGTCACTTCGCAGATGGCGTCGACGCCGGAGATATCCACGAAGCGAACCGGGACGCCAAGCTCCGGCGAGCTGGTGCCGATGCGGCCGGGAACGGTGAGCAGGATGTGGTGGCCGCTTCCTTTGTAATATTGGTTGACAGCCCCGATGGCTTCGGCAATCTGGGGCTTTTTTACGTGTTCGAATTCATAGTATTCTTTTGGCTCGACCTGAATGACGATGTCAATCGGGCGGACACAGGACTGTCCCATGGAGGAATCGCGGATGTCGAAGAAAACCTTCTCCGGGGCGGCCTCCGGCATCTGAATGCGGCCGCCGTCCTTTCCGACATAGAGCGGGCGGCATTGCAGGAGATTGACGACAAAATCATTTTCCTTGCTGAGGTTCACCGTGTATTCGATGTCGACCGGATTTCCGTATGCCTGCTGAAGCTCGTGCAGAGTTTTTTTCATCATGGAGGTGAATTTGCGGTTGGCCAGAAGCTGCTGGCAGCTGACGAAGTATACGTCCCGGTAGCGCCCGGCTTCTTTTAAGCGGTCCTCGGCTTCCGTGTCATGCTCCAGAACGGTGTTTTTGTACCAGCGCGGCAGATAGGGGAGCAGGGCGGAGAGAGGAACCTCCTCCAGTTCGTTTTTTTCCATATTAATGACGTCGATTTTGTGCTGCGAGAAGCGGTGCTTATCGGCTACACTTGTCAGCATGGTCACCTCCGGACGGTCGAGATTGACCAGGCGCGGATAATCGTTTTCCGTGCGGTCCACAGCCTTTGTTCCGAGTCCCATCACGATGCGGAGCATCCCCGCGGAGGGGTCCATGTCCGGCATCCATTTGTAGGCGCTGTAGCTGTAGCCGACGCCGGCGGTACAGGGCATAAAATAGGGGCCGTAGTAAGCGCCGGAGACGCGCTGCACCAGGATCGCCATCTGCTCATCCTTGTTGTCGAGGCCGCGGTTGCGGCGGTATTCCAGGGCAGAGGGGTCCATCGTGCTTGCGTAGACGATGCGCACGGCGTTTTCGAACGCTTCCATGCGCTCCTCAATCTCGCCGCGGTTCGGGCAGAAGACGGATTCATATTTTCCGGCAAACGCGTTGCCAAAGCCGTCCTCGAGCAGGCTGGAGGAGCGCACTATGATCGGGTTTTGCCCATAGTATTCGAGCATATTGCGGAACTGCTCGCGCGTAGCGGGTGAGAAAGAGCCGTGCAGCAGCCCCTGCTTTAATTCTTCCGCTTTTTCCATGTAGCCTTCGCTGGTACGCTGCTCGATACGCAGATTCCAGCAGCCATTGGAGACGATATAGGTGTAAAAAATATCCGAACCGATGTAAAAGGAGTCATGCTGCTCTGCGTGCTTGTGATAGCCGTCCAGCTTTTTTTCTACGATTTTGCGGGCGAGCAGCATACCGCAGGCTTTTCCGCCGATCGCGCCGCTGCCGATCATGCGGTCGCGCAGGGTGAAATAATCCTCCACCTCAAAGAATTCGTGAATCAGCTTCTGCATCTTCGGGTCGCGGCTCATCATGCTCTCGATGATCATAGACTCCGTATTTTCCGTGAAATATCCGGCCTGATAGTCTGCCTTGGCCTTGGAGAAAAAGCGGTCGTAGCTGTCGTAGGACTGTTCCTGGTTAAAGGTCGAAGAAGACTTGATCAGCGAATAGTAGCGGCTGGCAGCTACCGGGTCAGTCAGCGGCTCAAAATGGTCGTCCGCCCCGCTGCAAAAATGCGGCAGAAACATCGTGGAAGAGTAGCGCTTCCACACCTTGAGCGGATGGACATAGATTTCGCTGCCATCGGAGTGAACGTCCAGCAAAAGCTGGGTCGTCTCGCGGATGCGCGCGACCGCGTCAAAGGAGTGCCGTCCGCGGATCAGCGGGAAATACGCCACGGTATCCAGGATAAATAAGTAAGGGCAGGTCACGCAGAAGAAGTTGCCCATCATCAGATCGGTATACCAGGCTGACTGCAGCTCGGAGAGACTGTCAAATACATAAAACGCGTCGCGCCCTTCTTTCGTAATCACGTCGTGGATGGCTACGGTGAAGGGTTCAAAGCCCACTTCCGGGTCGAAACGGTAGACCTTGATGCCGGAGTCCGGCAGAATGCAGGAGGGGACGCAGTCCTTTGACAGGGCCGGTTCTTCCGGCAGCGGGATAATCGGCGCGTGCTGCGCAAAGCGAATGTAGATGAGATTCCTTTGGTCTTCCAGCGCCTGCCGGATATAGGGTTCTACAAAAAATCGGTATTCGTCCAGGCTGGTGACCTGCCATACCACGTTGTCGCCGAGCCGGATATTGTCCAGAATCCGGTCCAGGCCGGAAAGTCCGCTTTTTACTTTTTCAAATGCTGCCATAGAGGGAGCCTCCTTTCAGGAAAACGACTGCTTCTGCAATCGAATTTGCGGTATCGTTTCGGGTAACAGGAATGGAAACCGTGCAATATGTGAAAAGATTTCAGTTATTTTCTTTATAAT